>JAFXKJ010000134.1 GCA_017531765.1 Clostridia bacterium
CTCTTGATAGAGTACATCTTACCGCCAATGTTTACGTAGTCGATAAGATATTCTCCCTCTTCCTCGGCATAGTTGTCAAGCTCAATGAGGATACCGATATCGTCCTTTTCACCGTCCTCGATGTCTACTCTCTGATCACCGACCTCAACCTGCTCGCAGAGCATATATACGCCATGGTATTCGCCGTTGAGATATACGTGAACCAGCTCGGTGTAAGGCGCCCACGGAATACCGTCAAGCTCACGTCCGAGAGATTCTGCCATGTGGTTTCTGATAAGGCTCTTGTCACAGTGATTTGCGAGAAGTGTCCAGTCCTTGTTTTCTGTGTCACCGCCAGAACTCTTACTCATGAGACAGATGTTATCGTCAAACTTAAGGCGGTAGGACTTCTTTTCCATCATCCACGTGGAGTTACCGCGTCCGCGGATGCGCATGGACCCTTCGTCAATAGCACGTCCGTCGTCATCGGTAAGCGTAAATGATGCGCGGATGTAGTTTTCCTTTGATTCAACGTCGCGACCGGTTTCGGTTACGATGTTGATAACTGCAAGGTCATCTTTATAGGGATCTGCCGCAGCTCTCTTTTCTATAAAACGTGATATGATAGCCGCCATGGAATGTCTCTGCGATGTGTCCGCGGGATTGAATTTACCCGTTCCGTCACCATTGATGAGTCCCGTTTTACGGAGAGCCTCCACAGGCTCGGTGTAATACTGTCCTGCCTTCACGTCGGAGAACTTTTCGGGGGCTGACTCATCGGGAATGAGAGTGACGTCAAGATAGGTCATCAGTCTGTCCATGAAAGTGACAAGCTCTGCTCTCGTGAGATTTGCCGAAGGCGCGAGACGTCCGTCGCCCTGACCCTTGAGCAGTCCTACGTCTACCGCCCAACCCATATACGGCGCGTACCAGGCATTAACGTCAGCATCGGGGAAGGATGAAATTTTATCTTCAAGTCCTTCTGTGTCAGCTTCCGCAATACGTGCCATGGCTGTAACGAATTCTGCCCTCGTTACAACACCTTCGGGATCAAACACTTTATCTGATTTACCCTTCATGATGCCTGCATCATATACGTCTTCAACGTAGGAGTAATACCACGCGTCCTCACGAACGTCGGAAAACGGCATCTCGCCGTTTGCTGTTACCACAGACGATGCGAAGGTAAGCGCAAGCAACAGTGCTATGGCAAAAAATAGAAAAACAATACTTTTTTTCATGGTTTTTCCTTCCTTTATATTAATTAAAAATCATTCTGTACTCCCGAAATAATTATAACATTTTTCAAAATCAAAGTAAAGAAAAGCTTTCAAAAAAACATCCGTCATATCAAACAATTCCCGTCTTGCGTTTTTGTAGCATTTAACCAAGTTTGTCAAATTGTACATTGTCAAATGCTTGAATGCGATTAAAAATTCCGCTTTTTCACAATAAAACTTGACATTCGGATATAATAAGTATAAAATATAACTGTCAAAATGTGACCGAAAACAAAGTCCAAGAATAATCGGAGGAAAAAATCATGAAAAAAATCACATCCCTCATCTTATGTGTCGTAATGACACTATCCCTTGCCGTTTCCGTCCTCGCAATGGATGCGGCTCAGTTTACGTGGGAACCTGCAAACTCGAAGTATGACCCGATTCCCCGTGACAGCAATGTTGTTGCAAGGATCGCCATCGGAAGTGATGTTCACATCGGTGACGTAAACGCATCCCCGAAACTCGAAAACGCCTACAACGCCATCGGTCAGCTTGGAGGCGCAGATGCCTTCATCCTTGCAGGTGACCTGACCGATAACGGACGTATTGCTCAGTACGAGGAGCTTATGCGTATCGTAACTTCCAACACAAAAACTCTGACTGTTGATAATGAAGGCTTTACCATGACCGGTGCAGGACTTGGTGCTCCCGTTGACACCACGATCCTTGCAATGGGTAACCATGAATATTACGACAGCGTGACAAAGGCTCCCGAGCGTTTTAAGGAGTACACGGGTCAGGCTCTCGACAAGCTATACTGGATAGCGGGCAAGGTTCCCGTAATCAAGATCGGAATGACAAGCGCCACCTATAAGGATAATTACGTTACAAAGCACGATTTTATTAAGGAGTCACTTGAAGAGATCACATCGAAGGGCTACACAGGACACATCTTCTTCGTGTCTCACATGGCGACGGGCGGAACAGTCATCGGCGCCCCCGGTGAGGAAAACGAGCCTTTCGCTCAGGAGACAATCGAGCTTCTCCGACAGTATCCTCAGATAATCCACGTCTCAGGCCACTCTCATCAGATGATCAACAACGCAAGCTTCATCGACCAGAGCCTCGGCTTCACTTCGATTACAGACGGTATCGTAGGCGAAGACTACAACGAGGACGAAAACCACCTCGGCTCAGGTGTGATACTCTTCGACGTGAAGAGCGACGGTACTACCGAGATCCACCGTGTTGACCTTCAGATAGGAACACTTCTCTACGATCACGAGGAATGGATCCTCGACTCTTCCGATAAACCCGAGGATTTCGTATATTTCGCAAGTAAGGATAACGCGACGAATCCCGATTCCTATACACTCAAGTCACAGGCTCCCAAATTCCCCGCAGATGCATGGGTGACCGTGAAGGATAACGGGGATTATGACTCGGTTGACGTTACTTTTAGTGCAAACGCAGTGCCCGCATCCGAAAACAACCACGACTATATCCGCCGTTACCGCGTGAAGGCAACTCCCGTTGACGGAGAAGGAACCACGGTTACGGTAAACGTTGTAAACGATGCTTACCGTCCCGAGGATAAGAGAGCTGAGACTCAAACCGCTACTCTTAATGGACTTGACTGGAATGAGGAATACAAAATCACCGTTTACGCACAGACAAGCTACGGCGTGAACAGTAAATCCATCACAGCAGCGGAGACCGTAAACGTCGGAATGCCCGTGTTTACAAAGGCTAAGATGATATATGACATCGACTACTCCTACGGTAAGACTGCAGATGCTTTCGGTCATACCGCCGAGATTTCAAGAGTTGCCAAAGCAGAATTTAACGAGGACATCGGTCAGTATGCCGTGACCTTCAACGAATTCCGTACAAACTCCTATGCCATCGGCGATGATGAGCTGGAAGCTGTAAGAGGCGGCTTGACTTTTGAAACTTATTTCAAGCTTGTGGATGCAGAATCAAAGCAGACTGTCGTAAGCTGCCTCAATTCTCTCGGAATTGAAATGTACGTTCAGAACGGCGAGCTTTGCACTCTTCTTTACGTAAACAACACAAGTGAAACACTCCCCGTTACCGCACCCATCAAAGCCAACGAGTGGGTACACGCGGTACTTGTATACGACAGCAAGGATGCTTACCTGTACATCAACGGGGAACTTGCTGCAAGTGCTCGTCACAGCGGCGGACTTTCACGTGAGTATACCGAAAGCAGTGAAGAGACAGACTATATCCTCCACATTGGCGGACGCGCTCACTCGGGAGAAAGCCTGCTTCTTAAGAAGGGCTCAAAGGTCAACCGTTTCAGACTTTACAGCGGTCCCATGGATGAAAGTGAAGTTGCTCTGCTGTACAGTGATGCTGTAAAGCCCAACGTAATCCTTCCCTTTGAAGACGTATCCGAAGACGACTGGTACACCGATACCGTAAGATACGCTTACGAAAACGGACTGATGAACGGTACATCCGACAGTACCTTCTCCCCCACCGCCAACACCTCCCGCGCCATGATCGTTCAGCTTCTCTACAACATGGAGGGCAGACCCGAGGTCACCTACAAGCCCATTTTCACCGACGTCAAGGAGGACGCATGGTACGCCGATGCCGTGATTTGGGCATACGAAAACGGCGTTACCACAGGCTCGTCTGACACAACCTTCTCTCCCGATGCTCTCGTGACCCGTGAGCAGGTTGCGGTGTTCCTTTACAGATACCTTAAAGACTACAAGGGCGAGGAAATGGCAGAGGGCGCAGAGCTTTCCGCTTTCCCCGATTCGAGTAAGATCAGTCCCTACGCAGGCTTTGCCGAGGCTGTGTCCTGGGCAAACGGAGTTGGAATCATCACAGGTAAATCCGCAGGCGGAAACGTGATCCTCGCTCCCCTTGACAGCGCCCAGAGATGCGAAACTGCCACCATGTTCGCACGTTTCCACAGAAGCTTTTTCTGATTCAAATATCACCGGGACACCGTTTGGTATCTCGGTGATATAAACGGATAACTGAATGGAGATTTCTATGAAAAAACTATTATCTATAATTATATGCACGGCAATTTTACTTTCTTTTTCCGCAAACGTGTGGGCGTGGACACCTCAAAGCACGGATTATACTCCCATTGAGAGAGGAGATGACGTCATTGCACGAATCGTACTCGGAAGTGACACTCACATCGGATATGACGGTGCCGCGGACAAGCTTCGTAATGCCTACGCTTCCATAAACAAACTGGGCGGTGCCGATGCGCTGATCATTGCAGGTGACATAACGGACAACGGTCTCACCGAAGAATACAGTGAGCTTATGAGTATCATATCGGCAAACTCCGAAAAGCTCACCGTTGATCTTCCTTCCTTCAAGGGAAGCGCTTCGGGAACTTCTGTGGGTACTACCATCGCCCTTCTCGGTAACCACGAATTTTTGGCTGAAGGCGTTGACGTTGAAGAAAGATTCCGTGAAATGACGGGTCAGGAGCCCGACGGCCTTTACTGGATAGCGGGCAAGGTGCCCGTGATAAAGCTGTCAATGACTACCCACGACAGTACCGCAACCTATGCTTCAAAGCTTGCTTTTCTCCAAAGCTCCCTTAACAGCATAGACTCAAAAGACTACACGGGTCATATCTTCCTTGTAACCCACATCCCCGTTAAAAATACGGTAGTGGGATCGGTATTTGAGGATCCCTTCGGCACCGAAATAAAAGAGCTTCTCAGTAAATATCCGCAGATCATTCACTACTCGGGCCACTCCCATGAGAATCCCTACAATCCAAACTTTATCGATCAATCCGCAGGTTATACAAGCATCACGGGCGGTACGATCGGTAAATACTTTGACTCCTGCGAGTATACCGAAGAAAAGCTCGGCTCGACTGCTGTGATCTTCGACGTAAAGTCCGACGGTACCACCGAGTTTTACCGCGTCGACTTTGAAAACGGCAGGATCATCTATGAAAATGAAGAATGGGTGCTTGACTCAAAGGATACGGCAGAGGATTTCATCTACTTTGCGGGACTGAGCAAAGGATACGCAGGTGCAAATTCTCGTCCCGCCTTCCCCGAGGACTCACTCATCACTGCAGTGGGCGGCTCAACTCCCACTTCTCTTGTAATTTCCTTCACAAGAGCAGTGCCCGCAACGGAAAAGAATTATGACTACGTAGATCACTACACCATTGTATTAAAGAGCAAAACCGAGGGTGCGCAGAACGTGACCGTAGACGTGGTAAATGATCTGTACTATCCCACCGCAGGTGAAAAATTTACCGCAGTGGTTGAGGGACTGACCCCTTATGCAGATTATTCCGTAACGGTCTCTGCCCACAACACATACTCCAAGGCAAGCCGACCCATCACGTCAAAGAAAACCTTTACTGCCGGTAATCCCTTCACTGACGTGTCGCGTGAAGACTGGTACTTTGACACGGTGATCTACGCCGCTTCGAACGGTCTGATGAACGGTACGGGAGGCTCCCTTTTCTCCCCCACCACCAACACCTCCCGCGCCATGATCGTTCAGCTTCTCTACAACATGGAGGGCAGACCCGAGGTCACCTACAAGCCCATTTTCACCGACGTCAAGGAGGACGCGTGGTACACCGATGCCGTGATTTGGGCATACGAAAACGGCGTTACGACCGGATCTTCCGCTACCACCTTCTCTCCCGATGCTCTCGTGACACGCGAGCAGGTTGCGGTGTTCCTCTACAGATACATGAAGGACTACAAGGGTGAGGAAATGGAAGAGGGCGCGGATCTTTCCGCTTTCCCCGATGCAGGTAAGATCAGTCCCTACGCAGGCTTTGCCGAGGCTGTGTCCTGGGCAAACGGAGTTGGAATCATCACGGGTAAAGCAGCAGGCACAAGCGTAACTCTCGCTCCCCTTGACAGCGCCCAGAGATGCGAAACTGCCACCATGTTCGCCCGTTTCCACAGAAGCTTCGTTGTTTGATCATTAAGGAGAAATAGATCAATGAAACAATTCAAAATCAGACTCAGAAAAATCCTCTCTGCCACAATAACGGCGGGAATGTTACTCTCCATTATCGGCAGTACAGTCGGCTCGGCATGGCTTCCCGAGTCCTATGACAAAGTCACCCCGCTGAAAAGGGGAAGTGACGTTGTAGCGCGCTTCGTTGTAGCAAGTGATGCTCACGTAGGTAACAATTTCGGAGATGAAAAGCTCACCTCCGCATACGAATTCATCGGCAAGCTCGGCGGCGCGGATGCCCTCATTCTCGCGGGAGACCTTACAAATACAGGTGAAGACGGACAGTATGACACGCTGATGAAGGTGGTATCCGAAAACACCAAGGAGCTTACCGTGGAAAGAGACGGATTTACCCTCAGCGGTGCGGGCGCAGCTGCCCCCGTAAAGACTACCATTCTCTCAATGGGTAACCACGAGTTCCATACAAATGTCAGCAAAGCAACAGACCTGTTCATGGAAAAAACGGGACAGAATCCCGACGGTCTTTACTGGATCGAGGATAAGGTTCCCTTAATCAAGCTGTCCGTAAACGACAAAGTTGACGACCACGACTATACCTCTCCCGAAGGCGAATTTCTGAAGGACAGCTATGACGGCCTGAAGGGCTGGCTTGAAGAGATCGACCGTTCAGGCTATAAGGGTCACATCTTCCTTATAACACACATTCCCCATCCCACGGGATTTGACGAGAGGATGACAGAGCTTATGCAGAAGTATCCTCAGCTTATCGTGGTTACGGGACACACCCACGACAGTCCCTTTACACCGAAATTCATCGATCAGTCAAAGGGCTTTACAGAGATCAATGACGGCACGGTGGGAGCATATTACCGAGACAACATCAACGGCTCTGTTCTCATTCAGTCAGAACACAACGGCTCCTCTGCTGTGATGTTTGATGTTATGAGTGACAACACCACGAGAGTTTACCGCCTTGACATAGAGCACGGAAAGATCGCCTTCGAGGATGAAGAATTTATCCTCGACGCCTCTGACACTGCGGAAGATTTCAAATATCTGTCCACACCCACGGCTACCTCCTACGGCTCAAATGCAGCGGCACCTTACTTCGTCAAGGGTGACGACATCACCATCCGCGACATGGGTAACTACTCCGCTGCTGAGCTTACCTTCCCCAAGGCAACCACGAAAACGAAGTATAATTACGACTCCGTGGCGGGGTATTACGTGAAGGCTATCCCCGCAGACGGTAATGGGGACACCATTTCACTGACCGTTGCCGACGACAAATCGGACCTTGACTACATGAAGGTGGCTTTCCACGGACTTGAATGGGACACAGAATACAGATTTGAAGTTACAGCAGTTAATCACTACGGTATGACGAGTGCCGAGCCGCTTAAGTCATCTGGCAAGATAAACGTGGGTACGCGCCCCGTAAACCGTGACACAAAGCTTCTCTACAACATTGACCCATCCATCGGTGTTTATGATGATATTATGGGACACGCAAGTGATTTTGACACAAAATTCTTCTCCGTAGACTATGACGAGACTATCGGCAAGACGGTACTCACGACAAAAGGCTTCTCCACTCAGCGTTATGCTTTCGGCATGGACGAATTTTCTCAGATACAGTACGGCTGTACCATCGAAACCTACGTCAACGTAAGAAGACTTCTTGATACACAGGAGATATTCGGAAACTCTCAGTTTACAAGCATATCCTTCGGTATCCAGGACGGCGAGACCTACGTCAGACTCAACACCATGCTTGAGGGCACACAGACGATATGTAATGCTCCCGTGAACTACAACGAATGGGTACATATGACTGTAACCTACGACAGCCGTGACGTGAGAGTTTACCTTAACGGCGAGCTTGCGGCAACGGGAAAGGCAGCCGGCGGACTTGAAGTGCCTTTCGACGACACGTCCCTTCCCGAATATTACTTCTTTGACCTTGGCGGAAGACGCCGCGGCGCCTTTGAGCATTTCAGAATGGCAAGCAGCTCAAAGATAGCATACTTCAGAGTATACTCGGGCGTTATGGATGACGCTGCGGTAAAGAGCGCTTACGAGGGCAGAAACGACTCCCTTAACACATTCGCTTTCACCGACGTAAAGTCGGGCGACTGGTTCTATCAGAACACTCTTTACGCTTACGCAAACTCTCTTATGAACGGTACGTCAAGTACAACCTTCTCCCCCACCGCCAACACCTCCCGCGCCATGATCGTTCAGCTTCTCTACAACATGGAGGGCAGACCTGAGGTCACCTACAAGCCCATTTTCACCGACGTCAAGGAGGACGCGTGGTACGCCGATGCCGTGATTTGGGCATACGAAAACGGCGTTACGACCGGATCTTCCGCTACCACCTTCTCTCCCGATGCTCTCGTGACCCGTGAGCAGGTTGCGGTGTTCCTCTACAGATACATGAAGGACTACAAGGGTGAGGAAATGGCAGCGGGCGCTGAGCTTTCGGCTTTCCCCGACTCGGGTAAAATCAGTCCCTACGCAGGCTTTGCCGAGGCTGTGTCCTGGGCAAACGGAGTTGGAATCATCACAGGTAAATCCGCAGGCGGAAACGTGACCCTCGCTCCCCTTGACAGCGCCCAGAGATGCGAAACTGCCACCATGTTCGCCCGTTTCCACAAAAACTTCGTTTTATAACTAATTTAGTACTATAAGGGCTCACTTTGTATGTTTTGCAGAGTGAGCCTTTATTTATTTACTTATAAAAAAGTAACTTTTAAGACTAATAAGTTTCGTTTTTTATCTTGAATATTAAATATATTTTTGTTATAATCTACTTGAATTGCAAAGTACGTCAAAATCTCTCCGTCAGGGGTTTTGACACAAAAAATTATCACAATAAGGAATATATTTGAAATGAGTAAAAGGAAAATCAGAATTGCTTTTGTGGGTACAGGCTCCATCAGCGGAATCTATCTCGAAAACCTCACAAAAGTGTTCAAGGAAGTTGAGATCGCAGGCATATGCGACCTCATCAGAGAGAGAGCAGAACGCAGATCTAAAGAGTTCGGCCCCTTTAAGATCTACAACGATATGTACGAGATCTTCGCCGATCCTACGGTTGACGTGGTGCTGAACATCACCCGTCCCGATGAGCATTACGAGGTAACAAAGGCGGCACTTTTAGCGGGAAAGCACGTTTACAGCGAAAAGCCTCTCGCCTCCACTCTCGAACGCGGACGTGAGCTTGTGGAATTAGCCCTTGAGCGCGGTCTTTACCTGGGCGGTGCCCCCGACACCTTTATGGGCGCGGCTATCCAGACTGCCCGTGAGCTGATCGAAGAGGGTGCCATCGGTACTCTCGTCGGCGGATGCGGTCACATGAAGTGCCGAGGACACGAAAGCTGGCACCGAGACCCCGAATTTTACTATAAGAGAGGCGGCGGTCCCCTTCTTGACATGGGCCCCTACTACGTTACCGCATTTATCACGCTTTTGGGCAGTGTAAAAAGCGTACAGGCGGTAAACCGCACGACCTACCCCACACGCACCATCACAAGCGAAGAGAAGTACGGGCAGATCATCACCGTTGATGTTCCTACCCACGTCAATGCTCTGATGGAATTTGAAAACGGGGCGGTAGCCCACCTTCTCACCACCTTTGACACATTCTCCACGGATTTCTGTAACAGAATCGAAATCTACGGTTCCGAGGGTACCATGATCGTTCCCGACCCCAACAATTTCTGCGATCCCGTCAAGATCTCCCGAGGCGGCGGACGTGAGCCTGAAATTCACCCCGTTCGTTTCGGCTACGACTTCGACGCACGCGCTCTCGGACTTTGCGATATGTGTAACGCCATCCGCGACGGCAGAGAAGCAAGAGCAAGCTACAAGATGACATATCACGCTCTTGAAGTCATGATGGGCATCGTCCGCGCAGGAGACGAGAGACGTGTTATTGAAATCGAGTCCCGCCATGACAATCCCCCTCTTATGAAAAAAGGTCTCGAAGACGGAATTCTTGACTAAAAAAGTACAAACAAGGAGATAAAAACATGAAAAGAACGAAACTCATATCACTTTTTCTCGCAGTTTTGATGCTTCTCGCTGTTTTCAGCTCAGGCATTACCGCCACAGCGGCGCTCCCCTTCAACGACACTGAGGGACACTGGGCAACGGAAGCCATCGAATTCGTTGTTGATGCAGGCCTTATGAACGGTGTGGGCGACGGCTCAAGCTTCGCTCCCAACATGAGCCTTACCCGCGGCATGGTAGTAACCGTTCTTTACCGCGACAACGGCTCACCGAAGACTGATTTCAAAGGCACCTTCCTTGACGTCAAGGAGGGACAGTATTACGCTGCCGCCGCTGAATGGGCTTACGCCAACGGCATAGTAAACGGTACGGGAACCAACGAGTGGGACGAACCCTACTTCTCCCCCGACCGCGACATCACCCGTCAGGAGCTTGCAACCATGTTCAAGCGTTACGCGGACTTCAAGTACGTTGACACCACCAAGAAGGCGGCTGATATATCCGCATATCCCGATGTGTCAAGTGTTGCCGACTGGGCAAACGACGCTGTAAAATGGGCTGTAGGCGTTGGTCTTATCACAGGTAAGGGCACAAACGGCACAGTGACCCTTTCCCCCACGGATAAGGCGGTTAGAGCCGAGTTTGCCACCATTATCAAGCGCTTTAAGACAACGGACTTCGATTATCTCCACGTATACTCCGCACCGAAGCCGCAAAGCCATTTCACAGAGCCGGTTCGCACTCTCATAAATGATGCCGACGTCTACGTTGCAGTTGACGGAAACGACGCGAACCCCGGAACACTGGCAAAACCCCTTGCAACCTTTGAAGCTGCCAAAGCAAAGGTGCGACAGCTTAAGGATAGCGCCAAGGACGGCGTTGTGGTTGCTTTCAAGGCAGGTAATTACGGAAACCTTAACATCAGCTTCGACAAATCCGATTCGGGCACCGAGTCCTGCCCCATCACCTACTGCGTATACGGCGACGGTGACGTGGTATTCCAGAACGGAATCGATCTCAAGGGATCTGATTTCAAGCCCATCGACAGCAGTGACTACTACCTCTTCCCCGAGGAAAATCACAGCAAGATCCGGAAAATGAACGTCGACGGCATCATCACCGCCGATGCCTTGAAGCGAGCTATCGTTATGACAGACGGTAACCTTATGCAGTCCGCACGTTGGCCCAACGGTACTACCATGAACACCATGGTTTCAAAGTATGCCGACGACGCGCTCAAGTTCCCCGAATTCCTCAGAGAAAGACTTGAGTCATGGCACACCCTTGACGGTGTTACCATTGAAGGTCAGATAATCTACGATTTCGAGTTCAGCGTATTCCCCGTGCTCACCTTTGACAAGACAAATCTCATCATGACATTTGCCATGGGCGACAAGGTATTCCCCGAGGACGATGCGGCTTACTGGAGCTCCAAGATGCACCAGTTCTGCAACGTTTCCGAAGAGCTTGACACCAAGTACGAGTTCTATCTCAACGCAGATACCATGTGTCTCTACGTTTACGGTGACGTTCCCGCCGACGTGTACAGCATTTCAACGGGCGGTCAGTTCATCTCCGTGGGTGACGGCTACAATGTCGGCGCAAATTACCTCACCTTCGACGGCTTCACCTTCAAATACTGCACCGAGACCGCTATCCGCACCTCCCACGTTTCAAAGTACGTAAATCTCAAGAATCTTAGCATCTACGCCGTAAACGGCAGAGGTATCCACCTTAACGGCGACGGATGCGTGGTTGAGGGCTGTGAGATCGACCTCTTCACAGGCGAGGGTATCTTCACGTTCGGAAGCAACCTCATGGTTACAAACAACCTCATCACAAACGGATATTCCGGTATTTCAGCCTCCGGCGTTAAGGAAGTTTCCCATAACGAGATATATAATATGGAAGACTCCGCCATCTACTACTCCGATTGTCCCATGATCATCGAATATAACTTCATGGAAAACTGCTGTATGGACGGAAGCGACAAGGGTTATATCTACAACGGTGCTTCCTGGTTCCAGGTTGGCGGTGTTATCAGATACAACGTGTTCTCCGCACCCGACGGCACCGCAGGTATGTTTATCTACCTTGACGACGGCCTTTCCAATCAGGAGGTATACGGTAACCTCTTCTACGGCGCGGCTTCCAACGGTGTCCGTATCAATGGCGGAAGAAACAACGACGTTTACGAAAACGTATTTGTAAAGACCGACAAGCATGACGGTACCATGCTCTCCCTCGGCGCAAAGTACGTCACAATGTTTGACGAAAACGGTAATCCCACAGGAACTCTTGAGACCTACCACGCAAATTCTCTCGGTAACAAGCCTAAGCCCGGTACTGACGAGTATAAGCTCTGGGAGGAAAAGTGGCCCGAGGCTCTTAAGATCAATACCAACTGGGCTGATATTGAGAACGACATAGACTGCGGTGCCAACCCCTCATACAACGTGGTCATCAACAACTACAGCTTCGTCGGACCGCGCAGCGACAACCACCAGGTAGACGAGCCCTACTACTCCAAATTCAGTACCGTTGAAAACAACCCGATTTTCGACAACGAGGAGAATTATCTCTTTGTAAATCCCACTCTCGGAAATTACACCATCATAGACGACGTTGACGAGAGCAAGATCACAAAAGTTCCGTATATTCCCTATGAGATGATAGGCAGACATTAAAGAAGTATCATCAATTTCAGTTGATCCACGGAGGACAGTAAAAATGTACCACAATTACAGCATGAACAAGA
Source organism: Clostridia bacterium (assembly GCA_017531765.1). GTDB lineage: Bacteria > Bacillota > Clostridia > Oscillospirales > CAG-272 > RUG11130. The sequence goes on from JAFXKJ010000134.1 coordinate 12,943, forward strand.
TACTTGAGGATATTGAATCGAATTCCGTCAAGAATCTCATCCTTGACACAGACACGGCTAACGAGGTGGACGATCAGTTTGCCATCGCATACGCAATGCTCGCCGATGACATACGTCTTCTCGCTCTCAGCGCGGCGCCCTTTGTCAACGATCACGCCGACACCCCTGCCGAAGGTGCTGAAAAGAGCTACCATGAAATGGTAAAGGTGCGGGACATGGTTGACCCCGAGGGCAAGCTGAACATTCCCTGCTACCGCGGCTCAGGCGCGTACATGGAGGACCTTGACGTGCCCGTTGTCAGCGAAGCGGCTGAGAATATCGTCAGAATCGTAAGGGAGACCGACGGCATCGTTTACGTTGCCGTTATCGGATGCTTCACAAACGTAGCGTCCGCCCTGGTGATGGACCCGTCAATAAAGGACAAAATGGTCGTTCTCATGATCGGCGCCAACGCATTCGATTACGAAAACGGCGACTGCAACGAATATAACCTCGCTCAGGACCGAATCGCGGCGAGAGTCATCTTCGAGTGCGGTGTTCCCGTGATCGTCCTTCCCGCAATGGGCGGTACCGAGAGACTTTACACCACAAATACCGAGCTTAACTTCTACCTCAAAGATCAGGCAGGCGAGATCGGCAACTACCTCTGTGAGCTCTTTGAGAGAGAAGAGGGAAGTCTTTTCAAGAGTGACGGTTCATGCAACTGCAAATCAAGAATCATCTGGGACGTTGGTGCTGTTTCCATTCTCCGTCTCGGTCAGAAGGGCGCAGTCCTTAAGGTAGTTCCCGCAAGGACCATCGATCCCGACGGCTTCTGGCGGAAGGGATTCGACCTTGACCGCCGCATGATCATGACGAGTGACTTCAGACGCTGGATCGTTATGTCCGACTTCTACACCGTACTCAGAAAAGCATACAATCAGTAAAACTATCATCTGCAGTAAGATGATCTGACTTTTTATTATTATCACTATTTATAAAAGGAGACTATCACAATGAAAATCACATTTATGGGTGCGGGAAGCACTGTGTTTGTCCGTAACGTTATCGGAGACTGTCTTTGCTCAGAGGCACTTCGTGACAGCACTTTTGCACTTTACGATATTGACGGTCAGCGTCTTGAGGAAAGCCGCACTATTCTTGAAGCGATTCAGAAGGCAAAGGGCGGCTACGGCAAGATAGAATGTTATCTGGGTGTGGAAAACCGCAAGGAAGCACTCCGTGGCGCAAACTTCGTCGTAAACGCTATTCAGGTAGGACTTTACGATCCCTGCACCATCATCGACTTCGAGGTTCCGAAGAAATACGGCCTCCGTCAGACTATCGGTGACACCCTCGGCATCGGCGGTATCATGAGAGGTCTCAGAACCATAAACGTACTCAAAGACTTCGCCGCTGACATCGAGGAGGTCTGCCCCGATGCATGGTTCCTTAACTATACAAACCCCATGGCTATAGTATCAGGATATATGCAGAGATTCACTCCCGTGAAGACCGTCGGTCTTTGCCACAGCGTTCAGGTCTGCTCCGAGGACCTTCTCACCGACATCTATATGCACGACAAGGTAGAAGGCTGCCGCGACTTTATCGCAGGTATCAACCACATGGCGTGGCTCCTCAAGATCGAGGATAAGGACGGTAATGACCTTTACCCCGAGATCAAAGCGAGAGTTGACAAGTACCTTGCAGACCCCGAGTTTGACAACAAGGTACGTCTTGACTACATCAAGAATTTCGGCTACTACTGCACAGAATCAAGCGAGCACAACGCCGAGTACAATATGTTCTACATCAAGAGTAAGTACCCGGAGCTTATCGAAAGGTATAATATTCCCCTTGACGAATACCCCCGCCGCTGTATCGACGGAATGGCTCACTGGAAGCGGGAATATGAAGAGATTCTGCAGAGTGGCGTGAAGGATCACAAGAGAAGCCACGAATACGCGTCATGGATCATGGAATCTATGGTTACGAACACTCCCTACCAGATCGGCGGTAACGTGCTTAACAAGAATCACATCATCACAAATCTCCCCGCAGAGGCGTGTGTGGAAGTTCCCTGCCTTGTAAACGGCAACGGCATCAATCCCACCTACGTCGGAGCTCTCCCCGTACAGTGCGCGGCGATGAACATGACCAACATCAACGTTCAGCTTCTCACCATCGAGGCGGCTCGTACACTCAAACGTGAGCACATCTATCAGGCTGCCATGCTTGACCCCCACACGGGAAGCGAGCTTGACATAGACACCATCAAGAAGATGGTAGACGAGCTTATCGAGGCTCACGGAGACTACCTCCCCAAGTATCACTGATAATAAAACAAAGAAATCTGCCGAGATACGCGGCAGATTTCTTTGTTTTTGTGTTTTTAATGCACGAGATTCAACCTCAAGAATCAAAGGCTAAACAGAAGCGCATAAGAATGGTTGCGACCTGTTCGCGAGTAGCATTTCCCTGAGGCATAAGTCTTGTTATACCGTCATTTCCCTTTGCACCTGTTATAAGCCCCTCGCTGTTTGCCCATGAGAGCGCGTCCTTTGCCCATGAGCCTACGGAGGACTCATCGGGGAACACGGACAGATCAGCTTTATTTGAGGTGTCAACTCCCACGTGGCACGCGTATCTGTATAAGAACGTTGCCATTTGCTCACGGGTGACAGCACCTGTAGGCGAGAAGGTTTCGGCACCGGTTCCCGATACTATTCCGTTTTCATATGCCCAAATAACCGCGTTATGATACCATGTCTGATTTTCTTCAAGGTCAACAAAGGGATTATCTCCTTCAGTGTCGGGACTGCCCGCAATTCTCCAAAGCACGGAAACGATCATTGCTCTCGTCATAGTGCCCGTCTGATCAAACTTATCAGCTGACACTCCGTTCATATATCCGCTTGTAACCACGAAGTCGATTCCGGATTTTGACCATGAGTTTACACTGAGATCCTTGAAAAGCTCCGCGGAATCCTTAAGCTTTACAAGCTCAATCACGTCCGTTACCTCAGAGCATCTTGAGCAGTGGCGTGATTTCTTGCCTGCGGAGGTGTTTGTGGCTTCTGTGTCAACGGTCCACTTGTTTGCGAAATCATGTCCGAGCGCATCCGTCTCTTCGGTACGGTTACCTTTTCCGCAGTAGCAAACGTATTGAATCAAGCCCTTTTCCGTACAAGTGGCTTCCTTCAGCACGCTTTGAGTGTACGTGTGCTCACTTTCAACAGCGATCCATGTTATATTTTCGCCAAAGTCACTTAAACGGGATTCGTCCCACGTTTGTGAACACGCAGGGTAATATGCGCTTGCTTTTACGTTGTAAAACGCTTTGTTTCCGATCTCGGGAGCCTCACCGCAGAAAGTGACCGTTTTAAGACGTCCGCAACCGTGAAAGGCATCGTTTCCTATCTTCTTTATGCCGTCGTGAATCGTCACCGAATTAAGGTCAACGTGAGTGTCGAACACGTTTTCGGGAATCGTATCGGTCCATCCGTATTCGATATTACATCCTGAACCTATGGGTCCTGCGCTGATTAGCTCCCTGCAGCTGAGGAACGCTCCCTCACCCCACTTGGTAGTTTCAGCCGAAATTATAACGGACGTAAGCTTAGTGCACCCTCTGAACACGTAGTCACCCATGCTTTTTACGTTTGAAGGAATACTGAATTCAATAAGTGAGGTGCAGTACGAGAATGCTTCGCCTTCGATGGACGTGACACCCTCGGGGATCTCCATATAGCAAAGCTCGGTACAACCTGAAAACGTACCCGCCTTGATGACAGAAACACTGTCGGGGAGAGTGACGGTCATCAGGCGTTTGCATCCCATAAACGCTCCGTTTCCGATGGAGGTAACACTACTCGGAATATCCACACGTGCGAGGGCGGCGCAGTCAGCAAACGCGTGGTTGCCGATGGACGTAACTCCGTCGGGAATAGTGACCGAGGAAAGTCCGGAGCAGCCGTAGAACGCACCTGAACCGATCGTCGTGAGACTGTTTGAGAGGGTAATGGAAGTAATCTTTTCGCAATGGTCGAATGCATTGTTTCCGATCTTTGTAACGCTGTCAGCCATCTTCACCGAGGTGATATTTCCGGTATATGCAAAAGCATTTGTACCGATGGACGTAACTCCGTCTTCGATAATTACCGACTTTATGTACTTCATCTCCTCATACCAGGGAATGTCAGCTATCGGATCATCGAAATCATACATATCTCCATTACCCGATATTCTGAGGACTCCGCTTACCGAGTCAAGCTTATAGCTAACGCCCTCTCCGCAGCCTCCGCGGTACACCTTAGCCGATACGTTTACCGTCATACATAAGGTAATAAGTATTACCAAACTCAGCGCTGTCAAAATTTTTCTTATCATAGTGAAATCTCCTTTTTGTAAGTCTTTATTTTATATTTTCCGCAATTTTGATGAGTTCCGATTTGGCAATGATTCCCGTAACCGAAACCGTATAAACTTTATTTCCAAACACAAGAGTACCGACCTGATCCGTGTGATTGTATGATAAATATGCTTCGTGTCCGTTGACCGTAAATTTCTCGAGTTCCGAACTTTCAACATCAAGTCCGATACCGATATTATTGGTATTTTCTATACTAATCAGTAAGTATTCGCCTGTTTCCGTCATATATAAGTATTCTCTGTAGCCTATTTCTTCAATTTCGGTTGACAGAATGTATCCTTCGGGAACGTACTCGATGACAAGCGATTCCATATCGGGTGTGGGGGCTGATTCCGAATTTGAATTTGTTTTTGTTTGGGCAGGTGCGGAACTGTTTTTGAAATCAATTTTAACATACTTTCCGCACCAAGTAACAACGCTTTCAACCACAGCGGCTCTCACATCGGCATCAGTCATCATAACACCGAAAATTAACGATATTACAGCCAAGAAAATGACGGCAACGCGCCTTAAATAAACGACCGCCACGGGACCTTTTCTATGAGCCGACTTCGCTTTTTTTCGGTATTTTTTCAACATTTTTTGTGATGTGGGGTACATCACCGACAATTCTTCGTCCGACGGCAACGAATCAAGCTCCCACTCCATATACGTGTGCAGTGCGGTAGTTAAGACCCCCTCAAATACAGCATTCTGCAGATTATACATACTCCTTCTCCTTTCTTTGCTCGTTACATGAAATTTGCTTAGCTCTAAATGTTCTCGTTATGACCGTACCGTGGGAAACTTTCAAAAGTCGGACTATCTCACGTTCTTTGCATCCGCCAAGCATTCAACAACGAAGCGTTTTTAGGATATGTAACTATCGCATTATACCGCAAACGGCATATTGCGGCAACAATATATCCACTCTATATATTATAACGAATCAGAAGCGCGTTTTCTTTCACTTTTTGAAAATTTTTTTATATTTTTTTTGATATGTCCGTATTTACAAAATCGCCACTCAATTTTAGCTTTTCCCCTTGTATATTTTGTGAAACTTTGATATAATCTGTTTGAATTGAGGTTATAAAAACGCAGTGAGAGCTACCGCGTTTTGAAACACATAAGTACCCTATCCACAGAAAGGAAACTACATTATGAAAATCACATTTATGGGCGCGGGAAGCACCGTATTTGCCCGCAACGTTATCGGTGACTGTATGTGCTCCGAGGCACTTCGCGACAGTACCTTTGCTCTTTACGACATCGACGGTCAGCGCCTTGAAGAGAGCCGCGTGATCCTCGAGGCTATGCGCCAGACCAAGGGCGGCTACGGTAAGATCGAGTGCTACCTCGGCGTAGAAAACCGTAAGGCGGCACTCAGAGGTGCCAATTTCGTTGTAAACGCAATTCAGGTTGGACTTTACGACCCCTGTACCATTATCGACTTCGAAGTTCCGAAGAAATACGGCCTCCGTCAGACCATCGGCGACACTCTCGGCATCGGCGGTATCATGAGAGGACTTCGTACCATTCACGTACTTAAGGATTTCGCCGCTGACATGGAAGAGGTATGCCCCGACGCGTGGTTCTTAAACTACACCAACCCCATGGCGATCCTGGCAGGCTATATGCAGAGATACACGGGCGTCAACACCGTTGGTCTTTGCCACAGTGTTCAGGGCTGCTCACAGGGACTTCTTGAACAGCTGGGCATGGAAGACAAGATTGAAGGCAGACGTGACCTTATCGCGGGAATCAACCACATGGCTTGGCTTCTTAAGATCGAGGACAAGAACGGCGTTGACCTTTACCCCGAGATCAAGGCGAGAATTCAGGCGAAGATCGACGAGCCCGGCTTCCACAACAAGGTGCGCCTTGAGTACATCAAGAACTTCGGCTACTACGTAACAGAATCAAGCGAACACAACGCCGAATACAATATGTTCTATATCAAATCTAAGTACCCCGAGCTTATCGAAAAGTACAATATTCCCCTTGACGAGTATCCCCGCCGCTGTATCGAGCAGATCGCCGGCTGGAAGCGTGAATACGAGGATATTCTTAAGAACGGCGTAAAGGATCACGAGAGAAGCCACGAGTACGCGTCATGGATCATGGAATCTATGGTTACGAACACCACATATCAGATCGGCGGTAACGTACTTAACAAGAATCACCTTATCACAAACCTCCCCGCAGAAGCGTGCGTTGAGGTACCCTGCCTCGTAAACTCAAACGGTATCACACCCTGCTACGTGGGTGCTCTCCCCGTACAGTGCGCGGCAATGAACATGACAAACATCAACGTTCAGCTTCTTACCATTGAGGCAGCTCACACACTGAAGAAGGAACACATCTATCAGGCGGCGCTTCTTGATCCTCACACGGGAAGCGAGCTTGACATCGACACTATCAAGAAGATGGTTGACGATCTCATTGACGCTCACGGAGATTACCTTCCCAAGTATAACTGATAAGGTCTGTAAATATCGGTAGGAGCACTCACACGCAGTGCTCCTACCGTCGTATGGAAAGGTATCACTATGAAAATTACATTTATGGGTGCGGGAAGCACCGTATTTGCAAGAAACGTCATCGGAGACTGTATGTGCGTTGAAAGTCTCCGCGACAGCGTCTTCGCCCTTTACGATATTGACGGACAGCGGCTTGAGGAAAGCCGTGTTATTCTCGAAGCCATCCGCGCAGCTATGGGCGGATGCGGCAGGATAGAGTGCTATCTCGGCGCAGAAAACCGCAAGGCGGCACTTCGCGGCGCGTCCTTTGTCATTAACGCCATTCAGGTGGGCGGCTATAAGCCCTGCACCGTCACCGACTTTGAGATCCCGAAAAAATACGGTCTTTATCAGACCATCGGCGACACTCTTGGCATCGGCGGCATCATGCGCGCACTGCGTACCATTCCCGTAATGGAGGACTTCGCCCGCGACATGGAGGAAGTGTGCCCCGACGCGCTCTTTCTCAACTACACCAACCCCATGGCAATGCTTTCGGGATATATGCAGACTCACACAGGAGTCAACACCGTCGGTCTCTGCCACAGCGTACAGACCTGCTCCGAGGACCTTCTTGAAGCCATCGGTATGGAGGACAAATTAGAGGGCAGGCGCGACCTCATCGCGGGAATCAACCACATGGCGTGGCTTCTGAAGATCGAGGACAAGAACGGCGTTGACCTCTACCCCGAGATCAAGAGACGTTGCCTTGAAAAGCAGAAGGATTTTACCCATCACGACAACGTCCGCTACGATTACATCAAGCATTTCGGCTACTACTGCACCGAGTCAAGCACTCACAACGCGGAATATAACTACTTTTACATCAAGTCAAAGTACCCCGAGCTTCTCACTCGTTACCGCATCAGAGTTGACGAGTACCCGAGACGGTGCGTGGCGCAGATAGAGGGCTGGAAGGCGGAGTACGAGATGTTACTTAAGGAAGGGGTAAAGAAGCACGAGAGAAGCCTCGAATACGCATCCCGAATCATGGAAGCTATGGTGGAGAATAAGCCTTATCAGATCGGCGGTAACGTGCTGAACACGGGCTATTTCATTGAAAATCTCCCGAGAGAGGCTTGCGTCGAGGTACCTTGTCTCGTAAACGGCAACGGAGTTACTCCCACTCACGTGGGTGCGCTCCCCGTACAGCTTGCGGCAATGAACATGACCAACATAAATGTTCAGCTTCTCACCATCGAGGCGGCTCATACTCTCAAGCGTGAGCACATCTATCAGGCGGCGTTTCTTGACCCCCACACGGGAAGCGAGCTTGACATCGACACCATCAAGAAGATGGTTGACGAGCTGATCGACGCTCACGGGGATTATCTGCCAAGGTACAGATAAAGGGGAGATAAAAATGAAGATAAAATTTTACGGCTCAAGCCACGGACTGCCCGAGCGTGACCGCTTTTGCACATCCGTGCTTATAGAAGCAGGTGGAAATCACTACATGGTTGACACGGGTGCGCCTATCGCAGATATGCTAATCCGCGACGGACTGAGACCCGATGTGTTGCGTGCAATATTCATCACCCATCTTCACGGTGACCACACCTGCGGAATGCTTTCATATCTCAATCTCGCATCATGGTACTACACCGCAAGTGACCCCGAGATCTTCACCCCATCCATCTACCTTGAAGAGGCTGTAAACGCGTGGCTCAAGGTGGAGTTCCGCGAACCGAGAACGTTCCGTTTCCGTGAGATCACCGAGGGTGAGATATTCTCCGATGGCGTGATCAGGGTCCGCGCCATTATGACACGTCATCACAATGACACAACCCCCGGTCATATTCGTCACTCTTACGGCTTTGCCATAGAGGAAGTCGCCACGGGTAAAAAGGTGCTGTTCACCGGCGACCTCAAGCCCGGAATGAGCGATATGCCCGCCGTCGTCTTTGACGAGCATTTTGACACTGTTGTTTTGGAAGGTGCTCATACGCCTCTTCATAAGTGCATGGGTGTGCTTAAAAAATGCAAAACCGACCGCTTCATCGTCGGTCACGTATTCCCTCAGGTGGTAACGGAGGATAGCATCAAAGCGGTAAAGGGAGAACTTGATATACCTCTCACAGTGGCTTTTGACATGGCGGAATACATAATTTAAGAAAAAAGCTGTTTTCGTCCCGGAGAACGAAAACAGCTTTTTTGTTTGCTAATCAATAAATGAACATATTGCGGCGCTTGCCGAAGTAAACCATATTACAAATAAGCAAAAGTACGGGAATTATAGTTAAAAGTATGTATAAAAAAGGCCAGATGAAAAGATGTCCTATATGTATCATTGGAATCGATCTGCCAAAGCGTAAAACACCCTGTTTGGCAAGTATGTAAGATGGGCTGAACAAGGTGATCGTGCTGTACAGGCTGAAAAACATCAACGGAGCTCTTTTCTTTTGCTTTGCAAGTGCATTACGGACAATAAAAGCAAAAATACCGAGTATAACATGTATTATAGTATAAACCGTATTCCATATATTTGCGAAAATGGGATAATAATACAGTCCCCCCGCAGCAATACAAAGTACGGCAGTTGCTATGAGTCCGAATTTTGTAAGGAAACGATACCACTTCATTGACAGCGTCTGCTCATTTCCGTCACTTGCCGAAGGGGTCCAAATCTCCTGTGATTTTGACTTGCCGGTTGAAATTTTCAGCTTGCTCTGAGGCGACTTGCTATGTTGAGGCTTACTTTCAAGTACAGTTCCGCAGATCTTGCAAAGCTTTTCGTCATCGGAATTAATTTGTCCGCATTTTTCACAAACCATAAATACCTCTTTTATAAAATGTATTATACTATCCAAATCCCCCCGTTCCCGACAACCGTGACGGTTACGAAAACGGGGGGATTAGCTGTAACTATGTTACCTCGTTCGCTGATTTTTGATTTTTATCAATAAACGAACAGGTGACGGCGCTTGTTGAAGTAAGCGATGTTGCATACGATCATGGCAACAGATACCAAAATACTTGCAACACTGTCGGAGAGAAAGTCAAGTTCGGTTATGGAGCTTACTGCAATGCTGTAAATGAGACTGATCACGACATTAGCACCATACAGTCCGTAAAGCATTGAAGGACCGTTTCTCTTGAACTTAGCAAGAGCAGAACGGGTTGCAAAGCCGTAAATTCCGAGAGCTATAAAGACGATACCTGCAAAAATATCCAGCGGTTGAAGGTCTGAGTAAATCGAGTATACCTGTTCGGAAGTAAAACCCGGCAGACCCACCATAGCACCTAACACATCACCTATCATTTCCGCCATGTAACCCGTTAAGTACAGTATACCGCTTATAATGTTCATGATAGCACCTGCGATAACTGCAAAGTAGATTAGGAACTTATACCACTTCATGGGAATCACGGGCGCTGTCGGATACGGCTGAGCGTAAGGATTCTGCCCTGCATAGGGATTCTGCCCTGCATAGGGATTCTGTCCCGCATAGGGGTTCTGTCCCGCATAGGGGTTCTGTCCCGCATAGGGGTTCTGTCCTGCGTTAGGGTTCTGTCCCGCATAGGTGTTCTGTCCTGCATAGGGATTCTGTCCTGCGTTGGGGGGCATCTGAGTATAGGTGTTCTGCCCTGCACTCGGATTCTGTCCGGCATTTCCGTTATTACCCGCACTCCAGATATCCTGTGTGGAGTGCTGTGTATTGGAAGTCTTCAGATTGCTCTGCTGAACTTCAACCTTTGTTCCGCAAACCTCGCAGAATTTTGAATTATCGGGGATTTTCTGACCGCAATTTTTACAAAACATAATCTTTCTTAAACCTTAATTACTTAACGAACTTGTGAGCGTTCTGCTTGAAGAAGAGGTAATTGTACACGCCAACGCCTGCATAAATGAGTGAGGTGATGAGGAATGCCCAAAGCATGAAGCTCCAGCCTACGTCATCAAACATAGGACCTGCGAGGAAGCAGTATGTAAAGCCGAATACCGCAGCCGCAATGTTGAGACCGTGAAGCTTTACAACAGCGCTCTTCTTGTACTTGAGAAGCTCGAAACGAACGTAGACACCATAGCCTGCAAGAGCAATAGCTACGAGGCCGTAGAGGATGTCAAGGTTCTGGATTGTAGCAAAATACTCATAGATGTACGAAGATGCGCTTTCGCCTTCAACGACCCAAGTGGTTCCGCAGAAGAGAAGTATTCCTGCTACGAAGTACCAGAGAGAGCCTACGAAGATCGCGATGTTGGTGAGGATCTTAAACCAGTCAAAGGTAAAAGATGCTGTGGTTGTGCCGGGATTTACCGGTCTGTTCATGGGTGCGCCCTGCTGACCTGCTCCGGTAGGTGTACCGCAAGCGTCACAGAACTTGATGGTGTCGGGAAGCTGTTTTCCGCATTTTTTGCAAAACATAATTTTTTCTCCTTTTTATATATATAAAATTTTTGCAAGCTGAGTAAAAAGTTTATAAAATCAGGCGTTCACCGTTCCAGATCACTTCAACCTCAACGGGAACGGGAGATCTTACTGTTATAACGGGGCGTTCGTCCTCTGACGCTCTCGCCTCGCACATAAGGTCGACGGTGAAGTCGCCCATGGGGTAATTTTCGATTCCGTGGCGCTCGATACAGCCCACACGCCAGGTGATCCGTCTGTCCTTTGCGTTGCTCTTAATGCCGAACACGTACTCGAAAAGGACTGCAACGGGAGCAATACCGCCCCAGCCCACGAAGTCGGGCTTACCGCTGTTATTATATGGAAGCTCGGGGGAGTAGTATTCGTAGACCGTGCCCTTCTTTTCGAACACCTTGACGGCGTAATCGTGATAAGCCACAGCCATCTCCCGCGCTACGTCGTAGTAGCCGTACTTTTCAAGGCCTCTCAGTATCATGTAGTTTGCGGGAGCCCAAACTCCGCCGCACCAATAACCGAAGAGAGCCTGATACCATGGATGATCCATTGACAGCGCGGGCACCTTGTTGGGGCGCCAGAACTCATTCTCGTTTGTAAGATGCTCCGTCACCATGCGGCGCGCCCTGTCCTCGGTAGCAATACCCGAGATCATGGTCCAGAAGGGAGCAACCGTCTTTACTCTGCTGAGAGTACCGTCGCGGAGCTTATCGTAGTAGAAACCCGTCTCCTCGTCCCACATCTTTTCGTTGATAAGGCGGTAGAGGCTATCCTTTTCAGCCTTCAGGAAGTCCGTTTCCCCGTCTCTGCCAAGCACCTCGCCCATTTTTATGATAACGTCAGCGCTGAGATACTGCTGAGCGCAGGTGTCGATCCAGCTCATGAAGCTGTGGTGGCTTTCCTCGTCGTATCCGGGCTGTGTACGGGGGAGATTATCCATTCCGCAGGCGTTTCCGCAGCTCCAGTAGGTGCCGTCCTGCCACGTGCGGTTGTCCATCAGCCACTTGTGATAGGCGATCAGCGGATCGAATACCTTTGAGAGGCGGTCCATGTCACCCGTCTGAGTGTAATACTCCCATTCAGCCCACGGAAGCACATTGGGTCCCGTGGAGCACGGGTCGTCACGCGACCAGTTGTCAAGAGCATCCGTCTCAAGCATCTCACGGCAGATAAATCCGTCGCGGTGCTGTCGGGAGTAAAAGTTGTCAAGTGTCTTCTGAAAATCGAACACTCTTGAGGCATAGCGGGCAAACATCATGATAAACGCAGAGTCCCACATGAAGAGAAATCCGTTGAAAGCTGTATCAATAAAGCTTGAAACGAACTTTGCCTCTTTTTTCGGCAGTCTAAGATTGCTAAAGGCTATCTCCCAAACCTTGCCATAGCACTTTAGTGCGCTGTCGTGTCCGTCCCACACGGGTCGGGGAAGAAGGTCCTTTATATCTTCATAAAGAGGAAGCGGCTCCGTGTCGGGCTCCTTCGTCAGAAATACATTTTTTTCGACGTGAGGATTAACTGTGTAACAGTGATTACCGTTTATTTCAAAAAGCTTTACCATCGTTAGCTCCTTCACGAAAATATATTTATTTGCTATGATACTTATACCATATTCCGACTCATTTGTCAAGAATAATCACAGTTTTTATCTGACAAGACAGAATATACTGTTGTTTTTGCCGTGAATTTCCGCAGGTAAAGTCGGGAGATATTCACCGATGCCCCGATATTTCCGATTGAGGGGAGCTTACGTAGAGCCATACCGTACGGTTTGTAACCTACGCGGCGGGAGGACCAAGGCCCTCCCCTGCCTTTTGCGGTAAACCTGCGTCGATTTATCGACAAATGTCCGCTTTACAAGCAAAAATTGGTTGCGGAGTTTGCTTTTGCACATCTCCGCAACCCAAATGCGTTATTTTATTTATTCTCAAGTGTTTTCAGAAGACTCTTGATCCTCGTGTTATGGATTCTGGCTTGAAGCGCATACTTTGTAGCGATACCCTGATTGGTCTCCTGAATAGCTCCCCTCAGCACTGCCGAGTACATACTCGAACCGTCGCTTTCTTCAATTACGCTCACAAGGTCGTACACCTTTGTTTCATAGATAATGTCAAGCATTTCCCTGGAGTCGCTGTCATATGTGCTGCGGCCCTGGAGAAGGTTATCGTAATATGCCCCCTTGATGTAACGGAGACCGAGAGCCGCCATAGCCTCAAGGATAACACCTGTCATTTCGGTGTCTACGCCCGATTTGGGAACAAATACGTTGAAAGTTTCCCAAGGCTCCGCATAGGAAACGTAATCATCCTGAGAAACAGATCCCTTGGGAAGAGGAAGGATACCGAAATCCACGTCCTCTTCACGAAGGTCTGCCGCCTCACCCGTTGTGGTGAAGTAGAAGAGAATCTTAGAGCTTGCAAACATTTCATACGCATCATCATAGCCGTACTTGTCTTCGAAGTTTTCGGCTGTACTTGAGCTCATGTATATCTTGGTGTGAGCTGTCTGAGTGTCGTCTCCGAATATAGCCGAGAATCTGGTGGAGAAATCGTCAAGCTCACGGGGAAGAGATTCGGGAACGCAGGGCATACCGTCGGAATCAAACTTCGTTACCGAGTAACCGTTTGCGTAAAGCACGGCGATTCCGTCAGGGGTCGCATATCTGTATATGCCTGTGCCGTACTCGTTTGTGGGAACGTAGCCTGCAAGCTCGAACATCTTGTCAAACGTCCATGTACCGTCTTTTACATGAGAATAAAACTCGGATATCCCGTATTCTTCAGCAATCTGCCTGTTGAAGAGTACAGCATTTGCATCGGTATAGTTTGACGTTACGATAGCACCGTTGAGGAAATAGACGTCTCCTCCTATGGTGTACGTGTCGTAGAGTGTGGAGGTCCACCACCTGCGGGACAAGTCGATTCCTTCAAAATCGTTGACCGCGGTGAGCGCACCAACCTGAAGCAACGGCTGACATACGGCAACGGGTGTTCCGTATCCCGCGTTATATGCATGAGTTCCCGCCATAACGTCTATTCTTACAGAATCTACTACAGGGTGCACTTCCTCTCCGTCCACGCTCTCGGGAACGTAATTACAGAACTCCACGTCGAACTTTTCTTCGATATCTCTCTGGCGGTAATAAAGCGCGTCGTTTACTGTGTCACCTGTTTCATAATCATCCGAAGGAGCCTGAGATCCGCCTCCGACAAACGTGAAGGTTTTGCCGCCGAAATTGTATTCAGCCGCAAGCTCGTCCACGTAATCATCGATCTCCTTCAGCTCGGGATCAACGGGAACTGCCGAAGGATTCTGCTCCCCCTCGGCATTTTCGGACTGTGTGGGAACATTCTCAAGCTGTCCCGACTGTGCGGGCTCATCGTCTGCGCCGAAGAGACCGTCAAGGAAGTTGCCGCCTTTGCCTGTCTCGTCGTCATTTTCATTCTCTTCACGCTCTTCGCGGTCGTCGCGGTCTTTTTTACCCGACGTTTCTTCATTTCCGCAGGATGCCAGCATGGGCACGAGCATAAATACAGCGAGAATCAGTGCTAAAATTTTCTTTGTCATGATACGTCTCCTTTTATTTAACAAGTTTACATTTGAAGATACGGCAGTCACGTCCGGGCACCTTAACCGTTGGGAAGTCACCCTGTACCATCTCCTCACCGCTGAGAATATCTCTCATGTGGATCTTGTACCCGCTTCCCACGGTGTAGCCGATGTCGTGGGTGATACATGACATAAGTCTCTCCTTATCATCGTCGTTGATGAAAAGAAGGGCAAATGTGCCGTCGGAGAGAAGCTTGCAGTACACAAGACTTGTGTCGAAGGAAACGGGGAACGCGGGACGGCACTCAATATCCTGATTGATGGCGATAAGCTCGCGGTTGCAAAGGAGATCGCGGTACTTATCGGATACGTTTCTTACGTCACAGCCCATGATAAGGGGAGTCTGGAACATACACCATACGCAGAACTGGATGCGGTAAGTACCCTCGGTGCCGAATGCACCGCCTTCACCTCCCTCGAAAAGCGCAGTGTTGCTTCCGTGACCTTCCATGCCCACGGTCATCATATCCATATCGTTGAAGCATCCCGGAGCGCTTGAGCCAAGCTTCATTACCTGAGACTGGAAGATTCCCTTAAATGAGTTGAAATTGTCGCAAATATCACCCGTTGAACGGTATGTGTCAACGCCTGCGCTTCTTGCCCATGACCAAACGTTGTCCCAGCCCCAGTTGCAGGCGCCGAAAACGATGTCACGTCCGCAGTGGCGGAGAGCAAGGCTCATTCTGCGATAAAGCGTCTCGCCGTCTCCAAGCTCGGGGTGGAGGCAGTAGTCGTACTTCAGGTAGTCAACTCCCCACTCGGCAAAGGTCTCGGCATCAAGAAACTCGTAATCAAAGCTTCCCATTTTGCAAGCGCAGGTGCGAACGCCCGCGCACGAATACACGCCCACTTTTAGTCCTCTGTTGTGAATATGGCGGAATGTGGGAAGAATATCGCTGTTCGGGAATTTTCCGGGACGGGGGATCATGCGCTTTGTTTCGGGGTCGCGCCACTCCATGTTCCAGTTGTCGTCAAGAATCAGATATTCATAACCTGCCTCAAGAAATCCTCTGTCAGCCATGGCATCGGCTGTTTCAATCAGGACCTCCTCGTTGAAGCATTCACCAAAGGTGTTCCACGTGTTAAAGCCCATAGGCGGAGTTTTTAATTTCATTACCCTATCCTCCTTATCTCACCAGTCTCAGCTTGTAAACCTGTGCGTCACCCGCAGCCACATCGGCGGCAAAGACCGCATCGAACTCGGTCTTACCCTCTGCTCCGAAAACGCCCTCCGCTTCCATCACATAGCCTGCGTTCCAGGTTATGCCGAAGTCGTAGGAATAGAATTCCATTCTGCGGTTATCGTCATCAGCGAAGGAAAAAATCGCATCAGCGAAGTTATCTCTGATAAACGCCAGCGCGTACTCTCGGTCCTTCAGGTACTTCACGTATACTCCCTCTCCGAAGCGGCGCGCGGGTCTGCCCTCGTCGTCGGTTGCGATGGAGAGAATATTTCCGTCGCGCAAAATGTCTGATGTTTCCTTGGAAAGTGCTGTCACGTCGCAGTCCACTATGATGGGAGAGGACATCATGGCGCAAAGAGCCAGCTTAGACCTCAGCATGGCGGGGAGGTCATCTGTCACGCAGATCTCGCCGCAGTTGTGCCAGCAGTAGTCTGCGCTGTAGCCGGCAATCTCATCACACGGGAAGGTGACCTCATCCGCATCGGCAAAGCTTCTGTCGCAGTAAGCTCCCGCACCTGCGCTTCTTGCCCATACGTGAAGCTTCTCATCAGAAGAGAATACCGAATAGAGAATGTCACGTCCGCAGTTACGGAGAGCAAGTCCCATTCTGCGGATAACGGTCTGATAGTTTGCCTTGGGAGGCATAAATGACGTGTCGTGGGAGATATAGTCCACTCCCCACTCAGCAAAGGTCTCGGCATCCACATATTCCTTGTCAATACATCCGGGTGCGCCGTTTGGGGTAGCGGCACCCGCTGACGTTACGATACCAAGCTTCAGTCCCATTCCGTGAAGCTTGTCTGCGAGAGCCTTCATGCCGCAGGGGAACTTCTCTTCGTCCACTGCAAGCTTTCCCGTAGCTCTGTCACGTCGGGGCAAAGCATAGCCGTCGCCGATTATAAGATATTCGTATCCCGCAGATACAAAGCCGTCGCTGACCATAGCTTCGGCGGTACGGAGTACGGTTTCCTCATTGATATTCTTGCCGAAGGTACGGGCAAGACTTATTCCGATCGGAGGTTTTAATGCTGACATAAAAAACACCTTCCTTTATTACTGTTTATTACTGTTTCGTTGGTGATCAGCTCCGCCGCGTTACAGCGGAGACTTACCGTCAAGCACATTATATCGCATCTTTGACACAAATTCAAGTGTTCAGCGGCATTTTGACGGAAATCATATATTGACTCAATTGTAAAAAAAAATCTAACTCTGTTTTCCCTATTGTAAAATCGCCGAAAAACATATATAATAATGGTATGGACGACTTACATCCGAGTCTGACCCACAGTTCAGCTTGAAATTGTATTCTCCGCACGGCGGACGAATGGAGCGAGTATGAAAAAAAATAAAAAGCTTAAAGAAAACCTGCACGAGAGCGAACAAGCGGAAAAGCTGTCTGCCTCGGAGCTTGAAAATTTTGAAAATATTCTTTCCGCTTATGCGGATGACGAGCCCTCGGCGGAAGCTGTCACCGAAGAGGGTGACGTTGACGTGACCCCCGCGGCAGATACCGAGGGGGACGCGGTCCCTCCGTCCGACACCGAAGACAGCTCCGACGAGAGTGGCGAAAAGGACACAAAAACGGAGAAAAAGAACAAAAAACGCGCCAAAGATTCCCCCTCTCTCACACCGTTTGAAGAATCCATCAGGGATTTCAAATCGGAAGACGCCGCCCCCAAAAAGAAAAAGTTCAACTTTTCGGGTTTGATCAGATTGGCGGTCCTCCTCATTTGCGGTACGGTCTGCGCTGTCAGCACTGTAACTCTCGTGAGAAACGTATCGGACAAGATCCGCGGCGAGAAGATCTACGGAGAAATCATCGACAATTTTGCCGACGGCTTCAACTTTGACGGAAACATAAAGAACGACGGCGGTAAAATTGACCTTTTGGCTGTCGACATTCACGCCCCCTATACTCCCACCATGGATGAAATGATCAAAAACGGCACCACCGAGAATTCCACTCCGTCGGACTACTCCGCGGAGCTTGCCCGAATGAGAGCCTCTCTTGAGTCCCTGAGGAACATCAACCCCGACATTTACGGCTGGATCAAGGTGCCGGGCACGAAGATCAACTACCCCATTGCCCAGACAACCAACAACGAATATTACCTCGACCACGCATACACGGGCGACAACCTGGTAAACGGCTCCATCTTCGCCGATTTCCGCTGTAACGCCGTGCCCACCATGAACTACAATACCGTGCTTTACGGTCACAACATCACCGACGGTTCCATGTTCAACCACGTGACGAAGTTCTACGACGAGGAATTCTTCAACAATACCCTCATCTACCTCTATACCTTCAGCGGTATCTACGTTTTCAAGCCATTCTCTATCCATCAGGCGGATTACGATTCGGGTTATATCGCAATGGGCTTTACCCCCGAGAGCTTTGTGGAGTTCGCAACAAGGCTGAAGGGAGAGTCCGAGGTTGCTTCCGACAAGACCTTTACAAAGAACGACCGCATAATCACCCTCTCTACCTGTACCAACGGCATCAGAACCAAGCGTAACGCCCTCCACGGCTATCTCATTCAGAAGATCACCGATTGACCCGCAAAGAAATCTCAAGTAGCGAAAGGTACTGTGTGAAAAATGCCTCAAATTCTCGATATACTCACTTGCCCGCTGTGCGGAGGGACCCTTGAAGGAATCGAAAAGAGTCTCGTCTGTACGGGAGGCACAAAAAAGCATAACTACGACGTGGCAAAGGAAGGTTACGTCAATCTTCTCCCTCCCGGTAAGGGAAAGAACGCCCACACGGGGGATGAAGCTGAAATGATCCGCGCCAGATCCCGTTTTCTCCAAACGGGCGCATACGACGGACTGTCCGACGAGGTCTCACGTCTCATCGCCCGACACATAAGCGCTGACAGCGTTACCTTAGTTGACTCGGGATGCGGAGAAGGCTACCATACCCGAAGAATAGCCGTAAAGCTACGCGATCTCCACGGTAGGCGAGTCCTCTGCGCCGCATTCGACGCGTCAAAGCACGGCGCCGCTTCGGGAGCAAAGGCGGCGTTCAGGGAAACACTCGCACCGAAGGCAGGTGCGGCGACACCGTTCAGCGGTGACACCTCTGTGTACTTCTTCGCGGGTAACATTTTCTCTCTCCCCATCCGTGACACCTCCTGCGAGGTTGCCGTTTCCATGTTCGCACCCATCGCCTGGGAGGAGAACAGACGTGTATTAAAGGACGGCGGCGTTCTTGTGGTTGCCGCCTCGGGAAGAGATCACCTCAGAGAAATGCGCGAGATAATCTATGACGAGGTAATAACAAAGTCACCCGAAATCCTGCCCGCCGATGGCTTTACTCTTGTGGACAGAACGAGTGTAAGATACACTCACACCCTCGGCTCCGCTGAAGAGATCGCCGATCTTTTCGGCATGACACCGTTCTGCTATAAAACTCCCCCCGAGGCGGCAAAAAGACTTCTTTCAATGAAGAGTCTTGCCGTTACGGTACACACGGAGTTTTTCGTGTTCGGAAAAGCTCTGTGAAAATTCAGATAAAATAAAGGAATTATAAAAGAAAGTCCGGTTCAACAGTTTTGAAAATCAGTATTTGTATACCTATGTATAACGAGCTCGGCAAAGTCACCGATACCGCTGTCCTTCTGACGTCGGAGCTGGAAGCGTTTTGTGAAAACAGCGGTGACACGTACGAGATCATCTTTTCCGACGACGGTTCCACCGACGGATGTGCCAATGCCGTTCCCACATCAGAAGATCTGTCCCTCACTCACGGCAGTATCATCACCGTAAGGAGAGAGCAAAATCGCGGCAAGGGTGCCGCAGTACGCGAGGCTGTGCTCATCTCAAAGGGTAACGTCGTTATGTACACCGACTGCGACCTTGCCTACGGTACGGCAGTGATCCCCGAGGCATTTGAAGCCATGAAAACGGAAACCACCGATATGATGGCAGGCTCAAGAGCCATACACCCCAACGGGTACGGTGAATATACCGCCCTCCGACGTATTGCCTCAAAGGTGTATATCAAGCTTATCTCCGCCATTACGGGACTAAAGTTTACCGATTCCCAGTGCGGCTTCAAGCTCTTCCGCGGTGACTTCGCAAGGCGTGTCTTTGCAGAATGCGAAACCGACGGCTGGGCGTTTGACCTTGAACTGTTTCTTCTCGCCAAGAGGGACGGCGCCGAGGTACGTGAGTTTCCCGTCGCCATTGTGAAGCACGACGACTCCCACGTAAACGTGATAAAAGACAGCGTAAAGATGCTCCGCGAGGTCTTCCGCATCAAGAAGAGAGTTAAATCGTCAGCCAAGCGCAAATAAAAAGCTCCACCGACCGAGGTCGGTGAAGCCTGTCTTACGCATAGAAATCGTGATTTCCGATGCTTGTGACGTACCGTCTTGTGGATGAGATCCAGTAGCTTTCGGCAATGGATGCGTTCATAAAGAAAAGAATATCATCTCTCAGAGTATTCCCTTCAAGACACGCCTTAGCCGCCGCGATGCTCTCGCTGTCAGGCTTTCCGTAGATCTCGCCGTTTGCAACGGGAGTAAACTGTACTCCGTTTTTGCGGTCGAAAATTACTCCGTAGACAGTGTTCGGGAATTCACTGCTGCGAACTCTGTTGAGGACTACCGTTCCCACGGCAAGCTTACCGGTGAAGCTCTCACCCTCAGCCTCCGCTGAAATTATGCGGGACAGCCAGTAAAGGTCATCCGCCGTATAGCTCGGCTTAAAGGATGCTCCTCCTGACGTTGACAGCTCCGCTGTGAAGCGTTCTCCGTTCCAGACAGTATCGTATCCGAAGGCTGAGCCTATGGCGCGGAGAGGTACGTAGATCCTCTCATCCTCAACAAAGCTCTCACCCTTAAACCATAAGTAATAGCCGTTAGCCTTGAAATATCCGTCGGAACAGCCTACGGTAAGGTCAAGTCCGTGGGACGTGACACTTGCCTGTCCCGTCTCACTGTTCCAGCTTACCTTGGCACCGAGTCCCTCGGCAAATTCACGTATTTTAACGTAGGTTACACCGTCAACCAGCTTTACAGCTCCGTTGTAGCTGTTGCCTTCAAGCCGAACATTCGGTATCTCCCTTACGGCTTCAGCTCCGTGAACACTTCGGAGACCTCCGGCTCCGATACAAGTCGCTACAGCCAATGCCGCGGCGGCACATCGAAGTTTTTTTGCAGATTTCATCATTTTTACCTTTCCTTTCTTTGTGGGATCTGCGTAATTATTCTAACATTTCTTGCCCTTTTATTCAACGCACAATATTTGGTTTACCATTTTTGTTATTTTTTACCGCTAAATTCGCGATGAAGATGCAACCGTTTCACGCGTTTTTATACAGCCGTAGGCTGAAAGGAGGATCATTATGAGACAACGCAAACTGCGCGCCTTGCTTGCGCTTATCCTTTCCGTATTGCTTTTGTCTTCCTGCGCCCTTGAAAGATACAGCACCGACAAGGACGACAGCACCGTGGCGGAAGACTCCGCACCGCTTGCGGAAGAAGATCAGGGAAAGCCGCAGGTGCCCGAGGACGAAAAGGTGTACAGATACTCCGGTAATCCCGATTATCCTATTCTGGCGGATGCGTACACAAAAGCTCTTCCTGACAAGGATTTTAACGGTGCTACCTTCTTTATTACCTCTCCCGACGTGTCCTATATAGATTCAAACGAGATCCACTATTTGTCCGAGACAATTGCAAAGAGGAACAAAACTGTTGAGGAAAAGTACAATATTAAGATCAAGACCTCACGTGCGGATTCTGATTTTATGCTTGACGACGCACTCCACGCGGCAATGGCAGGTATGTATTACACAAATATCATGTGTATCCCCTTCGGGGACGTGGGAATGTTTGCTGCGGCGGGCGTTCTCATGAATTTCCGTTCCGTGCCGTATATGGACACCTCCGCCCCATACTTCAATCAAAGCTCAGCAAACGCCCTCTCTGCGGGCAACACTGTGTACGGTGTTGCGGGAGAAGCAACACCCGTCACCGACCTTCCCTGCGTTATCTTCAATAAAGCTATAGCAGAGAATTACTCACTCCCCGATCTGTATTCCACAGCCCTCAGCGGCAACTTCACATGGGATGCGCTATACCATTACTCCCTGAATGTTGATGCAGCATCTGCCGAAAGCGGTATCGCAGGCTCATCCCTCTCGGGCGGTGTAACCTATGACTATATTTTCAAATCTCTCGGAGAAAGCTATATTTTCTCCAATGAAATGGAGATCCCTACAGCGGGAATTGCCAATTACTCCATGAACTGGACGGCAACCTATGTCAGGTATATGTTGGGAAGCGCCGCCGCTGTCGGAATAACCAAGGAGAACTCGGTATCCGCTTTCAGTGAAGGTAAGGTACTTTTCACCGTTGGTACCGTGGACAAACTTGACGACTACCGCAATACCGACGTACTTATCGGTATACTTCCCATGCCGAAAGAAAGCGCCGATGCTCCCTACCGTTCATTTGCAAGTGAGAATGCACTCGTTATGACCATACCCGACAAGAGCACCAGCAGTGAGATGTCATCTTTGGTTATATCCGCGCTCAACGCCTCATCCTACGGATATATGACGGAAAAGATAGCCTCCTATCTCCATGCAACGACTCTTCCCGACAACCGCAGTGCCGATGTGCTTGAGCTTATATCCCGTTCGGCAGTGTACGATCTTTCAACAGCCTTTGAGGACACCGTCACCCCCATATACAATCTGAAAACGGTGGTCAGAGACATCATCGAGATCGGGGACTTTGCTCTGTTTGAAAAATCGGTTACGGAAATGAACGATGCACTGAAAGAAAAATTCCCACTCAGCTATTAAAGCCTCCCGCAGCTTCCGCAGTACAGACAGAAGCTGCGGTTTTTTTCTGCCATGTTAGTGAGTGAGGAGCAATGCCAAATACAAAACGCAAAATTGGTTGGTGGGCGGGGACGGGGCGAGATGTTATATCCATAACGTGCGCCTTGTAACCCGACGAAGCGGGGACAAACTCTTACATGGTTTGTGAGAGTGCGGTACCGTACTCATACAAACCGTTTTTTATTTTGCGGAAAATATTTACTGAATGTTAAGTTTTATGAATATTGACCGTTACTATTGTATTTAAGGCGTATTTATTGTATAATAAAGTAAAGTGGGTGTGTTGTACCCTGATCCTGTAAAAAGATAAGGAGATGTAGTTTTGGCTTATACCTTCAGAGGCGGAATCCACGTCGAAGAATATAAACTCACGGCAAAAAGCCGTACACAGATAATAAATGATCCCCCGACAGTCAGAATCTCTATGAATCAGTCCATCGGAGCGCCGGCAACTCCCACCGTAAAGGTCGGAGATACGGTTAAGATCGGTCAGGTCATTGGCGAGGTGCCCGAAACTGCTCTCGGATGTCCCGTTCATGCAAGTGTGTCGGGCAAAGTCACCGCAATTAACGAAATGCGTGTTACAGACGGAAGTATGAACCGCACCGTAGTCATCGAAAACGACGGTAAAAACGAAGTCCATGAATCCGTTGTTCCCTTTACCAAAAGCATAACCGACGTCTCTCCCGAGGAGATCACAGATATTATCCGCCGCGCGGGTATCACGGGAATGGGAGGCGCCGCATTCCCCACGTATGCAAAAATCAAGTCTGCCGTAGGTAAAGCTGAGCTTCTCATCGTAA
This sequence comes from Clostridia bacterium, assembly GCA_017531765.1. Lineage (GTDB taxonomy): Bacteria > Bacillota > Clostridia > Oscillospirales > CAG-272 > RUG11130. The sequence goes on from JAFXKJ010000134.1 coordinate 36,674, forward strand.
ACTGTGCCGAATGTGAGCCGTTTATTACCGCAGACCACCGTCTCCTCCTTGAAGAAGCGGAAAAGGTGGTTGGCGGTGTGAAGATCCTCATGCGCGCCGTAGGAGTGCCCCGCGCCGTCATTGCTGTGGAGGACAATAAATCCAATGTCAAAAACAAACTGCACCGTCAGATCGGCAACGCAAACTTCATTTCGGTAAAATTCCTTAAAACCAAGTATCCTCAGGGCGATGAGAGACAGCTTATCTACGCGCTCACGGGACGTGAACTTGCTCCCGGAAAGCTTCCTGCCGACGCGGGATGCGTCATATTCAATGCCGCCACCTGCGCCGCTGTGTACACCGCATTCGCTGAGGGAATGCCCCTCGTTCGACGTATCGTCACGGTAACGGGCAACTGCGTTGCCTCTCCGGGAAACTTTTCAGCTCCCATCGGTACACCCGCTTCCTATCTTGTTGAAATGGCAGGCGGCCTCAGAAAAACTCCCGAGAAAATGATAGCGGGCGGTCCTATGATGGGTCAGGCACAATGGGACCCCGATATGCCCACAAAAAAGAACACCTCGGCTTTGCTTCTGCTCTCAAAGAGCTTTTCCAAAAAGCAGAACTCCCCCGCTGCCTGCATCAGATGCGGCAGATGTGTCAAAAACTGCCCCATGCGGCTGATTCCTGCGTATATCGCCTCCTCGGTCATGAATGACGACATGAAATCCGCCGAAAAGTTCGGCGCCATGAGCTGTGTGGAATGCGGCTCATGCTCGTATAACTGCCCCGGCAAAGTGGAGATCGTACAGTACATCCGCGTTGCCAAAAACAATATCCGCACGGAAAACGCAAGAATGAAGGCGGCAAGAGAAGCCGCAGAGAAAAAATAACAGATGGGATACATCATGAATAAAAACAGTAACAAACAAGTCGAGATGCCGCAACTGCTCACGGTGTCTCCCTCTCCTCACTTAAAAGCTCCCGTCACCACGGGAAAGATCATGCTTGACGTGCTGATCGCGCTTACCCCCGCACTTATATGGGGTATATATATGGCAGGCATCCGCGCCGCCGTTATAGTTCTCATATCCGTTGTGTCCTGTGTCATTTTCGAAGGGGCAAGCGTTAAGCTTATGGGCAGAAAAACCTCCCTCCTTGATCTGTCGGCAGTTGTCACGGGTGTGATCCTTGCCATGAATCTCCCCGTTTCCGTTCCACTGTGGATGCCCGTCGTGGGTTCGTTTTTCGCCATCGTAGTCGTAAAACAGCTTTTCGGCGGTATCGGAAAGAACATCGTGAATCCCGCCCTTGCGGCGAGAGTTTTCCTTATTTCATGGGCGGGAGAGATGACCCGTTTCCCCTCACCCGCGGAGCCGGTAAACTCTCTTGCCGTAAAACTCGGAGAAGCCGACATCGTCTCTTCCGCCACTCCCCTCGTGTCCCTTAAGGCAGGAGAGCTTCCCGAGGCCACTCTGGGTGACACCTTTGTGGGAAACATCGGCGGCTGTATCGGCGAAGTGTCCGCGCTCTTCCTCATAATCGGCGGACTTTATCTCATAATTCGCCGCGTGATCTCCTGGCATATTCCCGTGGCATACATCGCCACCGTTGCCGCCCTCACCTACGTATTCCCTCAGGCAAACGACGGACTTAAATTCATGCTCTATGAGCTCACCTCAGGCGGCTTGATGCTCGGTGCTATCTTTATGGCAACGGATTACGTCACGTCTCCCATTACCGAGAACGGTAAACTGATATTCGGTGTGGGTTGCGGCGCGCTTACGGTACTTATCAGATATTTCGGAGGCTACCCCGAGGGTGTTTCCTTCGCGATACTCATTATGAATCTGCTTGTTTGGTACATCGACCTTATCGGTGCACCGCGAAGATTCGGAAAAGTAAAAGAAAAAAGAAAAAAAGCAAAGGGAAAGGAGTCATAAATGAAGAATAAAAAGAAGAAAAAGAATATGATCTCCTCTCCCGAAAATATTTCGGCAGAGGAGCTTGAGGTGAACGCTACCCCCGCCGAGGCTGAAAAGCTTCCCGAGGCTGAATCCACAGCAACTAAGCTTTCCGAGGCCGAAGCTACCACGCCGAATGTTCCCGAAGCGGAAGCTACCCACGATTTCGATGAAAAAGACGTGGTTGCCGACGATGATGGTGCAAAGGACACCTCAGACGCGGATAATGCCGCAAAGGCCGAGGTCAATGACGAAACGGAAGATAAGGCAGTCTCAGACACACCTCAGAAAAAGAAACGCGAGAAAGCTGCCCGCGGCAAGGGGGACGCATCCATCGTCAAGCTGATCGTTACCCTATGCACCGTATGCGTTGCCATCGCGGTGCTTCTCGGTGGAATAAACCTCATCACCCGCGCAAAGATAGAAAAGGCGGCTGAAAAAGCCAAATCAGAATCTATTTTGTCCGTTTTCAAGGGCGGGTATTCGTCAATGCTGTATGAGACCGCAGACAACGGCGACGAGGTCCATCTGGTTTACAAAGGCAAAAGCATTGCAGGCTACTGTGTGTTTACCAAGGCTTCGGGCTTTGGCGGCGACATTGAAATGGTGGTCTGTATCAACTCCGACTACACCACCCGCGGGGTAAAAATAATCTCCATGTCGGAGACCCCCGGTGTAGGCACAAAAACCAATACTCTCGCTTTCCTTGACAGATTTATCGGTAAGTCACACACCTCTCCCACCGACGGCGTTGAAGCCATTTCAGGCGCCACTATCAGCTCTGAGGCTATAAAATCGGCTGTCGAGGCGGCGCATAAGCTGGACTTTGACCTTGAAGCCGCCGCTAAAGCAGTAGGCGCTCCCATACTCGACCCCAAAGACACCGAGGCAGAGGATGACACAGAGGCGCCTCCCGCGACTCCCGACGGGGAAAGCAGTGGCGGCACATCCTCACCCGAAAGCACATCAAACGTGAATTCAGACTCCGACAGCATCGACCCCACAGATAGTGTTGACACAAGCGAGCCTACGGAAGAAACGGACGACATTCCCTTCCCCGTCGTTGAAAACGGCGGAAAAAAGCAGTACGTGTACGTAGTGGGGGTGGGAACGAGCTTTGACAGATACGTGATCGAGCTTACCAAAGTCACCGATGAAAGCGGTGAGATCGTCTTAGAACCTGTTGAAGTCACAACCGAGGCTCCAACGTCAGCTCCAACCTCGGCTCCAACGTCAGCCCCTACCTCGTCCCCCGAAACGAATCCCCCTACAAGTGCAACCACGGCAATTCAGTCTCTCCCCCAGATCACGACCTCAACCGAAAGCTCAAATTCGCCCATGGGAAGCGTAACAGCGCCGTCAAGCGATACGTCGAGCGAGCCTGCAAGCTCCGAGACGACTCCCGCGGACCCCACTCCCGTGGATCCTCCCACAACACCCGTTTCCCCCGACACGGATGACCCAAACGGCAACGATGACCCCGTAGTAATACCGGGGATCTCCATCGGCGGACGCGTTGTTGGACAAAACTGAGACAGTCTTTCAAGGTTACGTTACAAACAAGTAAGGTTTGGTGAAATATTTTGAAAAATTCAGTAATAAAGCAATTCAAGGAAGGCATCATTACAAACAACCCCACCTTCGTTCAGCTCCTGGGAATGTGCCCCACCCTTGCCACCACCACCTCCGTCACCAATGCCATCGGCATGGGCGCGGCGGTCTGCGCGGTGCTCACTTGCTCTAATTTATTTATATCGCTCATCAGAAAAATTGTACCGAAGCAAATTAGGATTGCCTCATATATCGTGGTCATCTCAGGCTTCGTTACTGCAGTTGAGCTTCTCATCAAGGCGTTTCTGCCATCAATAGATGCCGCCCTCGGGCTGTTTATCCCCCTTATCGTGGTAAACTGCATTATCCTTGCGCGTGCGGAGGCGTTTGCATCGAAAAACGCTCCCCTTCCTTCCATGATTGACGGAATCGCCACGGGAATCGGATTCACCTTCGCTCTCGTGTGCATAGCCTTTGTCCGCGAGCTTCTCGGCACGGGTAAGATCCTCGCCGCCGCTGACGGTACAGGCGGTATCAGAATTTTCGGCTCATGGTACCCGGGTGCATCCATATTCCTCCTGCCCGCAGGCGCGTTCCTCACTCTCGGATTCATAATCGCTCTCGTTCATAAGATAGGTGACGTATCGGCATCCGTCAGTGCCAAGAAACGCCGTAAAGCGGCAGTGTGCGCGGCGGAAGGCATCGCCTCAGCTGAAGACTCCGACGGAAACACAACTTCAGTCAGCGAAGACACAGCTGCAAAGAAGGAGGTAAGTGAAAATGAGTAACGTTTTTCTCATAATGTTTGCGGCGATCCTCACCGAAAACTTCATTTTCTCTAAATTCTACGGAATCTGCCCCTTCCTCGGAGTTTCCGATAAGCCGTCCACCGCCCTCGGAATGGGTATGGCTGTAACTTTCGTTATGACCATGTCCTCCGCGGCAACCTACGCGGTGTACCACTATCTTCTCGTCCCCTTCGGACTTGAATATCTCAAGACCATCGCGTTTATTCTCGTTATCGCCTCTCTCGTTCAGTTTATCGAGATGTTCCTCGCCAAGTTCATCCCTTCGCTGTACGCGGCGCTGGGAATCTATCTCCCCCTCATCACAACCAACTGCGCGGTACTGGGTGCGGCGCTTGTGAATATCCAGAATCAGCATTCCTTTATGGACAGCGTGGTATTCGGCTTCGCCTCTGCTCTCGGCTTCACCATGGCGATCGTGATCTTCGCGGGTGTAAGAGCGAAAATGGAGTTTTCCGACCCGCCCAAGGCATTCAAGGGTTTCCCCATACTTCTCATAGCGGCGGGACTTGCGGCAATGGCATTCTCGGGCTTTTCGGGAATGAAGTTTAACTAAGGGAGGGTGTCTGCTATGGATTTTATTAAAGAACTTTTGCCTCCCGCGTTGGTGTTCATCGGTCTCGGTGCACTGATGGGAATACTTCTTGCCGTCGCTTCAAAGGTTTTTAAGGTGGAAAAGGACGAAAAAGCCGAGCAGATCGGCGAGCTTCTTCCGGGTGCAAACTGCGGAGGCTGCGGATATGCGGGATGCTCCGCACTCGCAGAGGCACTTGCAAAGGGGGAAGCGAAGGTGAACTCCTGTTCGGTAGCCTCTCCCGAAGCTATCGGAAAAATTGCGGAGGTAATGGGCGTGGAAGCGGGAGTGAATGTCCCGATGTGCGCTCACATCACCTGCGCGGGCGACTGTAACACGGCAAAAAAGAAATTTATCTACTCAGGTGCTGACGACTGCGCGGCGGCGGAGAGACTCGGCGGCGGTAACAAGGTCTGCCCCAACGGATGTATCGGGCTTGGAACCTGCGTTAAGCACTGCCCCTTCGGCGCGCTGTCCATTATCAACGGAATTGCCGCGGTAGACGAAGAAAAATGCCGCGGATGCGGAGTTTGCGTAACCTTCTGCCCCAAGAATGTGATCAAACTGGTACCTAAGGCAAGTCACGTAAGAATGAACTGTGTTTCCACCGACGGCGGTAAGGCTGTGCGCGCTTACTGTGATGCGGGATGCATCGGATGTAAGATATGCGAGAAGTTCTGCCCGTCGGGCGCAGTGAAGATCGAAAACAACGTCGCTGTGATGGATCATGAGCTTTGCACAGGTTGCGGTCTCTGCGCTGAGAAATGCCCCAGAAAGATAATAAGGGTAAAATAAAAATAAAACCTGCGGCCCTCCGCAGGTTTTATTTTTATCGGTCGCCCTCGGCGACAATTCACGTGCCAACGGCGCAATTCATGGCGTAGTCAATTCATGACGTAGCCTATTTCTCCAAAAGTTCCCACGAAAGCCTTAAAAGCTCTTCGCTTCCCGATGAGTTTATCACTTTAATATCCCCGGTAGTATCCGACGGGTTGAGAAGTCCCGCTTCTTCAAGTCTGTGACGGGTCTCACGCGCCGTACCAAGGGCGCCGTCGTGAATGGACACACCTTCACCAAGCGCCTTCTCTATCGCCTCGCGGGCGTGGATATAGTGGGTGCATCCGAGTACCGCTGCATCGATCCTTCTGCCGCTTATGTGACCCTTGAGCAGTCCTTCAAGATAGGAATCCATTACATCTCCGTCCGTGATCCCCTTCTCGATAAGCTCAACAAGTCCGTGGCAAGGCACGTCGATAAAATCAGCCTTATCCGCAAATTTCGCGATCAGCCTGCGGAATTTTTCTTCACGGATCGTGAGAGGTGTTGCCATTACCAGTACAGTGGGATGCTCTGCGCAGTTAGCCGCAGGCTTTATAGCAGGTTCCATGCCGATTATGGGCAGATCAGTATACTTTTCCCTCAAATAAGCTGCTGCAGCGCTGGTCGCAGTGTTGCAGGCAATAACTATCGCCTTCGCACCCAAGTGCAGAAGATCCCGCACCACATTTTCGGCGACACACGTTACCTCGCCGGCGGTTTTCTCACCGTAAGGAGCGTTTGCGGAGTCACCGTAATAGATAAAATTCTCATGAGGAAGCACTTCTTTCAGCACACGAAGCACACTGAGCCCACCAACACCCGAGTCAAAAACTCCGACGGGAGACGAAAGATTTACCCTATTCATGCTTCTCTGTGGAATTCAAAGCCGCAGTGGCTGAGGAATTCTCTTGCCATAATGGTCGCGCCCATTTCGTTGGGATGAACTCTGTCCCAGGCGATACTGCAGGAGTGACGGTGGGCAAATACTCTGTCAAACATAGCCTGGAAATCAACGAAAATACAATCGTACTTTTCTGCAAGGCGGCGGCAGATCTCGACGTACTCGTCCATTCTCGCTCTCATGGGATCAGCCTTCAGCGGCTCCATGTAGTAAGGAGTAAGAATGAAAACACCCTTAGCGGCAGCCTTTGATGCTGTGATCATTTTTTCCATATTCGCCTCGTACTCGTCGGGATAAACGTGAGTATCCTTCGATACGGGGAGGTCAAACTGACGCCACACGTCATTGATACCGATACAAATGGAAATCCAATCGGGCTTCAGAGAGATAACGTCCCGCTCAAATCGCTGAAGCAGATCGCGACTTGTGTTACCGCCTATTCCGGAATTGGTAACGCGTACTGTCATATCGGGATAAGCGGCGATGAGAAGGTTTTCCACCATTCTTACGTAACCGTGACCAAGATTATTGAAAAGTCCCTCGCCTACGGGATGCTCACTGCCCATATCGGTGACAGAGTCACCTGCAAAAACAATTCTGTCTCCATGACTAAATAACATATAAATATCCTCCAAATGATGATAATTTCTGATACTTTGATTATATCGCAGTGAATGTGAAAAGTCAATACGGAACTTTGAAATCCCCGAATTTGGTGAGCTTATGGCTCTGAAAATGTGATCTCGCCCGCTTATAAACCGCACAGTATGGCTATCGTTTTACGGTGGATTGTTGCAAACTGTAGGGACAGGCGTCACTGTTTGCGAAGCAAACGATACTGCCCGCCACGCCCGGTTACAAACCGCACGTTATTTTGTAATCCCATGTTAAGAACCATCTCCCTACTTGGCAAAGCCAAGTAGTCCGCCATGAAGTTTCCCTACTTCTCATCGCGAAGTAGTCTTCCATTGGCTGACTCTCTGTATTTGTTGCCTACGGAAACAAATATAGAGGAAAAACGTTCCTTTTACTTGTAAATCGTGCGTTGTGGCTATCATCGTTCGAATGAGATTCTTAGCTTCACTCCGAATGACACGGGCGGTACGTTTTGCTCCCCCCACGTCCGATAACCTACCGCCTCCGCCTACCAACCAATTTTGCGTTTTGCGTTTTACATTGCACATGAATGCCACCGCAACTTTGACCTACAAACCAACTTCATATCCAAAAAAACAACAAGGGTCGGCGTCACTCTCTGCTTTGGCAAACAATGGCGCCGATCCTATATTTTTGTATTTTTTACTTTAATCCGTCAAGGCTCTATGTCCGATAATCAATAAATAAGAGAATCGTCCGTAAATCCATTCTCATTGTAGAACGTTACGTACTCGGAATACTCAAGCACTTCCACGGTACTGTCGTAATACGTGGTAATTATCTTCGCCGTGTCGTTGTTCGAATAGTAGTAATACTCCTTGGTATATCCAATATCTCCGTTTATCTTATACTGCACGGAAACAAGATTTCCGTCGGCATCGTAGCTGTAAGTTACCTTGCCCAAATCCCCGTCACTCCACTCGAGGTTCTCGCTCTTCAGAGTTCCGTCCTTATTGTACTTGTACTCCACATTCTCGACAAGGCCGTCGGCATCGGTGTATATCATGCTTGTCATACGTCCGTCACTGTCGTACTCATATATAAATTCATGAGTTCCGTTATAGTTTTCGTTCAGCTGATAGATGAGGTTACCGTCATCGTCAAACTCTCTTGTTACGTGATTTTGGTCACCGTCGTAGAAAGTGAATATTTCCTCTACCACGTTACCGCGGTCGTCATAGAAGAATGTATTATTGTTCTTGTCGCCGTCACTGTAATAGTAGTCGTACCCCGTTGTAAAACCCTTGTTGTTGTAGAAGAACTCGTAATATCCGACGTCCTCACCGTTATACGTACAGTATTCCTTATTCAGAAGTCCGCCGTCCGTGTGCTCAAGCTCGCTCTTTGAAACGTTTCCTTCAGTGTCGGTGTAAACGATTACCGTTGCAACGCATTTGAAATTAACGAGAAGCTCTTCTGCCGCCTCGTTACCGCGGAGTCCTCTGAGAATGCGGTAGGCTCTGTCGTAATCCTCATCCTCAATAAGCTCCACTGCCCTTTTATATTCGGGATCGACAGAACCGTCAAGGCACGCCTCAAGAAGCTCTTTTGAATCCTTATAGTCTCCAAGCTCACGGAAAATGTCAGCCGCGTCCTCGATCTCGCCGTCCTCGATCAGCTCAAGGGCGCTGTCATAGCGATCCTTTTTGTGGTTTTCAAGACATTCCTCACGTTTTTCTTCGCTGTCTCTGTAGTCACCAAGCTCATCAAAGGCCTCCGCGGCTTCAAGGTACTCGCCGTCTTCCATAAGCTCGATTGCCTCCGTGTATTCCTCCAAAAGAAGTCCGTCAAGGCACTCGTCACGCTTATCCTTGCTGTCCTTGAAGTCACCGAGTCCCTCGAAGATCTCGGCGGCATCTTCAAACTCGCCGTCCTCCATAAGCTCAAGTGCCTCGCCGTAAAGGATGCCCGATTCACATTCCTCAACAAGCTCCTCTGCATCATCAAGATCTTCAAGCATTCGGAGCGCTTCTTCATATTTGCCCTTATCCATAAGGCTCAGTATCTCACCGAACTTTTCATTTTCAAGGCATTCTTCAAGAAGTGCTTCCGAATCTTCATAGTCCTCCAGCTTTTCAAGAAGCTCTATCGCTTCGGCATACTTCTTTTCTTCCATGAGAGCCTTTGCGCTTGCGTAATCGTTTGCATTTCTGTACTTCTCAGCAAGCTCTTCGCTGTCGCGGTAACCGTCAAGATCCTCAAACATTTCAATTGCCTTAAGATACTCGCCGTTTTCTGCCTTTTCTATCGCGCTGTTATATGTACTGTCGGGTATGTACTTAAAGATAACGTATGCTCCGCCCGCCGCGATTGAACCCAAAAGGAGAACGATGATTATTACGAGAGCGATGATCAGCCCCTTGTTTCCTTTGTCCTTTTTGGGGGCCTTTTTCTTTTTAGGTCTCATCATTTCAAGCTCATCGGGAATTTCCTCAAGTGCGGGAGTGACAAGAATGGGGGGCTCGCTGTACACCGGAACTTCCATATCGGGAAGCTCATCTATCTGAGGAAGACCGTCATCAGCTTCAGCCTCACCGAAGGTCACGTCCGCCGCAGGTACTTCCTCATCGTACGCAGGCTCAGCCGCGGGTATTTCAACCGCCGCGGGTGCTTCCTCCGCAACGTCAGCTTCAGCCTCGCCGAAGGTCACGTCCGCCGCAGGTACTTCCTCATCGTACGTGGGCTCAGCCGCGGGTATTTCAACCGCCGCGGGTGCTTCCTCCGCAACGTCAGCTTCAGCCTCACCGAAGGTCACGTCCGCCGCAGGTACTTCCGCATCGTACGCGGGCTCAGCCGCGGGTATTTCAACCGCCGCAGGGGATTCCTCCGCAACGTCAGCTTCAGCCTCACCGAAGGTCACGTCCGCCGCAGGTACTTCCTCATCGTACGCGGGCTCAGCCACGGGTATTTCAAACACTACGGGTGCTTCCTCCGCAACGTCAGCTTCAGC
>JAFXKJ010000022.1 GCA_017531765.1 Clostridia bacterium
AAGGCTTTCTACGAGGCTGAGCAGAAGCGTATCTGCGAGCTTATCAACGAGCGTCACTGGAGCGACAGAGCCTCCTGGTACTTCGACTTCTTCCAGAGAAGCGAAAGAGGTCAGAAGGTTAAATTCATCAACTCCAAGACTGCAGCTGCCTTCTGGACTCTCCTCTGCGGTGCGGCTAAGTTTGACAGACACGAGGCTGTTAAGAACCATATGTTTAACGTAGACGAGTTCTACACCAAGGTTCCCTTCGCTTCTCTCTCCAAGGATGACCCCAACTACGATCCCACCGGCGGATATTGGCTCGGCGGAGTATGGCCGCCCACAAACTATGCGGCGATCAAGGGTCTCTGCGAGACAGGTTACCGCGAGCTTGCAAGAGACGCTACCGTTAAGGTGCTTGAGGCTATGTGCGCGGTTGACGCTGACCCTGCCTTCGGCGGAATCTGGGAGTGCTACGCTCCCGAGGATCACCGTCCCTCCACAACTGAGGAAGGCGGCTACGTTCGCGACGCATTCGTAGGTTGGGGCGGACTTGCGCCCATAACTCTCCTCATCGAGAACATCATCGGTCTTGAGTTTGACGCTTCCGAGAACACCGTGACCTTCAATCTCCACGGCAGAGACGCATGCGGTCTTGAAAACATGGTCTTCAACGGCAACAACGTTTCCGTGGTTTGCCGCGAATATCAGCCCTTCAGAGGCAAGACAGTCATTGAAGTTGAAGCTGAAAAGCCGTTCACTTTGGTTATCAACACCAAGTACCTCTGGGAAAAGGTGACCTTGGAGGTTCCCGCGGGAAAATCCGAGTTCAGAGTATAATTTTCATTGAACCAAAAGGCAGATTATTATGATAAAATATCAAATTGAAGGCGGAAGCCTTCCCGTTGTTATCTGTTACCCCGAAGCGGGGCAGACCCTTTGCACCGAAAGAGGTGCCATGAGCTGGATGAGTCCAAACATGAAAATGGAAACAAACACCGGCGGAGGACTTAAAAAGATATTCGGAAGAATGTTTTCCGGCGAATCAATATTCATGAACGAATATACCGCTATGGGCGGCGACGGTATGATCGCTTTCGCTTCAAGCTTCCCGGGATCAATAATTCCGTATCAAGTCACTCCCGGAAACGGTATCATCGTTCAAAAAAGAGGATTCCTTGCCATGGAAAAGGGACTTGACCTTTCCGTGTATTTACAGAAAAAACTGGGAAGCGGTTTCTTCGGCGGTGAAGGTTTCATCATGCAAAGGATAAGCGGTTCCGGAATGGTATTTATCGAGATCGACGGTTATTGCAAGGAATACGAGCTTGCCGCCGGTGAAAGCATTATCGTTGACACAGGATACGTTGCGGCAATGAGCGAGACCTGCAGCATGGATATTGAATCCGTTAAAGGGGCAAAAAACATTTTCTTCGGCGGCGAGGGTCTCTTTAACACCAGGATCACGGGCCCCGGCAAGGTATACCTTCAGTCAATGCCCGTGATCAATACCGCAATGGCTATCTCACCTTACATTGATCTGAAATCAGATGACAATAACAGCAGAGGCGGAATCAACATCCGTCTCGGGGATTAAACACGCAAATATTTTATAGCACCAATGAAATGTGAAATGTTCGTCATGAACATTTCACATTAATTTTAGCGACAGAGTGCCGAGTTATATTGCCCTTCGGGTGATTTTTAGGCTAATATGAATGTAACTGAAACCGCAAGGATTCAATAAATTTTCAGAGAAATTGCTTTCTCTGAAAATTTGTGGTATAATGGCAATGGTGATGATCGTGGATAAAGAAAAAGAATTTCCGAAGAGAAAAGATATACGGCTCAAGAATTATGATTATAGCTCTCCGGGTGTATATTTTGTAACCATCTGTACGGAAAACAGAAAGAATTATTTTTGGGACGGATTGATCGACCCGCAGGTGTTCAATTGGCGTTCCGTAGGGGCGAACTGCGTTCGCCCGCAGAATCTGCCATTATCCAATATCGGTAAGATAGTTTTAGAAGAACTTGAACGATGGGATCAAACGTACCCTGCGGTATCATTGTATTCGTATGTAATTATGCCGAATCACCTACATATAATGGTCGTTATTTCTAAAGATGAGTACGGGCGACCGCAGGTCGCCCCTACGGTAGAACGGATGGTCAAACAATTCAAAGGTGCCGCAACCAAAAAGATTGGTGTATCAATTTGGCAAAAGTCATTTATTGAACACGTGATACGAAACAAAAATGATTACGAAACCAGATCAAATTACATTTATGAAAATCCGCTGCGTTGGTGTTACGACGAATTATACTCAGAAAAATAAAATATTGTCATAAATCTATACATTTGCAAACCAAAGCGATATGGACAATAAAACAAAACGATGTAAAAATCCGGGAGGACAAATAAGGTGTCTGATTTAGTTTTTAAGGAGATTAAAACAGAATCTGAACTTCGAGATGTGTTGGAATTGTGTTATAAAGTACTTGGTACACATAATGATGAAATATATGGATATGATGCGTGGTTAAAAAGATTGCAAGACGGTTTGCAGCCACTGATTTATGTTTTGAAAGGTACCAAGATTGTTTCGGCTGTTTTGGGAAGAGCAGAGAATAAAGAAAGTCTGGTGATTGGCTTTGTTGCGTGTGATGAAAACTATCGTAAACAAGGTATTACCTCAAAAGCAATGCGTTATTTTGAAGACATAGCAAGAAAACAAGGATTCAAATATATTACATTGGGTTCAAAAGAAGATACGTTTTATGAAAAATGTGGTTACAAATCTATATTTCAAATACATGACCAAAATATTTATCAAAAGATACTGTAAAAACTATAATTACAATTCTTATTTATCGAGCAAGATAACCCCGACGGATCAATCTTTCGGGGCATTTTGATTGTTTGGCAAAAGCACTCGCCCTACAAAAGAAACCCGTCCCACCAACAAACAAACGGCAGATTTCCCTGCCGTTTGTCCATTTTCACTTTGCGTCTCTGATGACGATTTTTTCGATCACGGGCTGATCGGCTTCCGCGATACCACCATTGCCGTCGATAGGCTTTGCCGCGGTACATACAGCATCAACTATGTTGAGTCCCGCTGTTACGTAGCCGAAAGCGGCGTATTTTCCGTCAAGGAAGGTTGAATCCTCATGAACGATAAAAAACTGTGAGCTTGCGCTGTCGTAAGCGGGGGTTCTCGCCATTGAGATCGCCCCTCTCACGTGGGTAAGAGAATTGCTCACTCCGTTGGCGGCAAATTCGCCTTTAATAGTCTCCGCAGTCTTTCCGGCACTTTCACCGTTACCGCCCTGCATCATGAAGCCTTCAATGATCCTGTGGAATTTGAGTCCGTCATAGAATCCGTCCTTCGCAAGCTTTACGAAGTTTTCCACCGTGATGGGTGCGCTCTTGCCGTCAAGCGCTACGGTGATAGTACCGTAATCCTTGATCACGATGTCCGCGTAATAGGTGATCTCCTGCATCTCGGGAACGTTTTCCGTCTTTTCGGCGGCAAGAGTATTCGCTGAAGTCTCGTCAGCTTGCTCATCGTTTCCGCATGAGCTCATAAGCAAAACACAAAATAAAGCGCTCAAAAACAGCGCAATAAATCTTTTCATATTTCCTTTAACCTTTCTTAACATCTTGAAATTTCGTCTTGGGGCGCAGTCGCACACTGACTGCGCCCCAAGTAATGTTTGTTTCTTCGGCGTGTGTCTTCCGAGGAAGCTACGCTCTTATTATACCTTAAAATTATGACGGAATAATGTCAGACTATTGACTTTTCGGAAAAATTTTCTTCACTTATCCGAGTATCTGATCCATATCCCAGTCCTTGATAATAAGAAGAACGTATTCTTGCGTTGTGGATTCGTCACCGGTTACAGTGTCGATAAACTTGAAGCGGAAGGTTTCGTAATTACCTTGTCCGTAGCCGAGTCCTCTGTAATTATCTCTGAACTCTGCAAGCTTATCGCCCTCGATCTCCATTTTGAATCTGCCTTTTTCCGCGCCGAGAACGCCTTCAAGCATTACTTTCACAAGATTTTCTTCGGTTACGGTAGATGCTCTGCCAAGTCGAACGATAATTCTGCCGTCCTCTGTCTCCATACTGCTGAACAGAATATCCATGTATATCTGAGCCAGCTTGTCGCCCTCAAACCAATCGGGAACAGTCCACACGTCAGCGTCAACCACTTCGGTTACACCGATCTCGGGAATCTCGCCCGCTTCAAAATCAACGATAAACTTATCAGTGTTATAATAAGCCTTCAACCAATCGTGTCTTTCAAGCATCCACGCGGCGAAATATTCCACGTTTTCTTCGCAGTTGTCAAGCATAAGGATGGGCATCGGCTCCTGATTGATAAGCTCACCGATCACGTCCCATCTCTCAAAGTTGCGCTCAAGATACTCCATATTCATGTAAGCTTCCTTGCAGCAGGAATCCACAGCGTTCAGAAGATCCGCGGACTTCTCGTTAAAGCGGTCTCGCACCATTTCTCTGAACCACTTGTTTGCCAGAAGAGATGCAAACCATTCATTCGTGTAAGCCCCGAGATATGTGCCGTCGGGACCCGTTTTCTGACCAACGTAAAGACCTTCCTCAGCATGACAATTATAGGAGTTACCGCCTGCAAGGTCAAAGTCCCATGGAGGACCAAAGAAAAGCTTGTCATGAGGCCCGTAGCTGTAGAGGAAGAAGCTTGACCAGCCTGCGTCAAGGTTGCGCATCAGCTCCTGAAGAAGGTACATATCAACGGCTGAGTCAAGGTCAACGTATTTTGCTACCTTTTCCCTGTCCCCCTCGCGGATAATGTTCAGGATAGTCTCAAGATGAAGCTTCATGGCAATTACCTGTTCTTCATCCTTCACGTCACTCTTCACGGTATACTTTCTTCCCTGAATGGTGAAGAAGTCGTAATTGTACTCTCCCTCGGCGTATCCGTCAAGCTCGAAAAGGAAGCCCGCGTCGTCGTCCTCGCCCTCTTTTATGTCAACTCTCTGCTCTCCCACCTCTACCTGTTCGCAAAGCATATAAACTCCGTGATACTTGCCGTTAAGGTACACCTCCACCATCTCGGTATATGGCGACCATTCGATCCCGTCAAGCTCACGTCCAAGGGACATTGCAACATGGTTTCTGATAAGACTCTTGTCGCAGTGGTTGGCGATCAGTGTCCAGTCCTTGTTCATGGTGTCGCCGCCTGAGCTGCTACTCATAAGGCACACGTTAGTGTCAAACTTCAGTCTGTACGCCTTCTTTTCAAACTTCCACGTGGCGTTTCCTCTGCCGCGGATGCGCACTGAGCCGTCTGAGATATTCCGCCCGTCGGTGTCGGTGAGAGTAAAGGCACATCGAATATATTCTTCCTTTGATTCAACGTCACGTCCCGTTTCCGTGTCGATGGTTATAACGGGAAGGCCTACCTTGTACGTCTGTGCCTCGGCGCTCTTTTCAAGGAACCTTGAGATTATCGCCGCCATTGAGTGGCGCTGCGCCGTGTCAGCAGGGTTGAAGCTTCCCGTACCGTCACCGTTAATGAGGGCGCACTTCCGCATGAGAGTTACGGACTCTCCGTACCACTCATCCCCCGTGACGTCGTCGAATTCCTTTTCCGCAAAAAGGTCGTAAGGAAGACTAAGCCCCATGAAGGATATAAGTCTGTCGGTGAGGACCGCGATCTCGGCGCGGGAAACCGTGGCATTCGGCGCAAGTAGCCCGCCGTCGCGTCCGTTTACGAGACCCACGCCCACTGCCCAGCCCATATAGGGCGCGTACCATGCATTTTCATCGGCATCGGGGAAAGCTGTAACGTGATGTGCCTCGCCCGATACGTCAGCGCCTGCGATACGTGCCATAGCGGTGACGAATTCGGCTCTTGTTACAACTCCCTCGGGGTCAAAAGCAGAAACGCTTTTGCCTTCCATGATCCCTGCGGCGTATACTCTTTCAACATATGAGTAATACCATGAATCCGACTTCACGTCGGCAAAATTCATTTGCGGTTCATCGCCTGCGGCAAGGGCAGGTATGCTTAATACGAACACGGTAACTGCCGCAAGTAAAATAAGTATAAGTTTTCTTTTCATTTCAGGTATCCTTTTAACGTAAATATCACTGAGGGAGGATGTGAGCATCCTCCCCATTCAGCATGTTGGTTTTATATTACCAGATTTCGGTTCTGTCTCTCTTGGTGATGTAGAACACGTACTCTGTAAGAGTGGACTCCTCACCTGTCTTAGTGTCTATTACCTTGAATCTTACGGGATGGTGAGCCGCATCGTCAAAGCCTACGCCCTGATAATT
>JAFXKJ010000135.1 GCA_017531765.1 Clostridia bacterium
AGAGCAGATGACTGAAAATCCTCGTGTCGTTGGTTCGATTCCGACCGGAGGCACCACTTGCGGATTTAGCTCATTTGGTAGAGCGTCGCCTTGCCAAGGCGAAGGTGGCGGGTTCGAGCCCCGTAATCCGCTTAAAAAGAAACAGGACAGCATCGCTGTCCTGTTTCTTTTTAAGTTGACTAAACGCTTGAAGCCTGAAAATCAGCTCGTCAGAGATGATTTTCACCTCGTGCGGTAAGGTGAACGGCGGATAAAACTGCACGAACCCGCACGAGTGGTTCTGAGCCCCGTAATCCGCTAATAAAACAAGAAGACGGTTCATCCGTCTTTTTTTGTTTTATTCGGTAGACTTGAAAGTGAAGGAAGGTGTAAATTGCCGCCCGCGGTAGGTTATAGGACGTGCGGTTGCAAATGAGCGAAGCGGGCAGCACACCCAGTTTGCGTAGCAAACGGTTACGCCCCAACAAAACATCGTGATTCCAACGTGAAACGATAGCAATAACGTACGGATTGTAACCGGACGTGGCGGGAGGACCAAGGACGCCCACAGCATATTCGCTACGCGAAATGCGACAACGAGGGAATTCCGTGAGGTTATAGCCTAACGTGCGGTAAAAACCGTTAGAAAGGTGTCGTAAATCCACGCATAAACGTAATTCAGAATCTCCGCACATGAGTCTGAAACCCTGTTTCCTAATGGAATCAGCGGCAAAACGAACCGGACTTGTCAAGAAAGTGCAGTCCATATTTTGGGGCGCGGATCGTTCCCAAATTTTACATCAATGGAAATTGTGACTTTTTTCACTATTCTATGGACATATTCCGTAATTTGTGGTATCATTAAATTGATGAATTATGCCGAAATATGTTTCGGCAGTGAAAGGCTGTCAAAATTAACATGAAATATAAGATCAGTGCCATAATCTGTGCGGCTTCCCTCCTTATGTGCAACCTCTCCGTTGCCGTGGGCGCGGACAGCTTCACCGACAAAGACACCGTAGGCTGTGACCCCGCAAGAGAAGTATCCTCAGTGTCGGATACTTCTCCCGCAACCACGAGCGAGGACGAAAGCTCCGATTTTCCGACTATAAATCCCCTCGGTGAGAGTACCCCCGCCGAGACCGACATTCCGAGTACCACTCCCACGGAAATCACTCCCGACGACAGTACACCGTCCGCGAGCACTCCCGAGGACGGTACACCGAGCGAGACTACGGACGGAGAATCAAGCGGCGGAGAATCAAGCGGCGAGACGTCACCGAGTACAACTCCCGACGAAACTCCCAACGAGACTCCCAATGAGACTCCCCCCGAGGATGTACCCGAGGAAAGCGTACAGAGCATCGTGTACAAATACCTCACGAACGAGCTTGGACTGAATTCCGCCGCCGCCGCAGGTATCATGGGCAACGTGATGATCGAATGCGGCTTCGACCCCTCTCTTGAGGTGATAGATACCAACAACAAGCCAAGCTTCGGTATCATGATGTGGAACGGCCCCAGATACGAGTCGCTCAAAAAGTGGTGCGAGGAAAACGGCTTTGACAAAACCGACCCGAGAGGTCAGATGGGTTACCTTAAGTGGGAGCTTGAAAACACCGAAAAAAGCTCCTATACGTCAATGAAGAATGTCCCCGATACGGCTGAGGGCGCGGTTCTTGCCGCCATCCTTTGGGCGGATGAATTTGAGCGATGCACCAAGACCTCTTACGGTCTGAGAGTCTACTACGCCTTGAACAGCTATTGGCAGGACTATGCCGGCGGCGAGACGGGCACGACCGAGGGAGTGTACGGCTACTATTACAACGTCCCCGACAACATTAAGGTGGGCGAGCCGCTGACCCTTTACGGCGCTGTGGTCTCCTACACCTCACCTCTGAAGAGCATCACCGCGGGAGTTTACTCCGAAGACGGTAAGCTCATCACGGGACGCACTATGAGCGCATCCAATCACGTCGGAAACTTGGGCGTTATCGACCGTTTCATCGTGATGAACAAGCTCCCGAAGGGAAAATATTACTACACGATAACAGCAAAGAACGAAACCGACGAATACGTTGTGGAGAGACACCTTTTCACAGT
The DNA here is from genome assembly GCA_017531765.1 of Clostridia bacterium. Classification (GTDB taxonomy): domain Bacteria; phylum Bacillota; class Clostridia; order Oscillospirales; family CAG-272; genus RUG11130. The sequence continues at coordinate 2,083 of JAFXKJ010000135.1, forward strand.
GTCCGATGAACCCACAAGATCCTCCCTCGTTTACGAGACTGAGGGTGGCGGACTTTGCGAAATGGGCGCCCATTGCCCATCATTCCGCTTCAGCGACATGACTCCCATCACCCATTGGGCGCACGGAGACATTGATTTCGTCCTTGACAACGGATTTTTCCTCGGAAACGGCGCGGGATATTTCCTGCCCGAAACAAATATGAGCCGCGCCATGTTCGTGACGGTTCTGAACCGATTGTCGGACAAGTACAGCCTTATAGGTGAAGCAAAGACACCCGAAAGCGGCGAGACGACACCCGAATCAGGTGTTTCAGACGAAAACGACGGCACTGATACCACCCCGACAGACTCAGTGGCGTCCGATGAGGCAGAGGGAACTCCCGCCGAGACCACGTCTTCCGAGACGACACCCGCTGAGACGACACCCGCTGAGACGACACCCGCTGAGACCACACCGAGCTCCACTCCTCCCGAAACCGCAGAGCTTCCCTTTGACGACGTGATCTACGACAGTTGGTACGGCGAGCACGTGCTTTGGGCGCACAAATATGACCTTGTACGCGGCAAGGGCAACGGCAAATTCGACCCTGACGGTGAGATCACCCGAGGCGAGCTTGCGGTGCTCATGTACCGCGCATATGAAAAAAGCGGTTTTGATGCCACGGCGAGAGCCGATCTTTCGGGCTTTGCGGACTGCGACAGCGCTCCCGACTGGGCGCGTGAGGAAATGGCTTGGGCAGTTTCGGTCGGACTTATAAACGGCACCGTTAAGGGCGGCAGTGTGGAGCTTTCCACCATGGAGCTTGCGACCCGTGAGCAGGTATCGGCAATCATCCGACGTTTTGCCACGTTAGTGGAAAATTCAGAAAGGCTCCCCACGACCCCCGAGGCAACACCCGATGTAACTCCTGCCGAAACTCCTACTGAAACTCCCGTTGAGTCTGTCGCAGATACGACTGCAGACACGACCCCGATCGGGACAACGGAAGAATAACCCCGAACGAACGGGCGCACACCCTGTTTACAAAGTAAACAGTCACGCCACCCTACCATGTGGTTGGACATTACCCCCGTCACCGTATGAACAGCGAATATAAGCCTTCTCCAGCGGAGAAGGGTGGGACCATTCATTCACTTCGTGAATTGGGAGTGGATGAGGAGAATCAGACGAATGTCCGATAAAAAATTCAATCACCCTCACTTCACCTCCGTCAGCGGACTTTACTTTGTCATCCTTGAGGGAGCAAAGCGACCGAAGGATCTAATCCCGCAACGCAAGGCTAAATCTACACGAACGGGCGAACACAGTTCGCCCCTACATCGATAGGCGAGGCTGTACGTTACCCCCGTCAACGTATGAACAGCGAATATAAGCCTTCTCCAGCGGAGAAGGGGGACCGCGTCAGCGGTGGATGAGGAGAATCGGACGAATGTCCGAAAAAAATTCAATCACCCGTAACGTAAGGCTAAAACGTTTGAAACGGCGGGAATAAACCCCCGCCCTACAAAATAACTTACTCCACATTTAATAAAAAATCATTTTGCATTTTGCATTTATCCGTTTTTCCATTTGCAAAAATATAAATCTTTTTAAGAAAAGGAATATTTACTATGAAACTTGAATTCAGAATCGACTGGGGCTACCAGTACCTCTACTCAAGAAGACTTTACCATCCCACTTACATCTGGGACGGTAACCTTAAGGTCGACGGCGGTGAGATCACTGAGATTTATCAGCTTACCTACCCCTATTCCTGGTACGGTATCGGTCACAGCGCAAAGGAAACAAAGCTTGAGACTCCCGAGTGGAAGAGCAGAACAAAGAGAGCTCTCTCAGGCATCCGCGTGGTTGCCGAGGTTGACGAGGATGCAACATTCCACCTCACCACCATGTCAGGCAGCTTCGATTTTACAGCTAAAGAAGTCCTCGAGGAGGGCAAGCTTGACTTCCCCGTAGGTCCCAAGTATCTCGGATGCTCCATTCTCGTTATCCGCAAGGGCTTTATCTGGTTCAGACCTGAGACTCTCAAGGGGCAGACCATCTGGAACGCGGAGGATCTTGGCCTTGACGTGTACCCTTGGGCGAGATGCGACCTCGCTTGGCTTCGCCCCGGTGAGTCGGTAAAGTTCAAGTACACCGTCCCCGAGAAGACAAAGGACGTAAGTGACACCGTTATCCACACTGTCGGTATGGGCGCGCCTGAGTTCGACCCCGTGAAAGAATCTCAGGTAGACGCCATGATCCCCTTCGAGCTTTACTGCGACGGCGAAAAGGTAGCAGAGTTCTCACGCTACTACAGACGCCACGACTATAACCTCCAGCTCCTTGAGGATGCATGGATCACAGTTAACGTTCCCGCAGGCGAGCATGAGTTCGCGCTGAAGAACCTCCATCCCGAAGTATGCTTCGCCATCAGCCGTATCACCGCTAAGCAGGCTGAGATGAATCACGGTCAGCTTCTCACACCTAAGTGGGCTCTCGTTGGCGAGACTCTTAAGGGTAAGGTTTATGCTGTACGTGAAGAGGCTATCACCGTCAACGTGTTCGGTGAAGACGTTACAGTTGACTGTAAGACAGGCTGGAACGAGTTCTCCTTCACCGCAAAGTGTCCCTGCTGCACCGCTATCAAGACCGTGGCTGACGAAAAGGAGCTTGAAATCTACGATATTCCCGAAGAGGAAGTTCCCGTTAAGGTCGGTTACGACTGCACAACGGTTCCTCACGACGACACGGGCTTTATGGACTGGCTTCTTGACTACACTCAGGGCACACGTCTCGCCAACTACATCATGTTCCGCAGCTTCAACGGTGACGTTCCCGACGAGCTGCTGAAGAAGTGGGGCGAGTACTGCCGTGAGCACGGTATGTACGCGGCGGCTTGCAACAACTACCTCAGCGGTGCTCTTGCTGAAGGCGCGGGAGATATGTTCCACGACTGCGGTCTCCACGAGTACCCCGGCACGGTTTACGCATACGATCCCACACCCGAGGACTGCTCCGACGACATGAAGGATGCTCAGGACAAGTTCCTCGCTCACCTGAAGATCGAGATCGACAAGGCTCACACCGTTTGCGACACCGCCGCTTTCGGCGACGCTTCCGGCGGTATCAGATATTCCTACCTCGCAGGCGCAGACTTCGTTCGTGCCGAGACAATGGTAGGTCCCACAATGCCTCTTCTCGCTCAGGCACGCGGTGCGGCTGACTCCCTCGGCGACGGTACATGGGGCGTTCACATCGCCATCATGCACTGCTACGAGCCCTACAAGGAAAGCCACCTGGGTCAGTACTTCCTCAGCATCATGCAGCCTTGGGCGATGGGCGCTGAGACCATTTACGAGGAGGACTCCCTCTTCAACATCTTCACAGAGGAAAGAATCGCTTGGGACGACCTTCTTACCAAGGGTAAGAGAGACATGACGAGGGACTTCTTCAAGTTTGCGAAGACTCACCCGAGACGCGGCAAGAACGTACGTAACATCGGCTTCATCGACGGACGATATGCTGCTCCCTTCAACGGCTTCATCTGCGACACCGAGCAGGATCCCCGCTACTCCGTATGGGGCAAGTACGGTAACAACAGCGCAACCTGGGGTCACCTCCAGCCCGAAAAGTGCCATCAGGTGCTTGACGTGTTGATGCCCGGTACATCAACTCATCCTCTCATTCAGGATACTCACAAGAGACGTTTCTTCTTCGCAGGCACACCCTACGGTGACTTCGACTGCGTTCCCGTTGAAGCAACGGCAGATTTCTACAAGAATTACAAGCTCCTTCTGAACCTCGGCTGGAACACTATGATCAGTGAAGACTACGAGAAGACTCTTGACTACGTAAAGGCAGGCGGCGTGCTTCTCACGGGACTTCCCCAGTTCAGCACACACACAAAGCGCGACTTCCTCGCTGATATGCAGGACCTCGCACTCTGGCGTGACGGTGACCTCAGCGAGCTTTGCGGCTTCAAGGCTCTCGGCGTTGGCGAAAAGTACACAGGTCAGTGGAACTGCGCCGGCAGAGGTGAGATAGTTGAGTCCGAGCTTTCTGCGCTTCCCAGCTTCGACGTTGCCGAGGACGGATGTCCCATGCTTGCAAAGGTTGAGCTTTGCGGAGCAGAGATCGTTGCATGGGACGCATGGACAGGCGAGCCTATGCTTGTACGCAACAAGGTCGGCGACGGCTGGGTTTACACCTTCACCATGTGGGCATACTCCGGACACGAGCAGTTCCAGAAGTTTGCGGCAACATGGGTAGAGCTTCTCGCGGCAGAGGCGGCAGAACGTGACGTTTACGTAATTGACGATTCCCGCGAGGTATTCTGGACACGTTGGGTAGACGGTGACAAGACCACAGTTATGCTTCTTAACACCGACTGGACGGAGAAGGGCAACATCAAGGAAGTGGCTCTCGTCGCAGACGGTATGGCATACGAGCTTGCAGTTAAGGAGAGAAGTGTTCTCATCGTAGACATCGAAAACGGTGAAGTTAACGCAGAGGAATACAGTTTTTGAGTAAAAGGCGTTATTTGACGACTAAAAACAAATAAAAAAAGGCTGATGTGGGAAAATATTGTTCCTGCATCAGCCTTTTTGGAGGAAATGGAACGTGTCATTTACTCAAAAAGCCGTACGATATGTTGTCTAACGAAAGAACCTCGTAAACTGTAGGGGCGTACCTACGTGACCGTCCGCCTCGCCCGGTTACAAACTGCACGTTATGACTGTCGTCTTACGTAAGACCCCCACGCCCGATAACCTACCGCCTCCGCCTATCCAACTAATTTTGCGTTTTGCTTTTTGCATTTTACATTTTACATTACCGCAGGCTATGATCTGCCCGGAAACAAAAAACGTCGGGATCCCAACGTTTTTTGCTGAATTATTCAATTTTCCGTATCTCAAACGGCTGTTTTTCGCCAATCAATACTCAAACTTAACTTCGCGGCCTTCCTTTGAAGACTGATAGATTCCCATGAGCATCATCTGAAGCTGTACTGCCTGCTCGATGTCGGAGGACGGGGTCTTGTCGTTCACGATACAGTCGATGAAGTGATCAATTTCCAGTGCAAAAATATCACCGTCGAAGTCACCCTCGATATTCTCTTCCACAAGCTTCTCGCCGTCAGCCTTGTAAATCTTCAAAGGCTCAAGGGTGATACCCGCCTTGTCGCCCGCGATCTGCGTGGAGTTGTTCTCGGGACCGTTAAAGGACCATGAAGTCTCAAAAATAAGCTGTGCGCCGTTCTCGAAGCGGAACACACCGCTTGCGGAGTCCTCAACGTCGAACTTGTAGTCGGCAACCTGCGCGCCCGACCACGCGTTGTTCGCAGAAACCTTACCCGTTACGGGGTCAACTCTCGGTGCCTCGCGGTAGTCTCCGATCTTGTAAACCGCGGAAGCGAGGACGCTTGTGGGCTTGGGGCAACCCATCATGTACCACGCAAGGTCAATTCTGTGAACACCGATGTCGATAATGGGGCCGCCGCCTGCGTACTTGGAGCAGGAGAACCAACCGCCGGGGATTCCTCTCTGACGAACGTACGCGGTCTTACCGTAGTAGACCTCACCGAGAACGCCCTCGTCAACGAGGCCTCTTACGTGCTGAGCGTTCTTGCCATAACGAAGGGGAACTGCCAGCATGAACTTAACTCCGTTCTTCTCCACCGCTTCCTTAAGAGCGATAGCGTCGTCAAGATTGTGGCAGACGGGCTTTTCGCACATTACGTGGCATCCTGCGTTAGCGGCGGCGATGGCAACAGGCGCGTGAGCCGCAGGCCAAGTGCATACGTCAACGTAATCGGGCTTGCAGTTTGCGAGAAGTTCCTCGACGGACGCGTACGCCGCGGGAATACCGAATTTCTCGGCAAAAGCCTGTGCCTTGGGCAGATCGATGTCTGCGCACGCGATGACCTCAACGTCGTCTCGGCTCATATAAACCGGCATATGAGCGCTGCGGCAGATGTTACCCGTTCCTACAACTGCTACTTTGATCTTATTCATATTTTACCTCCATTCAGCTTACAGCTGCATAAAATGCGCAAAACAGCCACAGTTTCACTCAAAACTGTCTGAACTTTCACGCTGACCTCGCACAAAAACGTTGATAGCGAGGAATTAATGTGACTTAATTATATCAATTTATTGTCTGTGTGTCAAGGTCGCTTCGCGGATTAATACAGCCCCTTTATCAAATTAAAGCGGTCTTTTCTGATAGCTCAAGGCTCAGGCACCTCATCAACAAGCTGAAACCGCACCACTGACTCGCCGTCCACCTCCACCGTCTCGTTCCACATATGCACAGGGCGCGCCCAAGTCTCTCCCGTTTCCACGTTTCTGTAAATTATCAGCTTCTCCAAGGTTTCGCTGTGGCGGGCAACGTCCAGAAGCTCATACACGCCTCCCTTGTAGTGTCTGTAGATCCCACGCTTCAAGGTAAATTTCATCAAACGCTCTCCTTTTCAAAAATTTCCGTAATGTCGCCGACGATCCCGTCGGTAAACTCGAAAATCTCGTCCGCGCCGCTTCTCATGCCGTAGGAACGGAACTCGCGGAGCATATCAATGTCGTTGATATTGTCGCCGACGGTTATTATGTCTCCGTGGGAGGCGCCGAAATGCTCCATCACGCGGTACATTCCGCGGGCTTTGTTGACATTCGCGGGAACGATGTCGATACACTCACCGTTAAGGAGTGCGTTAAGTCTGCCGCTGTATTTCAGGTTTATCTTGTTTACAACTTCAGCCGACGCCTTATGACTCGGAAGCTGAACGCTGACTTGGTTGAAATAATTAACTTTTGTTGCGTCTCGCAGGCTGATGATCTGTTTTTCAATACCCACAGGCAAGTCTCCGTCGAACTCAGGCAAAACAATAATTGATTGAGCACCGTCAACGTGTGCTTCAACGCATCCCCACGAGAAAAGGTCAGCCGCCAGCTCGGTGAGAGGAACGGTGTCGCACCGCGAGTCGCAGATAATTTCCCCGTTCTGATCGATTATCAGCCCTCCGTTGCACGCGGCAAGAAAATCGTACTTAAAGATGGGGTATTCCTTTGCCAAATATTCACGGTGATGAGGGGAACGCCCGGTAATTATACCGAATTTGTTGCCCGCATCCCGCCAGCTTTGAATAGCGGCAAATTTTTCGTCGGTCATTCCGCCGCGGTTGAGCGTGCCGTCATAGTCGCTTCCGATAATTTTCATGTTGACCTCCGTCAAAGTGTTTTTGATGAGAAAATTATATCATAATTCAGCGAAAAGGACAATAGGCGGGGGGAAAATACAGGGAAGAAAGATTTTTTGTTATAGAGACGCTCACACAAAACACCGTGGCTTTAACGTGGGGCGATAGCCATATAGTACAGTTGTAAACGAGCGAGGCGGGACGCCACATGGGGTTTTACTGCGCACCGCGGTGCTGCGTAAAATTTTCCTTGAGGAAAACGTCCCCTACAGAGGTCAGGTGGAGACGGTAAGGTAGGCTATAGACATAACGTGCGGTTGTAACCGGGCGAGGCGGCTCCCCCCCGTCTACTCTGCCTATAAAAAACACCGTTTCAATTATAAAAGCCGTCACTTCAAAAACGACGGCTTTTATAATTGTCTATTTATTTTTCAAAATCGGACACTGCGCCCGAGGGGCGCACTTTATCTGTTCCCCATAATGTCGGGGTTTTCAGTAATGTAGAACGTGCTTCCCACTTCAACTCCGAGAGAATTGAGATACGTGAGATACTGCGAATTAAAGGGATACAGTGTCTTTGTCTGTCCCGAACGGTCGATCATGTTGTACGCAAACTTACCGTAGTATGACACCGTGGGGTCCATGTAATACGTGTTGTTTCTGAGGATCGTTCCCTCCGTCTGACCCAGCGCGATCTCCGCCGAGAATACAGCATACTCCGCCGTGAACACGTTTACGTTGTTTTCGTAAACGATGTTTCTGTATACGGTAGTCTCATTGGTACCGTATGTGGTGTACAGGAACGCGCTGCGTCTGTCGGTTCTCACGTTGCAGAAGCCGACACCGTTGTTGATGACGTAGTTGTTCGTCATGATGATGTTGCTGAGTTCCTGACTTTCACCACCGAATGTGGAGTCGCCGTGGTTGAAGAACTCAAAGGACAGGTCGCATCTGTCGAGAACGTTGCCGTCGGAGTAGAAGTTTACCATATATCCGCCGTTACCCTGAGTTGTAACCGCCGCGTCGTACACGTCTCTGAAATAGCAGTCGAGAACGTAGATTCCGTCGCAGGAGCCCCAGTTCTGGATGGCGTTACCGTATCTTACATGATCATTTCCGCCCTGGAACGCGCCGCCGATCCACTCGAAGGTGCAGTTGGTGATGTAGTAGTTCTCAGCTTCGCCGATGCCAATAGCACAACCGCCGATGTACTTGAACGCAAGATTGTCAACAATAGTGGGAATTGTAGTTCTCTTTGTGGGACTGCTGTCGTTTCCGAGACCCGTCTGAGACATACTCATGTGAACAGCGCTGAACTTTTCACCGGGGTTACCCTTGTCGTAGTAAACGTAGAGTGTGTCAGTGTCGGGATCAACGAAATATTCAAGGTTATTCTTGAGGGATCCGGGGTTCTCGAAGAGCACACCGCCCGTTCTGAACACTTCCTCGCCGTTGGATATTGTACCCATAGGACGGCTCTTTGTGCCGTAAGGCGCCTGAGGATTGTCAAACACGGCGATGATTCCCCAAAGCTCGGTGCCGTCAGGCTTGTCGAACACGATACATCCGGGGTAATCTTCCATCTTGTAATCAAGCTTCCACACGTTCTTGTACTGTGTGCTTGACCACTTGCCCGCAGGCTCGTCCATCACGAATTCGCGGGTGATAACGGGCTTTTCTCCCTCACCGTAGCATCCGTAGGCAGCACCGGGGACGGTTTCGATGTAGTTGTAGGTAAGCTCGGGATATGAGTTGTAGTTGAAGGTGTCGCCGCGCTTCAGAAGCACCGCGTCGCCCTTCTTGACGTTATTGATGATGACCGCGCCGCCGCCCTTGACGGTGTAGAGATTAGTGAAAGTCTTCCACGGCTTGTCGGGGGACGTGCCGGGATTGGAGTCGTCACCCTCGGAGTCGGAGATGTAGTAGACGGTACCCGTGATCTTTGATACGTCAGTGTTTTCGGTATTATTTATGATAGCTTTCGCCACAGAGTCAGCCTCGGCGAGGACCGCGTCAACGTCGGCACGGCTTGCCTCGGTGGGGATCACGATCTCGTAATCGACGGTGGTGAGGTGGTCCTTGTACTTTGTAACGTCGAAGCTTTCAGCCGCCGCCTTATCGGGGAACGCGGCAAAATACATCACGTCGAGCTTTGCTTCGGAGGTGAGAGTTGCGATGATAGTCTCAGATGAAGCAGACCACATTCCGCAGTCCTTGATATCGATGACAGCGTAGCTCCAGCCGCTTACCTTGTCGGCTTTCGGAGTAAAGCTGATGTAATCGGATGTGCTCTTGTGGGAGAAGATGCCAAGCTTCACGTCCTTTGCCGCGTCGGTTTTATAAGCCACGCGGAGAACGGGATATTTTGCGGGATCGATGCAGGCGATCTTCAGATCAATTTCGAAGAAGTTGCCGAGGGCGAGGTCGTTCTGCTCCTTCAGCTCACCGAAATAAGGCTCGCCGTCAATGAAAACTTCTCTGCCCGATGAGTTGGAGATGATCCACTTCTGACCCTCGTCACTTTCGGTGATGTAGGGGTAGCCGTCACTTGTTGCGGTAACGGTAACGGAGTCGTAGCTGAAGTCAAGTGCTGTGCCGCCGTAGTAGAGGTCGTGTGCGCCCATGAGGGCAAAAGCGCCGTTATCTACCGTGTAATCGGGGTTGACCGCTTCACCGAGGGCGATGCGTTCGAGAAGCTCGTCAAGTCGCATGATAACGGTAGCGGCAGATGAACGTCCGAGGCCGTCCTTGGGAGAGAACTGACCCTGGGCGTTGCCCTGAATGATACCGATCTTGCGCATTTCTTCAACGTGGCTTACCGCCCAGGAGCCCACGGTGTCGATGTCGGTGAACTGATAGGGCGCTGTGATGCTGTAGGTGGGGAGAATATCGATGTGATCGATATATCGCATGATGATAACAGCCATCTGCTCGCGGGTCACGGCGTCATTCGGGCCGAAGTTGCCGTTATCGTAACCGGTGATGATGCCGTTTTCGCTTGCCCAACCAACGTAACCCGAGTACCATGAGCCATTAACGTTATCGACGTCGGGGAATTTGTCGGTATTTTTCTGCTCAGCGCCGTGGAGACGACCGAGCATGGCAACGAACATGGCACGGGTAACGGTGACGTCGGGGGAGAAGGTGGTGCCTCCGGTACCGTTCATGATGCCTTTTGTATAAACGTACTTCACCGCATCGTAGTACCACGAACCTGCCGCGACGTCGGTGAAGGGAAGTGCATCGTCCTTTGTGGCGCCCGTGGGCGTCATCATAAGGGGAAGGAGCATTGCGATGCACATAAGAAGAGATAGGATTTTACGAGACATAAATTAATTTCCTTTCAGAAAATATTACTGAGATAATTATACCATTAGTTATGACGTGTGTCAATCACATTAGGTAAATATCACAAAAAAAGGAACATTCTTTGAGGGATAGTTGTCGGCAACATAACCTATCGCATCCACAAGACTCTTCAACATATCTTATATTACAGAAAAAAATTATTAAATTTTTCCACTCCACCCCCTTGACAAAAGTTTAATTTTAATATATAATAACCTAGGAGTTAGCGCAAGCTAATTCCATTACAGTGCGTATCGGTTAGCACAGGCTAATCGTCACGGAAATCGGGAGGTCCTACGTGAACTTAATGTCAGCAGAAACAGGAAAAGTCTATACTGTCCGCGACATCGTAACAGATGACGAGGAGCTTAACGCATTCCTCTTTTCTCTGGGATGTTACGTCGGTGAACCCATTACCGTTATCGCCAAGAAGAAAAAAACTTGCGTTGTGTCCGTAAAGGATGCGCGTTACAGCATCGACAAAGCTCTGGCAGAGGCTATTCTTATCTGATGCAGGATAAGCTTTCAGCCTTCTGTCCTTTGTTTTGACAAACGGTTAGCATACACTAACCGTGGCGCATCGGCATTTCGCCGACAACCGCACGTACCTCAAGCGGCATTCACACAGATCACATTAAACTTGAAAGGAACGACTGCAGTATGAAAATTGCTTTAACAGGCAACCCCAACAGCGGTAAGACCACCATGTTCAATGCCCTGACCGGCAGAAACGAAAAGGTCGGCAACTGGGCGGGCGTTACCGTGGACAAAAAGGAGCACTTTATTAAGAAATCCTACTACGACGGGGAGCGCATCACCGCCGTGGACCTTCCCGGCGCTTATTCCATGTCCCCCTTCACCGGTGAGGAGAGTATTACAAGCGACTACGTCAAAAACGAAAACCCCGACATCATTATCAACATTGTTGATGCGGATAACCTCAGCCGCAGTCTTTTCTTCACAACTCAGCTTTTGGAGCTGGGCATTCCCCTTGTGGTCGCCCTTAACAAAAGTGACATCAACAAAAAGAAAGGCAACAGCATTGATGCCGAGCTTCTTGCCAAGAGGCTTGGATGTCCCGTTGTAAAGACGGTTTCCACCTCCGCCGAGGGCTTGAAGGTCTTGGTTGACACAGCCTTGGCTCAGACGGGAAAGGTTTCAAGTGCCCCCTACCGTCAGGACGGCGTTGACCTTAACGACAAAGCTCAGGTGCAGCTTGCTGACCGAAAGAGATTTGATTTTGTAAACGGAATCGTCCGCGAGGTGGAGACTCGCCGTGTTCTCACCAAGGACAGAAACGTGGGTGACAGGATCGACGACGTTCTCACCAACAAGTGGCTTGGTATTCCCATCTTTGCCGCTGTAATGTTCCTTGTGTTCTACATCTCTCAGACCACTCTCGGCGCATGGATCGCCGATGGCGTGGAGATCCGCGGGAAGTTTATCCCGGGACTCGTCCCTCTCCTTGAAATGTTTCAGGGTTGGGTCGGCGGACTTCTAGAGGGTGCTTCCCCTCTGCTTCGTGCCATCCTCGTTGACGGCGTGATCGGCGGTATAGTGGCGGTGGTCGGCTTCCTGCCTCTCGTTATGGTCATGTACTTCCTCATCGCTCTCCTTGAGGACTGCGGATATATGTCACGCGCGGCGGTTGTCCTTGACCCCATTTTCAAGAAGGTCGGTCTTTCAGGAAAGTCGGTCATTCCCTTTGTTATCACAATCGGTTGCGCGGTTCCCGGCATCATGGCAAGCCGTACCATCCGCAACGAGCGCGAGAGACGGGCTACCGCGATGCTCGCTCCCTTTATGCCCTGCGGCGCCAAGATCCCCGTGATCGCTCTTTTCGCAGGCGCATTCTTCGAGGATGCATGGTGGGTGAGTGCACTTATGTACTTCGCCGGTATTGCTCTTATCTTCCTTGCGGCACTGCTTATCAATGCAATCACAGGCTACAAAGCAAAAAGATCCTACTTTATTATTGAGCTTCCCGAATACAAGGCGCCGTCCCTTTGGGGCGCATTTAAGTCCATGTGCGGACGCGGCTGGGCATACATAGTCAAGGCGGCAACCATTATTCTTCTGTGCAACATGGCAGTACAGCTTATGCAGTCATTCACATGGAGCTTTGCCGTTGCCGACAGCGCGGACTCATCGATCCTCGCATCTATTGCCGCACCCTTTGCATATTTGCTCATACCCATAGTAGGCGTTCTTTCATGGCAGATGGCGGCGGCGGCGATCACAGGTTTCATCGCAAAGGAAAACGTGGTGGGCACCCTGGCGGTTTGCTTTGTGGGACTCAACAATCTAATCGACAGCGAGGAGCTTGCACTTATGGAAGGCGCGGGCGCAGAGGTTGCGGGAATCATGGCAATATCGAAGGTGGCTGCCCTCGCTTACCTGATGTTCAATCTTTACACACCGCCCTGTTTTGCGGCAATCGGAGCTATGAATGCTGAAATGAAGAGCGCGAAATGGCTTTGGGGCGGCATCGGACTTCAGTTCTTTATCGGTTACACGGTGTCGTACCTTGTTTACACAGTGGGAACGCTGATCACAGCTCCCGCATCTCTCGGTGTCGTTCCCGCTATCGCGGGCGGCGCGGCTGTTGCTTTGATGGCGACGTTCATTGTCATCGTTGCAGGAAGAAATGCTAAAAAGGCGGAGGCGTAAAGTGGGAACATACCGATTTTCCGACGGGGATTTTGCCGTCAGGGAGAGCTTTGTCCACCTGAGGAATTCATTATGATCAGAGGTGAAACGGATATATGGAAAACATAATTGTAATAGGAATTCTCGTTTTGATCGCGGTCGGAGCATCGTTGTACGTTTACAAAGCGAAAAAGAAAGGAAAAGGGTGCATCGGATGCCCCTATGCGGGGAAATGCGGAGAGGGTTGCACGTCGTGCGGGCGCGAGCTGTCGTGAGTCTACCGTGCGGCGCATGAAGTGTGAACAGGAGAGCCTTAAGGGGTTGCGTTTACGTCTTCTACCGTGTTTTAAGTTGTAAATTTTGTTATATTTTGTCAGTAGCGAAAGGCGGGATCATGTGTCCCGCCTTTTTTGTGGACTTATGAATAAAAGTACAGCCTTGTAACCTGCCGCGCCGTCTCCACCTGTCCTCTGTAGGGGACGTTTTCCGCAAGGAAAATTTTGCGCAGCACCGCGGTGCGCAGTAACCCCCCATGTGGCGTCCCGCCACGTCCGGTTACAAGGCGCACGTTATGGTTATCGCCTTACGTAAGCCCCCCGTCCGACAACCTACCGTCCGCGCCTGACAATTTTACCTTTAGCATTGCCGCAGACTGCCACGGGCGGTGGCGGAACATAACATGGGGCTGTCGCATTTAGATGCAGAAGTCGTGATTTTGTTCTCGCCCTGTTACTCGGTACGGTAGAGAGCAAAATCGCGGCTAAAAAGACACATAAAATGGAGAAATCCGCCGAAAAAAATCGGCAGATTTCCACTTTAATGGCTATTTGCTTGCGCCCCCTCCGAAGCTTTGACAATTAATTTCCTCGTGTCTTTTGTTCGGCGCTAAATGCGACAGCCCCATCATATACGTCTTAAATTATCTCATTGATTCCACGGATCATGTTGCCAAGAACCTCGGCGGGATCGGTGAATTTTATAAACATCATTGCAGACGGTCTGCCCTCTTCGCCGATAGCATAGGTCTCGTCTCCGCGGATCCTCGGGATCTCCGCTATCTCAAGCTCGCAAAGCTCGGGCGTCTCAAGTACGGCAGGTGCGGCAACGTCCCAGAAAATGTGCCACCAGCCATCGGGATCCTCGTCGTAGCCTCCGTCGTGCTCGCGGGGAAGCTCGCTTCTGAAATACAGACTCGCTTCGGTGTCTCCCGTGAAGCCCTCTTCAAGGAAACGTCTGCCCTCCTTCAGAGTTTGCGTGCCCTTTGCAGAGTCAACGCTTACCGTGGGAAGCCATACCAGGGGAACTCCGCAGTTCATAAGGTATCTTCCCGCAAATCTGTCCTGACCCAGATTGAATTCCGATGCACCGCCCGTGTCGGGGTATGAGCATCCCATCCAGAGAACGCAAATGTTGTCCTTGATCTCGGGAGCCTTGGCAATGGCGGAGGAAATGTTGGTAGCGCATCCCGTTACCATAACGTAGATAATCTCATCTGAGCTCTTGGCGGCGGAGATAATGTTGTCTACCGCCTCGCAGTCTACGTGGATCACCTCGGGGTACAGCGCATTGGGGTCAACTGCGGCAAGGCAGTCTCCTACCCCCTTGTACACGGGAACGTCCTCGCGCCCCAGTAGCTTCAGTACCCTCTTTACCTCGCGGTAGCCCTCAAGCATTCCTTCGTTTCTGTCGGGAACGAGGGCTGTGTTCAGAAACTGTGACGCGCTGACGGACAGTACCTCAAATCTGCGGCACGAGAGAGCGTATGCCAGGGCATACTGGTCGTCGATCTCGTTGCCTGCGTCGCAGTCGAAGATTACCTTCTTTACTCGGGGGGAGGTGATGTCGGCAAGTATCTGTTTAAGTGTCATTTTGTTAAAATCCGCGGGAGCCTCGTGCACGGCGACTCTGCTTCGGGTCCCTTTTTGCGGTCCTTTCGGTGAATTTGTCGGGCGATCTATCCTTTTATCGTGTCGCCGCCTAATCTAAGACAAATATACACTTTTTTGACCGCTTTGTCAATAGTTTTCTCCACCCTCCCACGTCAAGGGAAGATCAGATTCACTGCCGCGCATATAATTACCCCCACAGCCGTCGGAATAAGGGCGGCGGCAACGGTCCATTTTATCTTTCCCGTCTCGCGGTGCACCGTGATGAGGGTGGTGGAGCAGGGAAAGTGGAACAGAGTGAACGCGGCGGCGCATATAGCCGTCTTCACTCCCCAGCCAAACTCAGAAAGGAGCAAGGCGCTGTCGGCAATTCCGCCTGTGGGAGTCAGGCTCGCGGAGGCTGTATAGCCCATCAGCATCAGCGGAACGGTGATCTCGGCGGCGGGCAGGGCGAGAATGAAAGCGAGAAGCATCACCCCGTCCATGCCGATTACGGATGCCGCAGGGGACAGCGCATCCGCTATGAGGGAGAACAGATTCCCCTCCCCCACGCCAATGTTGCCGAGACACCATATAACAACTCCCGCAGGCGCGGCGACTGCGGCGGCTCTTCCCAGGACCTTCAGCGTTCTGTCGATGAGACTCCGCGTGATAACGCTTCCGACTCGCGGCAGGCGGTAAGGCGGGAGCTCCAAGGTGAAGGACGAGCTCTCGCCGCGGAGAAGGGTGACGGAAAGCAGCTTTGATACGGCGAGGGTCATCACACACCCCGCGGCTACGGCAAGACACAGAAGTAGTCCGCTGAGGTTTCCCTTGCCCCGCGCCGCCACGGTGAGGAACACGGCAAGGACGGGAAATCTGCCGTTGCACGGCACAAAGGCGTTTGTCAGGCAGGCGATGAGCCTTTCCCGCGGGGAGTCGATGATCCTGCAGCCGGTCACTCCCACGGCGTTACACCCAAAACCCATCATCATGGTCAGCGACTGCTTGCCGCAGGAGCCGCAGTGACGGAATGTCGAGTCGAAATTGTACGCTATTCGAGGGAGATAACCGAGATCCTCTATCAGTGTGAACAGCGGGAAGAATATTGCCATGGGCGGAAGCATCACCGCGATCACCCAGAAAAGAACTCTCAGTATTCCGTCGCATACGAGAGAGGTGATGCTCCGGGGACAATTCACCGCATTCAGCAGGCTTTTCGCCCCACTCTCGGGATAACCGAGAAGGAAGCTCAGACCGTCGGACAGGGGTGCGGCTCCGCGGAGGGTGATGAAAAATATCGCCCCGAGAAGGAGAGCTACTGCCGGGTACGCTGTGTACTTTCCCGTGAATATGCGGTCGAGGAGTCTGTCGCGTCTGTCCGCCTCCCCCGTGGACGTAACGGCGAGACGGCACAGCTCCTTCGGTGTCAGAGCCTCCCCGCAGTAAGGCTCTGAGTCACCGCAGAGTAGACGGCATAGCTTATCTTTAAGCTCCGTAAGACCCTCGCCCTTTCCCGCCGACGTGGCGATTACAGGGACCCCAAGCAGGCTTTCCAACATTTCGCAGTCCACGGAAATACCCCGCCGCGCGGCCTCGTCCATCATATTAATGCACAGCACAGTGCGGGGGCACTTCTTCATAAGCTTCATGGCGAAGTCGAGTCCTCTCTCGAGGCAGCAGGCGTCGCAAAGGGCGATGACCCCGTCGGGAGGACTGCACGTCGAACCCGTCAGGTATTCTGCGGCGAGAGCCTCCTCGGGGCTTTTCGCCTCAAGAGAGTAGGTTCCCGGGACGTCGACGAGAGTGATGCTGAGCTCCCCCGCACGAAAAGTGCCGCTTTTTCTCTCCACCGTTTTTCCGGGCCAGTTGCCCGTGTGCTGTCTCATCCCCGTGAGGGCGTTGAAAACGGTGCTTTTCCCCACGTTGGGATTCCCCGCGAGGGCTACCGTGAATGATGTTCTGTGGTTCATTTTACTTGCAGTTCTCCGTTCGGTGTACTTGTCTGGTTCTCCCGTTCTAAGGCAGCCTCGGGGATTTCAGTCTGACGTGCACGGCATCCACGTCCCGCAGGGCGATCACGGCACCGAGGACACTATACGCTTTCATGCCTCCGCCGGGACTGACTCCCACACATCTGACCGTTTCGTCTTCGGTGAACCCAAGCTCCCGAAGCCGCCTTGTCATTCCCTCCGACGGGTGGGAGAGGGAAGAGATGGTCCCCTCGTCCCCCGGAGAGAGGAAAGATAGATTTTGCAGTCTATTCACTTTTGTAGTCATGCCTTTCTTTTCTTACGTTATTCTTTCCGCTTGCGTATACTCCCCCGCCACTCTCCATGCCCGCAGGGCGCTTCACGGCGAAGCCGCTTCACGTCGCTTCTGCGACACTTCACTCCCTCCCTCGCCGACTACTTAAATGGTATGCATCAAGGTCGAGGAGTGTGACACCTCGACTGCTGACAGCGGCGTTTTGTGTGTTCCACCGGGCGGCAGGACGGCGCAAAATTACATTTCCCGTGTATATTCACCTTGAATATGCACATATTGTTGAAAACGAAACTATATTTTTGCAATAGTACCAAAAATGGCGATTTTTCTGCTATCTCACGGGAAAAGCACGGGAAAAACACGACTTTTCAACAATAGTTTTCAACACCCCTTTTGAAAAGAACGGCAAACACCAGCATTTGCAAGGGTTTCTTAAAAAGTTTTCCATGTTTTCCACAGTTTTGTCTGTTGAAAACTCCCCTTTTTCCCTATTGAAAACTCAAAAGCCGGATGTTTTGTCTGTGCCTAAATGGAGAATTTCAAAACATTTTTCGATGATTTTTGTAAAAACAATATACATTCCGACTGAATATCCGCTGACGGAAGCCTTCACTATTTTCGGACAAAATGCAGAATTTTTACGCCTTTTTGCTGTATTTTTGGTGTTTTTTGAGCAGGATACGTTTGAGTATTTCATAAAAAAAGCAGAACGGAACGAAAAAAAGCTTGACAAGCATTTTTCGATACTGTATACTGATAACATAGAGTACGAAAAACCATAACAAAAAAAGAAAGGATACTAAAAATGAAAAAACTGATTTCATTACTTCTGAGTTTTGCCCTGCTCAGCGCGGCTCTCGGCATTTTTTCTCCCGCAACCGCGGATTCTGCTGACAGCTTCAAGGACGTAGCGGGTGATGCGTGGTATCGCGATGCCGTGGACTACGTAGCATCATGGGGTATTATGGGCGGCGCGGGAAACGCTGACACCTTCAAGCCCGCCGATCTCTCCACGAGAGCGATGATAGCCGTGATCCTCCACCGCCTTGAAGGCGAGCCCGAGGCGGCAAAAGACTCTCCCTTTGTTGACCTTAAGGGGGATTGGTACATTCCCGCGGTTGAGTGGGCGTATGAGTCCGGCGTTGTAAAGGGAAGCAGTGACACCACCTTCAATCCCGACGGTAATATCACCCGTCAGGAGATCGTGACAATGCTTTACCGCTTCGCGCAGTATAAGGAGCTTGACACCGCCGATAAGGGTGAGCTTGACGACTTCACAGATAAGGTTGAGGTTGCGACCTGGGCAAATGAGGCTGTGGTTTGGGCGCTTGGCGCGGGTCTTCTCAACGGCAGAAACGATGGCGGACAGGTCCTTCTTGCACCTCTCGGCAACACTCAGAGATGCGAGATGGCTACCATTTTCCAGCGCTTCTGCGAAAAGTACGGTATATTCGAGGAAGACGTAACACCTCCCGTAACCCCCGAAACTCCCAAGGTTCTCACTCTTGAGGAGGTTCTCGATGACATCAAGTCCGACAGAGTAAAGAAGGTCATCATCGATGCTGACGCAGGTAACGAGTTCGACGACCAGTACGCTATCGCGTATGCACTCTCCTGCGAAAAGCTTGACGTCGTTTCCATCAACGCTTCCCAGTTCCTGAATACCGCGCTCGTTCCCACAAGAGAAGCGGGCATGATGAAGGGATATGATGAGATCAAGGAGATTCTCGCTCTTCTCGGCCGTGAAGATATTCCCGTATACAAGGGAGTAGGCGACACCGTTACCAAGCCCGACGACAGCGGTATCGGTTATCCCGAGGTAAAGCCGAAGAATGCTGAAGCGGTTGACAACATCATCAACACAGTAAAGAACTCCGACGAGATCGTTTACATCATGACTACCGGCTGCGCTACAAATATTGCCTGTGCTATCGCCAAGGATCCCACCATCAAGGACAATATGTGCGTTGTATGGCTGGGCGCTTGCTTCTACGACAGCGGCGCAGGTGAGTTCAACTTCGGTCAGGACAGAACCGCAGGCCGTTACATGATGAACAGCGGTGTTAAGCTTGTATGGCTCCCCGCTATCAGCAGCGACTCCACAAAGG
>JAFXKJ010000136.1 GCA_017531765.1 Clostridia bacterium
CTTGCCATTATGTGATTTTGAGTGAACAGTCCTTGATGAGATCCGGTGTACGTTTTATTAAGTTACTGTTCACTCAAAAGAACCGTGGCATAACAAAATCTATAAAAAAAGAGGTGATACCAATGGGTAACTTCGACAGCGATTAGTAATCAATCAAGAAAACATATTGAAAAAATTCAAAAAGATGTTATAATTACATCGGAAAGGTAAAAAAATGAAAAGATTAATTTCAATTTTTATCACCTTAAGCATTCTCTTCACTTCTTCACTGGTCGGTATTTATGCCGAAACATCAAAGGATATCAGCGAAAGTGATACCTCCACCGAAACTCAAACATTAGTAAGCAGTTCCGACAGTGAAAAAGAGCTTTCACGCCCCGAAGAAAGCACCGAATACGTAGATTTCGCCTCTGCCGTGTCGAAGGAAGCAAAATACGCGGACGATTCAATCATCGTCACCATGAAACGCGGTGTGAAAGAGGCAAACCACGTATACACAGCAGAGGATTTCCCCGAGCTTGACGTGGATTACATCGAAGACCTCACGTATCTTACCAACAAGGAACTTCTGAATGACCCTGAGTTCATGGCTAATTACACTCAGATTCTTCAGATTCACTTAAAGTCCCCCTCGGAGGAAAAAGTGCTTTCGTCGGTTGGCTCGCTTAGCAAGCGTTCAACAAGCGATATAGCTTCTGCCGCACCGAATTACGAGATGGAAGTGATGCCTGAGACTTCAGAAGAGTTCGAGTTGCCAAATGATCCCCATTATTCTGATCAAGAAGAATATTTTGAAAGAATTAAATTACCTCAAGCATGGGGAATTATTGAAGAAAAAACTTCATCTGGCGAAATAACTCCTACAACTGTCAAAGTAGCTGTTATTGATGTCGGAATTCTTGACCATCCTGATTTGCTTTCTGTCACCACCGGGTTTGATGCAGTAAATGATACCGATCAAACAAATGATCCCATAAACGATAGCAAAGTTGATCACGGAGTAATGGTTGCGGGAGTATTGGGAGCCACAGCGAATAATAGTATAGGAATAGCCGGAATATGTTGGAATGTACAAATTTTCCCCATTCAATTGGCAGGCAATAAAAATGACGCATTCGTGAGGACGATTACATATTTGAATAACAATAATATTCCAATAGCCAATATGTCTTTAGGGCATACTACTGATAACCTTGAATTTCCCAGAGACGTAATAAATAATTATTTCGGATTACTTATAATGTCTGCAGGCAATGACGGCTTACCCACTACAGGTTCCACCAGAATTTCTTCACTTGATTGTAGCAACATTCTCACGGTAATGGGCACTGAGTATGTTGACGACACGGAAAATGAAGACGACACACATGATAAAATAGAAAAAAGGAACACAAATTCTAATTATAGCAATGTTGACGTAGATATAGCAGCACCTTACCGTGCATATACTACGGTTTGTGAAAATGTAGTGGTTGAAAACGGTGTATATTCATATACAAAGACTTATGGTTCAGCCAATGGTACATCAATGTCAACTCCGTACGTTGCTGGAGTTGCAGCAATGCTAAAGTCAATAGTCCCTTACTTAAGCACTTATGACATAAAACAAATCCTGATGAATTCTGTTGAAGAGTATGAAAATTTAGCAAATGAGTGTGTCTCAGGAGGTTTCCTTGATGCTCAAGCGGCAATTAACATGGCTCTTTATTATGAAACTCCCGAACCGCAGACCTTCACGGTAGACGTAAACTTCGACGGATATGATGATCTCGTCTATTTACGTGAATATGATGGTGACCGTCACATCCAAGTATTCCTTGGAAGCAACGCAAATCATATCGGTACTCCTGCAGTATCTCCAAGCACATCTGACACAACAAAATGCTCGGTTGATACTTTGACTGCGGATGAGTTCAAAGAAACCGATGTTGCGTTTATGGGAGACGTAAACGGAGACCACTTTATGGACATGATAGTCCACAGTTCAACTGCAACTAACAAACGTCTGTTTCACGTGTATCTTGGTCAGCAAAACGGAAAATTTTCTACTACTGCCATCGTAACAACTACAAATGATCTTCTCTCAAATGTTTGTAAGCTGTTCATAGGTGATTTTAATGGTGATTTCAAGTGTGATTTTCTTGTACATTACAGTGATCCCGACGATGGTACAAGAACAAATCTCGTATATATCTCAAACGGGGACGGAACCTTTGCTACGGGTGTTACATCCACTTCTACAAGTACTTATGTAGCAGGTGATGAAGTTAAAGTAATTGATGTAAACGGTGACGGAAGTGATGACGTAGTAGTACATTGGGCTGATGAAGGAATTAGACAGTTACTTGTCTACAGAGCATATACAAACGGACGTTTTTCATCCCCTATCAACGTAGACACCGGTCATTATCACTCTAATGAATTCCCATGTAAATTCCTCGTTGGAAACTTTAACGGTGATGATTTCGGAGATTTCTATGTATGGTGGAGGGGTGCAAGCGGTAACGGAAATCACATTATTTATTACGGAAAGCCAAACGGACGGTTTGAAACGGGCGTTTCAATAAACACGACACTTTGCTACGATGAAAACCAACAGTTATTCGTTGGCGACGTAAATAACGATAATGTCGATGACCTGATCATGCATTGGCCGGATCCCACTACAGGCGAGGTAAGGCTGAGAGTATGCTACGGCGGTACAACCAATGCACTTTCAGTTGCTAATACTGTAAACACCTCAACCACACACGTGATAACAGGTAACGATACTGTATATCGCGTACACGTAGGCGACTTCAACGGTTGGGGAACAGATATTATCACCGAAAAAGCAAGCTCAGAGACAGCCTACCGCAGCACCGCGCTTGTGAATCTCGGTACTGCAAACGGATTCCAATCAGCAACGTATACTCATAATCTTCGCACGTATTTTTATATAGATTACAATTAAGGAGGGATAAGTCATGAAACTAAAAATCGCATATATATTCCTATCAATTGTACTTCTATGCAGTTGCTTATTTATCGAAGTGTCTGCATTGAATTTTGGCGGTGTCACACCATATCCGGAAATGAAGATTGTAAATCTTGACGAAATGAATAATGAATGGTACAAGGAAGCCCGCAGTTTTGTCAACGACGAAGCTATCATCATGAATCAATTTGTATATAAGGAAATTGGTAACGAAGCCGATGAATGGGATGTTTATTACTATAATTTTTACGGAAGCCGCCCTATAATGCGTAGCGAAGTTGTAACAATACTTTCTCGTTACAACGGAAGCTATGATACAATTGATGCAGGTAAGTACATAGGAAGCTCATGCGAAGATTTCGTAGACGTACCTGACGGACAGTGGTACACTCCCGCGGCACAGTGGGCGTACGAAAACGGCATCGTAAACGGCGTTGGCGGTGCGTACTTCGCACCCGACCGTACCATCACCCGTGAGGAATTCGCGGCGATGCTCTACCGCTACACAGAATATCTCGAGGTCGACACTTCAGCGAGAGTTGACTACTCAGATTTCGCCGACAGCGGCTCCGTTTCCGAATGGGCAACGGACGCTATGTCTTGGGCAGTTGCAGAGGGTCTCATCAGCGGCAAGCCGGGTAAGCTCCTCGCGCCTCAGGACACCATCACCCGCGCCGAGGTTGCAACCGTCATTTACCGCTACAACAACGAAGTAAAAGCACACCGCGACATCTGGGACGGTTCGATTTGGTAAGTTGCCTGTGCAAATAATCTTCGTACGTATTTTTATATAGATTTTACAGAACCTGAGGAGGGTTAAGTTATGAAGAAAATTTTCGTTATAATACTTTGTATCGTAATGTGCGTCACTGCCGCCGTCAGTTCAAATGCGTTGTTTTCTCCTGTTATTGACACAGCTGACCACTCAAACATTTCAACCACAGTACTTCAAGATTGGTATAAGGATGCATATAAATTCGTAACAGATGAATTTCTCATGTCTGAATCTTTGGCAGGATATAAAGAACTTGACGATGGGTACGAGATTATTTACGAAGATTTTTACGGCGATCGTTCCATCACACGTTCGGAAATAGCTGTAATTCTCTCACGATACAATGGAAGTTATGACAGTATTGATGTTAGAGTGTATAAAACTGCAACTTGTCCTACATTCGTAGACGTACCTGACGGACAGTGGTACACCCCCGCCGCACAGTGGGCGTACGAAAACGGCATCGTAAACGGCGTTGGCGGTGCGTACTTCGCACCCGACCGCACCATCACCCGTGAGGAATTCGCGACCATGCTCTACCGCTATACAGAATATCTCGAGGTAGACACGTCAGCGAGAGTTGACTACTCCGACTACGCTGACAGCGACTCCGTTTCCGAATGGGCAACGGATGCTATGTCTTGGGCAGTTGCCGAGGGTCTCATCAGCGGCAAGCCGGGTAAGCTCCTCGCACCTCAGGACACCATCACCCGCGCCGAGGTTGCAACCGTGATTTACCGCTACAACAACGAAGTAAAAGCCCACCGCGACATCTGGGACGGACAGCCTTGGTAAGTGTGTTCTAATAACTCGCCTGTAAATACTCCTTTATACCCCCTCAGACCTGCCTGTCTGAGGGGGCGTTTTTGTAAGGCTCTGAGCTTTTTTATTTCCTTTTTCAACACTTTTTTATTTCCTTTTTCTTCTCCCGTGATTGACTTAGCGCCGTATCTTTGATATAATAATACGGTAATTTAACTTATGCAAAGGACTAAATCTCATGAAACAACGCGAAAACTTCGGCTCGAGACTCGGTTTTATCCTGATTTCAGCCGGCTGTGCCATCGGTCTCGGCAACGTTTGGCGCTTCCCCTACATCGTTGGTCAGTACGGCGGCGCGGCTTTCATCCTCGTTTATCTGTTTTTCCTCGTTTTCTTCGGTCTCCCCATTATGACAATGGAATTTTCCGTCGGACGCGCAAGCGGTCTCAGTATCGGCGCATCCTTTAAGTCGCTTGAGCCGAAGGGAACAAAATGGCACCTTTTCGGCGGTGTCGGCATGGCGGGAAACTATCTTCTCGTTATGTTCTACACGGTGGTCAGCGGCTGGATGCTGGCTTACATCTTCAAAATGCTGAGAGGTGATTTCGTCGGTCTCGACCAGACGGGCGTAGAAGCTGAATTTACAAATATGGTAGCTTCCCCCGCTGTCCTTGTAACCTTCATGGTGATCATCGTGGTTTTGGGCTTCGGAATCTGCTCTCTCGGTCTTAAAAACGGCGTTGAAAAGATCACAAAGGTTATGATGGTCGCCCTCCTTGCGGTAATCGTCCTTCTCGCCATCCGTTCGGTTACAATGGACGGCGCGGGTGCAGGTCTCAAATACTACCTTGTTCCCAATTTCAAGAATTTCGTATACAACGACGAGGGAAAGGTAATCGTCGGTGAGGCGGTATTTGCCGCAATGGGTCAGGCGTTCTTCACCCTTTCCATCGGCATGGGCAGTATGGCTATCTTCGGCTCGTATATAAAACGCGACCGCCGTCTCATGGGAGAATCGGTAACCATCGCCGCCCTTGACACCTTCGTCGCTCTCGTTGCGGGACTTATCATCATTCCCGCTTGCTTCGCCTCGGGTGTGTCGCTGAAGGAGCCGGGACCCGGTCTCATTTTCAAAGCTCTGCCAAATGTGTTCCGTGAGATGCCCGGCGGCTCGCGAGTTTGGGGTACTCTGTTCTTCGTGTTCATGTTCTTCGCGGCTATGTCCACCATCGTTGCGGTGTTCGAGAACATCATTTCCTTCGGAATGGACCTTAAGGGATGGAGCCGCCGCAAGTCCTGCCTTATCAATCTTGTGGCTGTAACCGTTCTTTCTCTCCCCTGCGCTCTCGGATTCAACGTTCTCTCAGGCTTTACGCCCTTCGGCGGAACGTCAAACGTTCTTGACCTTGAGGACTTCATCATCAGCAACAATATCCTCCCCCTCGGCAGTGCGGCGTACGTGCTTTTCTGTACGTCGAAGAAGGGTTGGGGCTATGACGGCTTCATCAAGGAAGCAAACACGGGCGCGGGTATTCCCTTCCCACGCTTCATGAAGGGATACGCCAAGTACGTGCTCCCCGTTCTCCTCATCGGCTTCTGGGCATGGGGCATTCTCGCGTTCTTTGAAGTTATCTGATTCTTTTGATCTAAGCAGCACTTTCGATTTTTCGAAGGTGCTGTTTTTGTGTTTTTGGGTCTTTTTTCGCCTGTGAAAGAACAACCTCGTTTCCAATTGCGGAACTATCGCGTCTTTACTTGTGGAACCATCTCAAACGCCGAAGTTTCCCTACTTCGCTTTTCGAAGTAGTCCCTCCTTGGCTAAGCTTTTCTTCGGCAACAAAAGAAATGTGAGAAAAAATGTTGCTGATGATATATTGTTTGGGCAAACTAATCGAAGTGTTTTATTACATTGCTATTGATTTTTCTTCAATAATGTGTTATCCTATTTATATATGCAGACACACTACGAAAGGTTTACTTGATATTATGAAAAAAGTTATGCTGGTCTTCGGAACCCGTCCCGAAGCAATCAAAATGTGTCCCCTCGTTAATGAGCTCAAAAGCCGCGACGGTCTTGAAACTGTAGTTTGCGTTACAGGTCAGCACAGACAGATGCTCGACATGGTTCTCGGTGCATTCGACGTTAAGCCCGATTATGACCTTGCCATCATGAAGCAGGGACAGACTCTCTTTGACGTTACCGTTAATATCCTGGAGCGTATCAAGGCTGTTCTCGAAGAGGTCAAGCCCGACGTAGTTCTCGTTCACGGCGACACCTCTACCACATTCGTTACCGCCCTCGCTTGCTTCTATATGCAGATCCCCGTCGGCCACGTTGAAGCGGGACTGCGCACATATAACATCTACTCACCCTACCCCGAGGAGTTCAACCGTCAGGCGGTGGGCATTGTTGCCCGCTACAACTTCGCTCCCACGGAAATGGCACGTCAGAATCTTCTCTCCGAGGGTAAGCACGACGAGTTCATCTACGTCACCGGCAACACCGCCATCGATGCTCTTAAGACAATTGTCAAAGATGACTACACTCACCCCGAGCTTGAGTGGGCATCTGACTCCCGCCTTATTATGATCACCGCTCACAGACGTGAGAATCTGGGTGAGCCCATGCACAATATGTTCCGCGCCATCCGCCGTATCATCGAGGAGCATCCCGACGTTAAGGCGATATATCCCATCCACATGAACCCCGTAGTACGCGCGGCGGCTGAGGCTGAGCTTGGCGGATGCGACAGGATCCGCATCATCGAGCCCCTCGACGTACTTGACTTCCACAACTTCCTCGCACGCAGCTACATGATCCTTACGGACAGCGGCGGAATCCAGGAGGAGGCGCCTTCCCTCGGCAAGCCCGTTCTCGTTATGCGTGACACCACAGAGCGCCCCGAAGGTATCGCGGCAGGTACTCTCAAGCTCGTTGGTACAGACGAGACTGTGATCTACGAAAACTTCAAGGAGCTTCTCGAAAACGCAGACTCCTACAACGCAATGAGCCATGCATCCAACCCCTACGGCGACGGTCTTGCCTGCAAGAGGATCGCTGACATCTTAGAGGATAAGTGGGATGGAAAATAATCTCATAATCAGATAATCGGATAATTACTGAGCACCTCGGCATAAGCCGAGGTGCTGTCAGTTGTTTCAGATAGTGCCTTTCCCGCAAGTAACTATTGCTCGACAAAGCCAAAGTATCATGATATAATTAGCATGAAAGGGGGAGTAATCGCGTGAAATATAAATCAGTCTTAATCAAAAAGAAAGTTGTTTCACGCGTAAGCAAACACTAAAAATCGAACAGAATGATTTTTGTCTGCTACGCAGACACGTGTTTGCTTCACAATTATTATGTGCAGTTGCAGTCTGAATGGAGATTGGAATGTTTAACACTCAACAATTCGGGAAATATGTCGCAGAAAAACGCAAAAGCCTTGACATGACACAGTCTGCTCTCGCTGATATGCTTAATGTCACCCGTCAAGCTGTGTCGCGATACGAGCTTGGTGACAGTTTTCCCGACATCACGATACTTGTTTCAATGGCCGAAATATTCGGTATAACGCTTGATGAACTTATATTATCCGGAGGTGCTACAATGAAAGAAACTAAAATACTTGGGGATGCCGCTAGAGGGGTCATCACAGATGGAGGGAACATTGACGATATTGTCGGAATAGCTCCGCTTCTACGTCCAAGTGTTCTTAGTAAATTGGCAGAAAGATACTCTGCAGAGGGAATTGATATATCAAGTCTTGTTACACTGTCAGAATTCCTCGGGGGAAGTACCGTCGCTGATCTTATGGAAAAAGTGAACTATGAAAACATCGACGAGGACATTCTTTCCAGGTTTCTTCCGATACTTGACAATGCATCAAAATATGCAGTTTTCGAAAAAATACTTGAAGGAAAACTCTCCTATCAATTTATAAAAAAACTTCTCCCTTACACGCCACATCTTATGTGCCATATGGAAGCTGCGGTTATTGACGGCGCTCTTCCGGCTGATGTGCTTAAATATATAGGTGAGTTCGTATCAAACAATGCTTAAAGCCTGAGAGTTTAATCACTCCCCCGCAAATCGCTCAGGGATTTATCGCAAAGGGACACTCTGATTTTTGACGCAAATTCACAGGGAAGCAACTCTAATTTTATTAGAACCGATTTATATCCGCTATTTCGCCCGTTTTTCAAAAGCAGTAGTCAAATGTGCAAATTAACCAAATAGAAGCTCATAATTTCGGCATAATAGCCTCTTCCAAAATTGACAAAAATGATGTATAATATATATACATCAAATTGACCATATACTTTCCTTAAAGGAGGAATTAACTAATGGCAAGCCTTTCCCTGAAACACATTTACAAGAAATACCCCGGTGGCGTTACAGCCGTATCCGACTTCTGCCTTGACATCAAGGACAAGGAGTTCCTTATCCTCGTTGGTCCTTCCGGTTGCGGTAAGTCAACAACTCTCCGTATGATCGCAGGTCTTGAGGAAATTTCCGAGGGTGAACTTCACATCGGTGACAGACTCGTAAACGACGTAGCTCCCAAGGACCGTGACATCGCGATGGTATTCCAGAACTACGCTCTTTATCCTCATATGTCCGTATTTGACAACATGGCATTCGGTCTTAAGCTCCGCAAGACTCCCAAGGAGGAGATCAAGCGCCGCGTAGAGGAAGCTGCTAAGATCCTTGACATC
>JAFXKJ010000137.1 GCA_017531765.1 Clostridia bacterium
CGACGATACACTTCGCAAGGTATGCCGTCCCGTTGAAAAGATCTCTCCCAGAATTCTCACCCTTCTTGACGACATGAAGGATACTCTCATCGATTCCGAAGGCGTCGGTCTTGCCGCACCTCAGGTAGGTATTCTCCGACGAATCGCACTCGTCATCGACACAAACAATAACGACAAGCTCTACGAGCTCATCAATCCCGAGATCATCGCCGCTGAAGGCGAGCAGGAAGAGCTTGAGGGCTGTCTCTCCGTTCCCGGCGAATGGGGCATTACTCACAGACCCATGAAGGTCACAGTTAAGGCTCTTGACAGACATGGCAATGAATTCACCGTTTCGGGTGAGGGTCTTACCGCACGTTGCTTCTGTCACGAGATAGACCACCTTGACGGTAAGCTCTTCATTGACGAGGCTGTGCATATGCTCACCCGTGAAGAGATCGAAGAGGTCATGGGTTAAACCCAACGGAGTCTGTTAATATGAGAATAGTTTTCATGGGTACCCCCGATTACGCTCTTGAGTGTCTTCGTGCGGTATATAATAATCCAAACGCCAATATTGTAGGTGTACTCACACAGCCCGATAAGCCGAAGGGACGTGGTATGAAAATGATCCCGCCCCCCGTAAAGGTATTTGCCGAGGAAAAGGGGATCCCCGTTTATCAGCCGGTGACCCTTAAGGACGGTGTCTTCTCCGAGGAGCTGGAAAAGCTTGATCCCGAGCTGATTATCGTTGCCGCTTACGGAAAGATCCTTCCCAAGTACGTTCTTGATTATCCGAAATACGGCTGTGTGAACGCACACGCGTCGATCCTCCCCCGACACAGAGGCGCCGCACCCATCAACCGCGCTATCATGGAGGGCGACACCAAAACGGGTGTCTGCGCAATGTTCATGGACGTGGGTCTCGATACGGGAGATATTATCTTCACAAGCGAGACCGCCATTACCGAAGAGGATGACGTGGGAACTCTCCACGACAGACTTGCCCTCATGGCAGGCGAGGCTATGTCCCGTATTGTTGATATGGCAGTCGCAGGTCCCCTTCCTCGCACTCCCCAGAGTGAGGACGGAATGACTTATGCCGCAAAGATCACAAAAGCCGACTGTGTAATTGACTTCAGCCGTCCCCCCCGTGAGATCTTATGTCTCATCCGCGGACTGTCTCCCATGCCCTGCGCCATGGCTAAGACTCCCGACGGCAAGCTTCTTAAGATCACATCCGCGCACCTCGTCAACGGAGAATGTTCAGCGCCCTTTGGCACTGTATTATCCACCGACAACGGCGAGATCACTGTTTCCTGCGGCGGCGGGAAGCTCGCCTTCACCGGAGTTATCCCCGAGGGAAAGAGCCGCATGAGTGCCGCGGACTATATCAGAGGAAGAAAGCTCTCCGCGGGAGACGTTCTTCTGTAATTTTTGCAAACCAATGAAAGGCAGTAATAATGTTCTATTTAGATCCTACCTATCTTCTCATTCTTCCCGCATTTATCATATCTCTGTGGGCAAGCTATAACGTAAACGCCACGTTTAAGAAATATTCCAAGGTTCCCTCCGAAAACGGCATGACCGGATACGATGCGGCGCGCAAGATCCTCGACTCCAACGGTCTCAGGCATATCGACGTTATCCGCACTCCCGGAAACCTTACCGACCATTACGACCCCAAAGCCAACGTTATCCGACTCAGCGATTCCGTTTACGGTGAACGCAGTGCCGCCGCTGTTGGCGTTGCCGCACATGAAGCGGGTCACGCAGTTCAGCACGCGGTAGGCTACGGTCCCATCAAGCTGAGAATGGCTATCGTGAACGTGACAAATATCGGCTCGAATCTTTCGATGCCCCTCTTCTTTATCGGACTTCTTCTTTCCTCTCCCGCCCTTTGCTATGCGGGAATCGCACTTTTCAGTGCAGTGGTATTCTTCCAGCTTGTGACTCTCCCCGTTGAGTTCAACGCAAGCCGCCGCGCTCTTGATACACTGAAGTCTTCGAAAATGCAAAGTGAAAAAGGCTTGAAAGCGGCAAAGAAGGTGCTGTCAGCCGCGGCTCTCACCTACGTTGCCGCACTTATGGTGTCACTTTCTAACCTCCTCCGTCTGCTCGTTATTGCCAACGGCAGAAGACGCGACTGAGTTATGGCAGAAAACAACGTCAATGTCCGTAAGGCGGCTCATCGCTCCCTTATGGCAATAATGAAAAACGGACGCTACTCAAATCTTGAGATCGACTCCGTTCTAAGGAACAGTGCCGACATGGCGGAGGCAGACCGCGCCCTTTACACCCGTCTCGTTTACGGAGTAATAGAGCGCCGTCTGACACTTGATCATATAGTATCTCAGTACACATCACGTAAGCTGTGCGACATTGATTCCGCCTCTCTCACCTCCCTGAGACTTGGACTTTATCAGCTGATCTACACCGACAGAATTCCCGACTTTGCCGCAGTTTCCGAAACCGTTGACACAGCTCCCCAAAAGGCAAAGGGCTTTGTGAACGGTATTCTCAGAAGCTTCCTCAGAGGCGGCAAGAGCTTTTCCCTTCCCGAAGGCAACTCACCCGAGGCTCTGTCACTGAGATATTCCGTGTCTGAGGACGTAACGAGGGTCCTTCTCGACTCCTACGGAGCAGACGAAACCGAAAAGATCTTGGAAGCGTCCTTCACTCCCGAAAAGGTTTGCCTGCGGATCAATACTCTGAAGATCTCCCCCGATGAAGCGGCAAATTTGCTTCCCGAAAGCGAAAGGGGAAATTACTCAGACGACATTCTCAGAGTTTCCTCCGTTGATAAAGCAGTCAGAGACGGGATCGATGCGGGACTTTGGTTCGTTCAGGATGAAGCATCAAGAATCGCCGTTCGCACCCTCGGAGCTACCCCCTGCGACATCATCGCCGACACCTGCGCCGCACCCGGAGGAAAAACTCTCTCCGCCGCCATCGACGGAAAAGGCGAATGTAAGCTATTCTCCTTCGACCTGCACGAAAACAAGCTTTCCCTCATTCGCTCCGCGGCTGAAAAGCTGGGTATTCCCAACGTTTCCACAGAAAAGCGGGATGCAAGAGAGCCGAAGGGCGAGCTTATCGGAAAATGCGACCGCGTACTTTGTGACGCCCCCTGCTCGGGACTTGGCGTTCTCGGCAAGAAGCCCGATATCCGATATAAAGACGGCGACTCTGTGGGAAAGCTTCCCGAGATACAATACGGAGTGCTCTGCGGTGCCGCGAAATACGTTAAAGACGGCGGTGTGCTCCTTTATTCCACCTGCACCCTTAACAAAAAGGAAAATGAAGAGGTAGTAAGCCGTTTCCTTAAAGAGAATACCAACTTTTCACCCGTTGATTTCTCCTTTGGATCAAGCCGCGGACTGCCCACCCTTGAAAGCCGTAACGGAATGCTCACCCTCTTCCCTCACATATCACATACTGACGGTTTTTTCGTCGCCAAGATGAAAAAAAGCAAATAATTTCCGAAAAAAGCCTGAATCAAAGAAAGACATGGTTAAAAATATGACAAACAAGCCCGATATAATGTCAATGACACTCCCCGAGCTTTGCGAATTCGTAAAGTCTCTCGGCGAGCCGTCATTCAGAGCCAAACAGCTTTTTTCATGGATGCACGCGGGAGCTCCCATTGACCGGATGACGAATCTCTCCAAGAAATTCCGCGAACGTCTCACCCTTGAAGCCGATTACCGACTCCCCACCATCGAAGAAAAGTACGTCTCAAAGCTTGACGGTACCGTCAAATACCTTTTCTCGCTTTCCGACGGTGAGTGCGTGGAAAGTGTACTTATGAAATACGAGCACGGCAATACCATCTGCGTTTCTTCGCAGGCGGGGTGCCGCATGGGATGCAAATTCTGCGCTTCCACACTTGCTGGTAAGGTGCGCGACCTTACGCCCTCCGAGATACTCGGGCAGGTGGTCCTCGCCGCCGCAGACTCGGGAGAGAGAGTCCACGGTATCGTTATGATGGGGATCGGCGAGCCACTGGACAATTACGATAACGTGATCCGTTTCCTCCGACTCGTTGGTGACGAAAACGGACTTAACATAGGTATGCGGCACATTTCCCTTTCAACCTGCGGAATCGTGCCCGGAATCAAGCGGCTGGCTGACGAGGGGATTCCCGTAACTCTGTCCGTTTCTCTCCACGCCTACGACAACGAAACAAGGCGAAGCATCATGCCCATCGCCAACAAATACAGCATAGACGAGCTCCTCGCCGCCTGCAAATATTACTTCGACAAAACGGGGCGCAGAGTTTCCTTTGAGTATACACTCATCAGCGGTAAAAACGATTCCATGGCAGATGCGGCGGGACTTGCCTCCCTCCTGAAGCGCGGCATGGGTGTGCCTTGTCACGTCAACCTTATTATGCTCAACGAGGTGGACGAGACGGGAATGAAAACAGTAAATAAAAAGAATGCTGCCGCTTTCGCAAACGAGCTTTGCCGTCTCGGGCAGAACGCAACGGTGCGCCGCCGTTTGGGCAGTGACATCGATGCCTCCTGCGGACAGCTCCGCCTTAACCGAAACCGTAATGCGGAAAACGCTTAAACGCCCGAGTTTATGAACCTTTTGTTAACAAATCGTTTACAATACTTAAATTATACCGCATTTCCATACTGACTTTTCACATATTAGCTTTACAAGTTTTTACTTATAGGGTATAATTATACTTATAGAGATAGTGATTTCCATCTCTATAGTATCCGTAGGATGAAGGGAGATTTCTATGAATTTTTACGGAACCACTGATATCGGGAAAAGAAGAACTGTCAACCAGGATACCTTCAGAATCAAGGAGTATTCTCCTGAGGTAACCCTCGCCGTCGTTTGCGACGGAATGGGCGGTGCCAGGGGCGGCGGTGTTGCCAGCTCTCTTGCCGTTTCATCATTTATTGAGTGTGTTGATGAATCGTCTGAGCTTATTGTTTCCGATTATGAAAAGCCTGATGCAGACGAGATGATCTCCGAGGTGCTGATCAAAGCTGTTGAGCGCGCAAATGAGGCTGTGTTCACCTCTGCCTCCGCTTCAAGTGACCTTGCGGGAATGGGTACGACTCTCGTTTGTGCTCTCGTCACCCCCAAAAGCATATATTCGGTAAATGTCGGCGACAGCCGTATGTATATGTGCAACAAGGATTCGATCTCGCAGGTGACACGTGATCATTCCTACGTCCAGTACCTTGTGGACATCGGAAAAATG
Source organism: Clostridia bacterium (assembly GCA_017531765.1). Taxonomy (GTDB): domain Bacteria; phylum Bacillota; class Clostridia; order Oscillospirales; family CAG-272; genus RUG11130. The sequence goes on from JAFXKJ010000137.1 coordinate 5,207, forward strand.
TCACCCAAAAAGGCAAAAAAATCCACTCAAAGAAATATCATAACCCGCGCCGTTGGTACTGAAAGCTCCGTTGTGGCAGACATCTACACCATCGCAAGAAGCGACCGAACCACATATGTCCTTCTTTGCTCCGACGGTCTGAGCAACCTGGTGGAACCGAGAGAAATGTTCTCAGAGCTGAAAAACCATGGCGGAACCACAGCCGATACTCTGAAAAAATCGGTCACCCGCTTCGTCACCCTTGCTAACGACAGAGGCGGAAGCGATAACATAACCGTAGTTCTTCTCGTATTTTGAACCTACTAATAAAGTCACGAAAATACCTGACGGAATATCCCCCCGTCAGAAAGGCAGAAAAGGACTGTTATGAGTAATTATGAAAAATATATCGGACAAGTGTTCGATAACAGATACAGAATAGATGCTCTTATCGGAGTTGGCGGTATGGCTGTCGTTTATAAGGCAGTTGACCTTCTCATGAGACGCATTGTCGCGGTTAAGATCCTTCGCGACGACATTTCCGCCGACGACGCATCCGTCAAGCGGTTTATCAATGAATCCAAAGCCGTTGCTATGCTCTCTCACCCTAATATTGTAAACATATACGACGTATCCGTAAGAGATAACGTAAAGTATATCGTTATGGAGTATATCGAGGGTATCACCCTTAAGAATTACATGACTCGCCGCGAGGTTTTGGGCTTCAAGGAAACTCTCAGCTACACTATGCAGATTCTCCGTGCCCTTGACCACGCTCACAAAAAGGGAATCGTTCACCGTGACATCAAGCCGCAGAATATTATGCTTCTCCGCGACGGCGTGATCAAGGTGATGGATTTCGGCATTGCGAAATTACCCAATGCCGACACGGTCACCATGTCCGACAAGGCGATCGGCACGGTTTATTACATCAGCCCCGAGCAAGCAAGCGGTGAGACGATCGACGCCCGCAGTGATCTTTACTCTCTCGGCGTACTTCTTTACGAAATGTCCACGGGGCGCCTTCCCTTCGAAGCTGACTCACCCGTTTCCGTGGCGCTTATGCAGGTAAACGAAACTCCCGAGTCGCCGAAGAACATCAACCCTAAGATTCCTCAGGGTCTTGAGCAGATCATAATAAGAGCTATGGAGAAAGAGCCCTCCCGCCGCTACCAAAGTGCGGAGCAGATGCTTGATTGTCTTGAAAAGCTCAAGGAAAATCCCTCCATTATATTTAAGCCTAAGGCTTCGGAAAAATTCAAAAATTTTTTTCAAAAAAGGCATCCACTCGGAAAAATAAGTAAATCCATGCTCCCCATTATTCTCGGAGTGTTTGTCCCCTTCTTTATTGCATTCTGCATTTTCGGAGTGTATCTGTTTACAAACGTATTCAATGACAGCTCCATCAATGATTACGAAACAATAGAAGTTGACAACTACGTGGGTGCCACATTCACCTCAGAGCTTGAAAAATCCTTTAAGGATTCTGCGTATTTCCGTCTTGCAGGTGTTGAATATCAATACGATGAAGAAACTCCCATGGGAGTCATCATCGGTCAGTCTCCGTCAGCGGGTGAGATGAAACGCGTGCTGAAAAACAAGAGATTTTGTAACGTCAGCCTGGTCATAAGCGGCGGTAATGAGAAATTCACCCTTAAGGATTACGTGCTTGAAGACTACCGACTTGTTAAATCTGAGCTTAACAGCATGAAGATTAAGGTCAACATCATCAAGCAGGAAAGCATAGTTCACACCCCCGGTACGATTCTTCAGATGTCTCCCGAGCCGGGTACTGTGATCAAGGTTGGCGAAAGTGTGGATCTTTACATCAGCCGCGGCGCAGGTGAAGAGGATCTGCTGATGCCCGACCTTGTGGGCAAGGACGAAGCTGAGGTCCTACTTATTATGGTAGAAAACAAGCTCCGCGTAGGTAAGATAACTTATGAAAAATCCACCGAGCCTGTGGGTACCGTTATCTCCCAAAGCATAGAAAAGGAAACTCCCACCTATTTCTACACGGTGGTTGATTTCGTTCTCAGCGGAGGCGAGAAATACGGCGAGGTAGAAACCACAAAACCGCCCGAGACGGATCCCGATTCAGATTCCGAATCCACTACAAAACGTGAGCCCTCGTCGGGTATGCAGTCTGCTACAAATACCACCGCTAAGACCGATGAGCCTACCGAGGTTACGCCAAGTGAGCCCACAACGGACACAGGTGACGACCCGCAGCCCACAACTCCCACCGACACGGTAACGGACAGTGATACAGAGTCCGAAAGCTCCGACGACTCCACCGAGGAATCCACAGAGGCGACAGTAACTCCAACTGACCCTGTTTCTTCGGAAACAGACACGGTGCCCGACGTGCCCGAGCCCACGGAAGTTACCTGAGACTCTCTCACGTTGGCTCACTCACAAACGTCTGAAAGCCATACTTGTTTCAATTTGATACACAGCCGCCGATGCGCTGAATGGAGATTTTAATGGAAAAATCACACCTTAGACACGGTATAATTACAAAAGGCATAGGCGGACTCTACGGAGTCCGCCTTGTGTGCGAGGACGGCAGCATAACTTATGCCGAATGCCGCGCAAGAGGAAGATTCCGCCACGACGGACTGTCTCCTCTGCCGGGAGACGATGCGGTCATTACCGAAGAATCCGTGGGTGACAAAACGGAACTCGTAATCGACGACATCCTCCCCCGTCACTCGTCACTCCTGCGCCCGCCTATGGCAAACCTCACACATCTTTTTCTCCTCGTTCCCGCCTGCAGACCCAAGCCCGACCTACTCACCGCAGACAAGATCTGCGCTATCTGCGAGCATTCGGGAGTGGAAGTTGTGATCGTTGCGGGAAAGCTTGACATGGATGCTGAAAGCGCCGAAAACATCAGAGACATCTACACAAGTGCAGGTTACATCACCTTTACTTTGAGCGCGGTAACCGGTGAGGGTACGACTCCGCTTATGGATTACATAACCCGTACCGCCGACAAGTGTGCCGCTGACGGACGCCCAATGAGAGCCGCATTTGCAGGCGTTTCGGGAGCAGGAAAGTCCACCCTTATGACTCTGCTCTTTCCCGACTTGTCCCTTGCAACGGGTAACGTAAGCCGCAAGACTGAACGAGGCAGACATACGACCCGTCAGGTAGAACTCTTCCCCTTAAAAAGTGAAAACGGATGTGAATTTTATCTTGCCGATACTCCCGGTTTTTCAATGCTTGACTTCACAAGATACAATTTCTTCCCCGCAGGCGAGCTTGCGGAAAATTTCAGAGAATTTTCAGAATGTCTCGGCGATTGCAGATATACCAAGTGTACTCACACCAAGGAAGAAGGCTGTGCTGTCAGAGAAAAGCTGAGCGAGGGGAGAATCCATCCGTCCCGCCACGAAAATTATATTCTGATTTATGATGAATTGAAGAAAAAGCCCGAGTGGAAGCGCCAGAAGGAAGAACTCTCTCTGCCGGGCAGAAGAAAGAGATAAACGGTGTACTTTAATGAATAAATTTGTTATAATTTGCGGCGGGAAATGCAAAACGGACGGCGTGCCGCCCAGTGTATTCGAAAACGCTTACATTATAGCAGCCGACAGCGGATACGACACCGCAAAGAAGCTGAATGTCACCCCGCAACTGCTTGTTGGGGATATGGATTCAATAAGCAGCGTGCCCTGCGGCATTGATACTTATCGCGTGAAAGCCGAAAAAGACGATACCGATACCATGCTTGCTATTTCTATCGCACGCTCGCGCGGTGCCGATGAGATAATCTTAGTTGGCGGAGGTGGAGGAAGACTTGATCACCTGCTTTCCAATATTTTCATGCTGGAAGCTCTCGCAGACGAGGGCATACGTCACAGAATGTACGATGGAACAAATGAAGCCTTCGTTCTCAGTGACGGCGAGGTAACACTGAAGAAACGCGGAGGTTACTTCGGTATCATAGCCCTTGAAGACAGTGTTGTCACAGCGACTGGTTGTAAATATCCTCTTAATGCTGCCCCTCTGAAGCGGACACTTCCCTATGCGGTCAGCAATGAGGTCACGGGATCTGAGGCGATGATTAAGGTGCGTGGTAAAGTGGTAGTAATCGTATCAAAATAATAATCTCTAACAAAAACGGGACAAGTTCATCATTTGAACTTGTCCCGTTTTTGTTGTTTTAATAATTTTTCAGTTTATTTAACATTTTTTTACATAAACCGATTCTGCGAATGCGACGATTTGTGTTTACATAAAAGAGTTTATGCGGCGAATTTCTCCTAACACGAGAAAGTGCTTTCGTCTACGGTAGATTAATATTTGTTATCCATAACATATTATACTCAATCTTTGAGTAAATGTCAATACTCAATATTTGAATAATGTAAACTTATTTATATAAATTTATATATTTAGGTGATGAAATGGACTACAGAACCAGAATGAAAAATCTCCGCGAAGACAAAGATCTGACACAAGCTGAGCTCGGACGTATTCTATCAAAATCTCAACAAGGTTATAATCATATAGAAACAGGCAGAGCGGAGCTGAAAATCGAAGATCTTATTAAGCTTTGTAAATTTTACAAGGTATCGTCTGATTATTTTATCGGCATGACTGATAACCCGAACCCTCAATACTAAAAAAACACTAACTTGTGGTACCCTCCGTAAGGAAGGTGCCACAAGTTAGCGTTTTTTCTAACTTTTCCGTTTCTTTTCGATCTTAAAAAATTTCCTGAGAAACGGTGTCAGCGCTCTTGGACTTTTAACGAGAACTATCTTCATTTATATATGACCATGCCTTTCTTTAGTTCACCTTTCAAAGCTATGTATGGGCGAATATCGCCAAGCTTTGTTAAAAGTATATGCCAACAGAACTCAGGTGGTTACAAATGGATAGACAAGCTCGAATTCCTCGCAAACGACGGGCATGGTATCGCTAAAGGGCATCCCCACTGAGTGAAGTTCCTCTGTAAAAAACCTCTCGTGTACACGTCTCCAATATCCGAGAGACAAATCTCCCTCTCCCTCAAGCCTTGCGTGGCGGGAATCCACCTCAGAGAATGGCGTCACGTAAACTCTCAAGGTCTTAGTTACGCACACCGCCTTATCACTGCTGTCAAGTATTACATTGTATTCTCCCTCACGGGGGATCTCCTCACCCTCAATGGCGTATATCTCATAAGCCGACGATGTGCCCCTCTTTATTCCGCACTTTACAAGATCTGCCAGTTTGTCACATTCGTCGCCGAATGCCCACGCTTCATAGGGCGCATCTTCACTAACACCTGAGGTCATGCAAAAGGCTTTCCACATTTCTTTTTCGTTCATTTTTACCTCATTTTTCAATTCAAAGATAAAATCGCAAGAAATTCTTGCGATTTTATACTAATCAAGGGGGCGTACCCAGATATTTCTGAAGCTTACGGGACAGAAGTGATCCTGAAGAAGTACAGGACCTCTCTCAACGATCCTTTCGTATCTGCCGCAGGCACAGTGTCTCGGAAGCTCAACATTATTGTGAATAAGCTGTCCGTTGAGGAATACGGTCATAACAGCGTGCTTTGCAACGCTTCCGTCCTCGCGAATCTTAGCCGCACGGACAAATACGTCAAAGCTCTGCCACTCGCCCGGAGCCTTGCAGGCGTTTACGAGAGGAGGTGCAATTTTATATATCGCTCCGCAATCATCATCGGCAGGGGACTCCTTACCGTAGGAGTCAAGGATCTGGATCTCATAGCATCCGTGGATGAAAAGACCACTGTTTGCCTTACCCTGCCCCGTCTTTTCGGGCATATCGGGGAGATTGAACTCCACGTGAACGTGGGCGTCGCCGTACTCATATTCACTTGCGATATTATAGCGGTTAACGGTCATTGCTCCATCCGCGAGGTACCAGTTTGATGGGTTTCCCGTGACGTCGGGTCTGTCATCATCAAACTCATAAAATCCGTCTAAGCTTGTTCCGTCAAATAGTATTACCTTGTCTTGCATAGAAATCTCCTATTATCAGTCAAGCGGCTGAACCCAAATATTTCTGTAGCTTACAGGACAATCGTGATCCTGAAGCATCAGCGGTCCTCTCTCAACGAGGCATCTGTAGCATCCGCCGGGAGTCCGTCTTGTGAGAGGCACATTGTTATGTATCACGTTGCCATTAAAAATAATACTCACAACAGCAGGCTCCTTCAGTTCGCCGTTATCGTGAAGCTTGGCTGATTTCAGAATTATGTCATAAGCCTGCCATTCACCCGGTGCCTTAGTCGCGTTGATGAGGGGGGCATACATTTCATAGATCGCGCCGCATTCAGAAATATTGGTGTACGGCTTACCCGAGGAATCAAGGACCTGAAGCTCGTAGCAGCCCTGAATGTACACTCCGCTGTTTCCCTTGTCCTGACCCTCTGCCTCGGGCATATGGGGAAGGCAAAACTCAACGTGGATGAGCGCATCGCCAAACTCGTAAACGCTTCGGATGTCCCCCGTACCGTTTACGGTCATGACTCCGTCCTTAACTTCCCACGCGGCTCTCTCACGGGTTTCGCAATTTACAAAGCCTTCCAATGAATTTCCGTCAAAAAGTATCACTTTATCTTTCATCGCATTCACCAACTATCAGTCAAGGGGACGAACCCAAATATTTCTGAAGCTTACAGGGCATTTGTGATCCTGAAGGAACACAGGTCCACGCTCCACCACGCGGTCGTACACACCGCAAGCTGTGTGGCGGGGAAGTTCAAGATTGTTGTGTATGATCTGTCCGTTGAGGAAAACTGTCATTACCGCTTTTTCCTTAACAGTACCGTCTTCGTTCAGCTTTGCCGCGCGGATAAACACGTCGAACGCCTGCCACTCACCGGGACCCTTGCAAGCGTTTACAAGAGGCGCCGCGATACCGTAAAGAGCACCGCAATCGTATTCATCGGGAGTCTCAACCATGGATGAATCAAGGATCTGAATCTCATAGCATCCATGGATGAAAAGGCCGCTGTTACCCTTATTCTGACCCTCTGCCTCGGGCATATCGGGGAGATTAAACTCTACGTGAACGTGAGCGTCGCCGTACTCGTACCGGGAGTACATATCATATTTTGTAACTGTGATAGCGCCGTCCTTTACGGGCCACTCACCTGCTCTGCCCGTGGGCGCAAGCACCATTGTGTCATATCCCAAAAACGGAGCAAGATTTTCTCCGTCAAAAAGTATTACTTTGTCTTTCATTGTTTTTCTCCGTAAATGTTATTTAATCAAGAGGCTGAACCCAGATGTTTCTGAAACTTACGGGATTTCCGTGATCCTGAAGAAGGAGGGGACCCTCTGCTACGACCTGTCCGAAAACTCCGCCGGGAGTGTTTCGGGGAAGGGTGAAGTTATTGTGGATCACCTGACCGTTGAGGAGCACCGTTACAACTGCGTGACTTGCAACTGTTCCGTCCTCATTCAGCTTTGCTGTTCTGAGGATAATATCATATGTCTGCCACACGTCGGGACCGATGCAAGCATTTACGAGAGGCGGGGTAATATTGTAGAACGCACCGCAATCACTGTCGGAGGGAACCTCGTTCATAGAAGAATCAAGAACCTGAACCTCATAGCAGCCCTGCACGTACACTCCGCTGTTGGCTCTGTCCTGACCGAAGCAGTCGGGCATATAGGGCAGATTAAACTCAACGTGAATATGGGCATCCCCGTAGGTAAATTTGGACACAATATCTCCGCCGCCGCGGGATACGGTCATACACCCGTCATGAAGCTCCCATCTTGCGGGACTTCCGTCACGTCTTGTAAAGCCGTCAAGACTTGTTCCGTCAAAAAGAATTACCTTTTCCTTCATATCAAATATCCTTTCCTTTTTTTGCCTTTCGGCTTTATTTATTATGGGAGAGCTCACTCTGCTCCCCTTTTCATTTTAAGCTTTCATCAGCTTTTCTACCCTTGCGGCTACCGCATCGGGAGTAAAGCCGAACCGTTCGTATAGCTCGCTGAGGCTTCCATGGGACACAAATTCGCCGTTGACCGCATGGATCACCGTTTTGGGGTAGATCTCTCGCTCTATAAAATGAGCCGACAGTCTCTCTGCAAAGCCTCCGCGGCGCATACCCTCCTCCAGGATGTAAACATATTTCGTGTCACCTAAAACCGAAAGAATTTCGTTTATGGGAAGAGGCAATATCCGCGACACACGAACAACACCTACCCTGCCGCCAAATCTTTCCGCCGCCCTGAGAGCCACCTCGGTCACTCTTCCGTAGGTGACGATCACACACTTTGCGCCCTCGGGAATACTGTAGTACACGTCTCCGAGACGCTTGAACAGGCTTCTGTCGTAGCTTGCCTCAGGTCCCTTTGGATAGCGTATCACATCCACGCTGTTGCCGCTTAAAGAATGGTTTATCAGTTCTGTTATCTCATCATAGCTGTCGGGAGAATATATATTAATCCCCGGTATGGATGAAAACAGCGGTATATCGAAAAGTCCCTGATGGGTGATACCGTCACCGGGCACAAGTCCCGCATGGCTGAGAAGGAAGGTAAGCGGTACCTTCTGCAGTACTATATCATGGAACATCTGGTCATATACTCTCTGCGCAAAGGTCGAGTAAAGCATACAAATAGGGTGATACCCCGCAAGGGAAAGTCCGCCGCAGAACGCAAGGGCGTGCTCCTCCGCGATTCCCACGTCAAAAAATCTGTCGGGAAAGAGATCTGCAAAGCCGCCAAGACCAACTCCGTCGGTCATAGCCGCGCTGACAGCGCAGATCTTACTGTCTCGCTGTGCCGCCGCGCATATAGCCTCGGATACAGCACCGGTAAAGCTGACACCCGACGGCATACTCTCCCCCGTTTCAATATCAAAGGGGGATGCGGAATGGTATCTGTGGGGGGATTTCTCAGCAGGTTCGTACCCGAGACCTTTTTTCGTTCTCACGTGAACTACCGTACACTCATCACGGGTCGAAGCTTCGGCGAGGACCTTGACCAGCTTCCGTGTATCGTTACCGTCCACGGGACCGAGATACTCAAGTCCAAGTGACTCAAATATATTGTCACTTAAAAACATCCGCTTTACCGCATTTTTTACCCTTCCAGCGAATTTGACACATACCCTGCCGACAAGAGGAAGCTTAATGAAGTGCTTCTTCATGAAATACTTGAAATTGAAGTACCCCTCACTTGTCCTGATACGGGAAAAATACTTCGGCAGACCTCCGACATTTTCGGAAATTGACATTCCGTTGTCGTTGAGAACGATAATAAGCTTCAGCTTCTTGCCTGAGCAGTTGTTCAGCGCCTCGAATATCATTCCGTTGGTAAAGGAGCCGTCTCCAACCACCGCAACTGTAACGGCATCGGAGCCCTTCAGAGCCTCAGCCGATGCAATTCCGAGAGCCGTGGACACGGAAGGTCCGCTGTGACCCGCAGTTACCGTATCATACTCACTTTCGTCGATATTGGTAAAGCCCGATACACCGCCTAAATGTCTGAGAGTGTGAAAGCTGTCTGCCCTACCCGTAAGGAGCTTATGGGCATAGCACTGATGTCCCACGTCGAAGATGATCTTATCCTTCGGTAGGTCAAGCACCTTGTGCATGGCAATGGTAAGCTCCACAGCACCTAAATTTGACGCAAGGTGACCGCCGTTTTTCGACACGACCCTTACTATTTCTTCCCGAATCTCGTCAGCAAGTGCCGTCAGCTCCTCGTCGGTCAGCCGCTTTACGTCATCGGGATTATTGATCTTATCTAACATAACAAAACAATCTCACGCTTCTGTGTTGGACAGATTCGTGAACTTCGTATACTGTCCGATCCACCCCAGCTTAACTCTGTCAACCGAACCGTGACGGTTCTTTGCAACGATTACCTCGGCAACGCTCTGTGAGCCCGAGTCCTCGTTATAATACTCGTCTCTGTACAGGAACATTACGATATCCGCGTCTTGCTCGATAGCTCCAGAGTCGCGAAGGTCCGAGAGCATGGGACGCTTGTCCGTACGGGACTCGGGACCTCGGGAAAGCTGTGCACAGCAAATAACCGGAACGTTCAGCTCCTTCGCAAGAAGCTTCAGTCCGCGGGAGATCTCACCGACCTCGTTTACACGGTTATCGGTACGGGTATCTCCCTGCATAAGCTGAAGATAATCGATTACGACCATGCCGAGATTCTTTACACGACGAAGCTTTGACTTCATTCCCGTAACTGTGATACCGGGGGTATCGTCAATGAGAATATCCATCTCGGAAAGACGGGATGAAGCATATGCGATAGCATCCCAATCGCTTTCCTCAAGCTGACCGCTTCTCAGCTTGTAGCTGTCAACCTGAGCTTCGCTTGACAGCATACGGTTTGCAAGCTGTTCCGCCGACATTTCAAGAGAGAAAACGCAGACGGTCTTTTTCGAGCGCGCCGCCGCCGAGGTTGCGAGATTCATGGTAAAGCTTGTCTTACCCATACCGGGACGTGCGCCCACAAGAACAAGGTCCGAGTTACCGAGGCCCACGATAACGTTATCAAGATCGTTAAATCCTGTAGGCATTCCCTTTACCGCATCGGGATTCTGAGCTAAATTTTTCAGTCTGTCGTACACCATAACGAGAGCATCACGGATATGTACGAAGTTTTTATTTTCTCTGCCCTCAGCAATGGCAAACACCTTGGATTCGGCAAATTCAACGAGAATTTCCGCCTCGTCATCCCCCGTGTATGCCGCTTCGCTTATAGCCTCGCCCGCACCGATCAGCTGCCTTAGGATCGCCTTGTCTCTGACGATCTTGGCATAATCCTTTGCATTCGCCGCCGTAGGCACCGTTTCAGCTATAAGTCTGAGGTACTCTCTGCCTCCCGCTTCATCGTAAACTCCGTTTACCGTAAGCTCATTTATGAGGGTTACAACGTCGATATTTTTGCTTCTGAGATACATTTTCTGCATCACGGCAAAGATCTCGCGATGCTCAGACAGATAAAAGTCATCAGCGCTCACAAGAGCCGCTATTGAGTCCATGCAGGAGGGATCGATCATCATTGATGCAAGGAGCGACTGCTCGGCATCGAGAGAAAACGGCATTCGTCTGCCCATTTCCTCATTAAGATTTCCGTTCACTGTGATCTCCGTTCCGCCTTTCGGCAACTGTTATTACTTCGCTTTTCATATAAAAGCACACGCAGAACAAAACCTGCGTTGTTTCATGATCCTCACGCCTCTGTTACGGAAACGTGGATCTTACCTACGATCTCGGGATAAAGCTTAACGTCAACGGTATACGCGCCGTATGCCTTGATAGGCTCCATTACGATCTTACGGCGGTCAACGTCGATCTTGTGCTGAGCTGCGAGAGCCTCTGCAATATCCTTAGCCGTAACCGAGCCGTACATTTTTCCGCCGCCGTCCTTGCCGCCTGACTTGACCTTAAGGGAGACCTTGACCTCATCAAGCTTCGCCGCAACTGCGCGAGCCGCCGCCTTGTCTACCTCGATCTTGTGAGCCTTGGAGGCTTCCTTGTTCTTAATATCATTAAGCACAGTATTCGTAGCCTCTGCCGCAAGTCCCTTGGGGAAGAGGAAGTTTCTTGCGTATCCGTCGGATACGTTTACGATTTCGTCTTTTTTGCCCTGACCTTTTACATCTTTAAGAAGTACAACTTTCATGATTCTCTCCAATTCTTAGGCAGAACCGTGTCTGCCAACCTGTTTTTAATTTATTTATCGGCAGTTTTCTTGCCGTCTTTTATATTTTCAAGCCGTGTTTGCTCGAAATAGTCGTCTATAGCACCCTTAAGCTGACGAACTGCCTCTTCGGGTGTAACGCCTTTGATCTGTGCGCCCGCTGTATCGAAGTGACCGCCGCCGCGAAGACGTTCAAGAATAAGCTGAACGTTAACTTCTCCTGCGGAACGCGCGGAAATATGCATGGTATCACCCACCGTGGCAATAGCAAACGCCGCCTTGATGCCGCGGACACCGATAAGTCCCTCCGCAGCCTTCGCCGCAATGATCTTGTCACCCGCGCCGTTGCCCTCGGATTCTTCGCAAATCGTGATTGCAAGCTCATTTCGGTAGATCACTACGTTAGAGCGGAAGCGTGCTTCCTTCTTGTAGTCACCGATCTCAGACTTGAAGAATTCCTGAACACTCTGAGGAACAGCACCGCTGTCATGAAGATAAAGCGCCGCGCCGTAGGTACGCGAACCTGTCATTCTTGTAAACTGACGGGTATCAAGGGTAATTCCCGCAAGAAGCAGATTCGCTTCTTGCGGTGTAAGCATCTGTCTGTGAAGGATGATCTCAAGCATCTCTGAGACAAGCTCAGACACACTGGATGCTTTAGGTTCAATATATTCAAGTACGGGATCTTTCTTGAACTCGGCAGTTTTTCTGTGATGGTCAATGACTGCATATCTGTCAGCCGCCTCAACTATGGCGCTGTCTTCAACGATCGCCATATTATTTACGTCTGCCAGAATAACGAAGGTGCCTGTCTGCATAAGGTCAAGTCCGTCGTCAGCAGACACAAATACGCCTCGGTACTCGGGAAGCATTTCAAGAGATTTCATGCAAAGAGCCACGTTTTCATCCTTCATATTGGTTACGATATTAACGTCAACTCCGCAGAACATTGCAATTCTCGCAAGTCCCACCGCCGCGCCGATGCAGTCGAAATCGGGGAACTTATGTCCCATGATAAGCACGTTGGAGGAACGGGAAATGTGCATTATAAGCTCGTTTGACACAACTCTTGAACGGACACTGTTACGGCGTCCCGATGCCTTCGTTCTACCGCCGTAGAAATCGGTGGAATCATCGGTCTTAAGTACCACCTGATCTCCTCCGCGGCTGAGAGCAAGCTCAAGAGCCGCACGGGCAGCATGGTCTCTCTCGGCAAAAGTTCCGTAAATTGCAGAAACACCCACAGATACCGTTACCGAAAGCTGTTCGGCACCTACACGAATATCACGTATTCTGTCAAGAATATCAAACTTACGCTCGATATATCTGTTAAGCTGCTTTTTTTCAAATATGAAAACGTATCTGTCTCTTTCGAATTCTTTAATTATTCCCTTGGCATCGGATGCCCATTCTCTCAGCACCTCATCGATCTTTGCCGTGGCGGGACGGTAGGAATCACTGTCATACTGCACCATTTCGGTAAGGTTGTCTATGAGAATGTAGGCAATAACGGGAGAAGTATCCTCAAGCTTTTCGTGAACAAGCTCAAGCTCATCCCCCATGGTCTTAAGCTCAGATGATTCCGTAAGCACTATGAGTCCGCCGCCGCGGTCAAACTTCAGGGGATTGTATTTTGCAATATAATATCTTCCTCCGAACTCAAGAGCAAGTCCGTCCTCCACGGGAGCGTTCCTTACTCTTTCGTGAGATACGCCAAGCACATCAGCCACACTTTTACCGTAAGGCTTTTTACCGTCTCCGATAGCATCGCGAAGTGCCTCATTGCACCAGAACACTTTCCCATCCACACGGCACATCAAGGCAGGGGAATCCATTCGGTCGATAGCATCAAAGGCTACCTTACTGAGAACGTTTCTGTCCTTGACCTCCCCGGCATTGACGGAAAAACGCTTGGTCACGAAGTTGATAAACACAACCCCCGCGATAAGTATGGTAAGAAACAGAACACCGAATCTGAGAAGGTGGGGAAGACCCTTTGCAGCGGCTACAATATACACGGCAAAAAGCACCGCGGTATACGCCGTGGTCAGGACGACCTGCCAGTGTGTTCTGATGTATTTCATAATTTTTTTCATAATAATCTCCGTTCAGCCTATGGCTGCACAAAATGGTAATGAAACAACACGTGTCTGCGCAGCAGACAAAAAATCGGCCTATTGATTTTTAGTGTTTGTTTACGCGTGAAATAGCTGCAGCTTCGATTAAAACTGTTTAATCTTTCACGCTACTTCCATTCTGCCAATATGGCAGTAAATAATGGATACGGCATAAAGCAAACCAGATGTCAAACAAACCCGATGTCAATATGTTATCTTCGGATCATCTTTTCAGAGCAGAGGTCTTTTTCCTGTCAAAGGTCCTGAAAACTCCGTAATAAGCTATGATAACGACAGCTAATGACGGCATGAAGAGCATGGATGCTGAAAACACAACAATTATGCCGATAAATTTTTTCTGACTCATAGCGGGATTCCTCTCAAAGAAGAATGCCGAAATTCCCTCACCCAAAAATACGAACATCAGAACGCTTTGCAGGTTGTTCATAACAAAATAGGTTTCCGCGTCCGAAAAGGTAAACAGTATGGATAAAAGGGACACAACAAGGTAAAGCACCGCAAATATAACGGGGGCATGGCTCTTCTTACCAAACACATTATTCTCTCCGTTTACTGTCTGAGCGATCACCCCGATGAGCCACTTTGTCAGCCACATTGCAATAAGGCCGAAAGCCATGAAAACAGCAGGCAAAGACATTACTATCTGATCAAACATCTGAAGGTACGTGTTGACGATTTCCTCTCCCATCTCCGCAAACGCAGTTGACACCACCACCGTATATATCTGAGCAAACCACGTAAACGCATATTCCGCTTTTCCGAAGACGTGCAGGACAAATGCGACAAAAGCAACACCTGCCGCTGCGGTATACGCTGTGGCACCGCAAATCACCGTGGGAAACGTATCAACTTTACCGCGCAAGCAAAGAAAAATCGCAAGGGAGCATAGCAGTATGAGCCAACCTACCCCGAGAGTGGTTACGGGAGCGCTGAGATTTACCGCAAATGGCAAAAACGGAAGCGCAACCGCCAAGGGATTTCTGAAAAAGTAAAAAACACAGGTCAGGCAGGCAACGGCACCGATAAAAAACGGAGCCAACGCAAAAATCACAGCAAACCTTAAAGTCATAAAGGTCAACGCTGAAAACGCCACGGTAAGCACGGGAAGAAGCACTGCCGCCGACTTTCCCACGGAATTTTTTTCAGTATTTATACTCTGAATATTATTATTCAACTCTTATTTCTCCAAAATATTTAAGCTTTATTTATCTGACGACAAATGTACTTGAAGATACATTTATTCATTATATTATTATACCAAAACACAAGTGATTTGTCAACTAAAATATATTTTTGGAGGTTGATACTGCGGGGGAAAATAAAAAAGGTGAATTCCCAAAGTAAAAAAGCGAGGATCATTTTAATGTGCCCCCGCTTTTCATTTTTAATATCTTCTTCTCTTTTTAACAACGTTCACAAGTCTTTTGTCGTATCTTCTGAGAAGCACGAATATTCTCACGACAACAACAAGTATCACGGCAGTTACCGCTGCTACAACAGTGAGCTTCACAACCGGCAGGGGTGTTTTTTCTGCCTCGTCAACCTTGGTTATCAGACTTTTCACCTCTTCGCTGTCAAGCGTTTTGCTCATTACACGTACGGATGTCAAATCAAAGACAACTTTATCCTCCGAATATATGATAATACCAACGTAGGAGGTGTCCGAATGTACCGAAAACTCCGAAAGATCACATATAACACGGTATTTTCCGTCTTCTCCCGGCACTGTGTCTTGGGGAACGGAAAACTCTGCTCTGTTCTCACCGTTACCGAACACGAACACAGTCTTTACGGGCCGGGATGCGGTGTATTTATACACAAATTCAAGATACGGCGCATCTTTAAGGTTTATTGGCATGGGATAGCGGCAAAGCATGATACCCGCAACGTTTCCTTCATTGTCCTCTGTGACACACCTGAGAACTCTTTCGTCAGACGGGTCAAGGAGTGCTGTTTCCTTGGCTGTAGCCATAGTGGATATTCCGTAGCCGGGGATCCATCCAAGCCTGCTGCCGGCAGACGTAAAGTCCCACAAAAACGCCGAACCCTTGACAGAATCCGATTCAAAGCTTGAATATGGTATCGCTTCCCCATCGATGAGTACGGATTTTCCCGTCACCATATCCTTTTTCATCTCATTCAAAGCTTCAACAGACAGCTTTGAGGTGAGATTTTTTTGAGAGAGGAAGACTTTTCTTGTGTTTGTCTGAGATGATGTCTCGCAGAGCGCCTTATAAGCATCCGTCAAGCCGTCGAAATACTCCGTCGGCTCATAGCAAAGCACGTTGAAGCTGACACCTGCAGTTCCGTTCAGGTAGATGGAGTTCATAACCGTTGACATAGCCACAGGATACTCACATTCACTTGAGGTGTACATCAAAGCATACGGCACAGATCCGAGATGCATCAGTCTTTCGGCTACAAGCGCCGTGATCATCTCGGCAGAAAACGACTCTCCGTCTCCCACACATAATGGCAAAGTCACGTACACTCCCGAGTATTGCGCCGCCGCGCCTCCCACAAGTCTTGCCGCCATCGCAATATCGGAAGCGTATTTATTAGCGTCCCCCGTGGGAATTCCCGTAAGCTTTTCGCTGTTCACTCCGCTTCCGAGAATAATGGAGGTGATTCCCGGATATCTCGCACAAAGAAATCTTGTCAATGCGCTGTACATATTCGCCGCCTCAGGGGTGTCCGAGCGAAGGAGCACTTCACTTCCCGTCAGGGTATATGTAAGAAGAGTTCCGTCAAGACGGGACTTGATCTCCTCGCTGCATACAAGTCTGAGATATACGGAAACGTCGGAGGTCATATAGAATTCCATATGAGAATCAAGCTCACTGATGTATTTGTTATTAAATCCGAAAACGTAGCCCCCGGAGGTAATGGTGATGCTTCCCGTAGTTCCCGTAGAAGTAAGTCTCGCCAGGTCCACATCAACCATTACAGTGGAAGCCCCCGATTCGTAAACCGCAATTGGATCAACGCCCGACAGTGCATACACGGATTCCTCCGTGGCACTTACCGAGGGAACGGATGCAAACTGGGCATCCCCCGCTTTGTAAATTTTACCGTCATCATCAGTAACCGCAACATAGAACATACAATCTGAAGCGGCGTGGGGGTGGCTTTCAAGGGAAATATCAAAGGAAAATCTCGTGGCAACACCGGTCTCACCGATCATCACGGACTCACCGCCCACTGCAGGTATCATGAAAATACCCAACTTCTTCTTGCGGTGCTCCTTGACGGTTGCGCTGTCAAGGCTTCCCTCTCCGTGAAGGATTCCGTCAGTTGCGGAAAGAACCGTCAGAGGTTGATACCCGCCCTCGCTTTTTTCCTTTGTTGTAACGAAATTAAGTTTCGTTATAGTAAGATTCTCTTCGGTAATGCTCTTGAACTCAAAAACGTTTCCGAGAGGAGTAGGAGACGTCAGTCTTACAAGAACCGATTTGCCTTCACCGTCAATATTTCTGAACGATCCGCCGGCGGAAGCTGAGCTCGCACCTTCGACTGCAACAGAACCGTGACCCGCAGATGCCGTAAGCTCAACGTATCTGACCATGTTTACGTATTCCGCACTCGGAGTGCTGTAGGTCTCTGTGCCCACAGCTATCAGACATTCGCCGCTTGCGGTATTGACAGTTGCCGTCTCGCCCAAAAGGCTTGAACGTCCTTCAAGCACGGACATCCATACACAATTATTGTTTTTTGCAAAGGACAGTGTCTTTTCGCTGTAAACAAAGGGCTCAGTCAGACGGATAGAGGAGAGCTTACTTCCATTGTCGTTCATCACCTCCAGGCTCAGACTGTCAACTCTGAAGCCATCTGAAAAATCATCGCTTTGAAAATATATCACAGCGGAAGCATTCATACAGATGGGAAAAGACAAGCTGTAGCTTTCGCCCCCTCCCGTAACCTCAAGCTTTATTTTTACCGTTGAATACCGTTTCTCGTCGTCAGACGGGCCCTGAGCGAAAATTCCGATTCCCATAAGCTCTCCCTCAGGCTTCACGCCGTAGTCGGCAAGGTCAAAGGTAAGCTTCAGGCTTTCGGCACTCGATACCTTTCCTGCTCTGATATACTCGCAGTCATTATGGGTTGAATACATTATCTGAGACGCGCCCTCCGCCGCAGGAAGACTGAGCTTCTTTACTTCTTCCTCAGTGTCTTCGTCCATGGGAGTTGTATCCGCGTCCGTTTCGTTTTCTTCGTTTTCTTCTTTTTCAAAAGCCGAGAAGAACTTTACCCCTTGGGGAACATCAATTCCGTCAAATTTCCCCGGATCTCCCACAAGCTCCGTACAGACGAACAGATCGGAGTTTTCCTTGTCCTTACCATCGGAATAAATGCTGACACAGAGACACAAAGCTAACGCCGCGCACACCGCGCACACGGAAAATTTAAGTAAACCTTTCCTCACGGCAAGTCTCCTTTCTTCTGCTCTTACTGTGTAATGTATATGTCTATATTATATCAGCAATTTTGTCATTTTGCAATACATGAGTCATCTGAAAACAAAGAGTTAAAAATATTTAATAAACAACTCAAAATTTGTTTTCAAAAATATTGCATTCCGTCACTTATGATAGTAGAATATATATACTGAATATTACGCAAATTCCCGCAAATATCATTTGTTCACAGCCACGGAGACCTTATGAACGGAAAAAAGCTTCTACTCACGGGACTTAAAGACGGTATTCCCATTGCCCTTGCCTACTTCGCTGTCGCCTTCGCACTCGGTATTGCCGCAGGTAAAGCAGGTTTTTCAGCTATTCAGGCGGTCATACTCAGTATAACAAACAACGCTTCCGCCGGAGAATACGCCGCAATTTCCATGGTAGCCTCAAGTGCGGGCTACGTTGAAACGGCGCTTATGATCCTTGTAGCCAATGCAAGATACTTTCTCATGTCCTGTACCATCAGTCAAAAATTCTCAAAAAGCACCCCTTTTTATCACAGACTGCTCATCGGATTTGCCCTTACCGATGAAATATTCGCCATTAACGTGGCGCGAAAGTCAGACCTTCAGCCCGCATATGCTTACGGTGCCGTCTCCGTTGCAATCCCGGGTTGGGCATTGGGAACGGGACTTGGAGTTGTAATGGGAAATATCCTTCCCGCCTTTGCCGTCAGTGCTCTCAGCACTGCTCTGTTCGGTATGTTTATAGCCATTATCGTCCCCCCCGCGGTAAAAAACAAGACGATGGCAGTCCTTGTTATCCTAAGCTTTATCCTCAGCACCCTTGCTGACAGACTTACCTTACTAAAAAACATACCGTCGGGTACAAAAACGATAATTCTCACAGTAGTCATCGCTTTGGGTGCGGCAATAATACGTCCGATCCCCACTGACGACGACTGCGAATGACAAACAAAGAGGTCCATCTATGAGAAACATATGGATATACATACTGATCTCGGCGGCAGTAACATATCTGATACGCGTCACCCCACTGATCCTCATTCGCCGTGAGATCAAAAACAGAACAGTCCGTTCTTTTCTTTACTACGTTCCCACCGTCACCCTTGCGGTGATGACCGTTCCCGCCATAATCGATACAACTGCCTCTCCCGTCTCGGGTCTTGCGGCACTTTTAGTTGGAATCGTCCTCGCCGCCATGGGCAAAAGTATGTTCACCGTTGCGGTGGTATGCCCCGTTGTGGTCCTGATACTTGAATATTTCCTTATCTGATCTGTAAAAACCAAAGGAGCCAGTTATCAATGAATTACTTCACCTATTTTCTCGGACTTTCGGCAGTTTTTCTGTCCCTATTCGGCTACATGACCTTCTTCCACGAAAAATTTAACGTCTCCCCCGCCTTCACCCCCGTACTTGCGGTAAGCTCCGTCACCGTTCTTCTGTATCTTCTCGGATTTACGGGGTTCCTCGGCGCCTCAAGCATCGTCCTTTACATTCTCGGCATGGCTTTACTTACAAGAAGCATATTTCTGTCCTTCAAGGGGGGGTATGACCCGATAAAATTCATTTTATCCCCGGGAATCGTCGCTTTCTGTCTGATCTCAGTATTTTTTATCCTTCGGTGCCGCGGAATGAGCGTTCTTCACGTAGATAATTTTTCTCACTGGGCAACCGCCATTAAGGATATGTGCCTTACCGATTCTTATCCCAAGCTAAGCGGCGCGGTTACGTTCCGCAACTATACGCCCGGCGCCACAGTTTTCATCTATCATGTCTGCCGTGCAGTCAGCTTCTCTGAGTCTCACGCTCTCATGGCTCAGGGGATCATGATCGCCGCTTGCGGTGCTGTGCTTTTCTGCAAGGCAAGCTTCAAAAGGCCCGTCGCCTTTGTCGCTGTCATAACCGTATTATTTGCTTCCTTTGCGGCATTCTCTCTCGAGGGCGCGTCCCTCGGAATTTATAACCTGACCGTTGACGGCCTTCTCGCATACGTTGCCGCGGCAGGAGGCGTTGCAATATTTGCCCACAGACGTGACTTTTTCAGATGTTCACTCCTGCTTTTTCCCCTGACTGTATGGCTCTCCCTCATAAAAAGCAGCGGCAAAATATTCTCACTGCTGCTGATAATCTTCGTTTTCGCCCTTTTCTTCCGTGATTACTTCAAAAAGACCACGCCTAAACGGAAGCTCACCCTCTCTGCTGTTTGTGCAGGTACTCTCGGAATTAACCTGCTGCTGCCTTTGCTGTGGGATCTGTACTCTGACATTGTTTTCAAGGGATACCAAAACAAATTCCCGACGGGTCTTGGCGTTCTCTCAAGTATCGGATCAAAGGATCCCAAATTTCTGAAATCGGTTTTCAAGGGCATGATGGAGGAGCTCATTGATATTTCCTCACCCACCGCCCAGCTTCTCACAACATCCCTCATCTTCGCTGTGGGAGTATTGATTCTCACCGCTGTCTTCAAAACCAAGGGCAAATTCATGATTGGCGTTTGCCTAACATCCGCTTCGGTATTGATATTCTATATTGCCGAGCTGTTTATTCTGTACGGCTTCATTTTCTCCGAGGCTGAAGCGTCGATACTTGCATCATTCTACAGATATTTCGGTACACTTGAAGTTTTACTGTCACTAATACTCCTTACTGCATCGATCTACACGGTTGATTCCTTTGTTGTCACCGACGGAAAAGCAGTTTTGTCCTATCTGATTACAAGCGCGTACGTACTTTGCATGGCGATAATGTCTCTGAATGCGGTAAAAGACAATTTGATCCTTCTTGCGGAGCCGTACCGTGATGAAGTCACCGTGGATGCACTTGAAAAGAGAGAATATTTCAAAGATTTCTACTCAGGTGTAAGAGAAAAGATCCCCCCTGACTCTTTCGTTATTGTGTACACTGAAAAAACTGATTTCTTCACCTCCACACTCCCCCAATACGAGCTTCGCACCACACACTGTATGTTCATTTATCCCTACTTCTCAGGTTTTCCCGAGATCGCCGAGTCCCGTCTTGAGTACCCCGATTATTTCGTAGTGGAAAGCGGAGGGGAGTCCTTTAAGTCTCTCGCCGCATCCTACGGCTACACAGTTGTGGGTGACGGCACGGTATATGAGGTAAACAGAGATACAAAGGTCATAACAGTAAAATAAAAAATCTTTGTCGGTCAACGCGCCGACAAAGATTTTTTATTTACATTCCAAGCATTCCCCGAAGTCTCAGGAGCGTAAGTCTCCTTCTCATGAACGGGGAATATTTTATGCAGTTGTCTATGAGTTCTCGCGGCTTTCCGATATCGGAATAAGTGATCTTGCATCCCGCCTTCACCATCGCCTCACGGCACTCTTCATATGACGGAACGCTTCTTATCGCACCAACGATATCGTCCCATGACCGGTCAAGCATCTCGGGTGTGATCCCGTCGACGATATTGTCCGGAAAGTTTGCCTTATACACGTCATCTCTCATATTACCGTAATACTCAAACACATCGTCAAAGTCTACGTTTTCATAAGTAAAGCGGGGCTTACAGCCGTGTGCGATCTCACCGTAAAGCTTCAGCATTTCAAGAGTAGCCACTCCCACATCATGTCCGTGGTAATTGGGAATGATACCGTCTCTCAGCTCAACGCACTCAATAAGATGCGCCACAATATGCTCAGAGCCGCTGGCGGGGCGGGAATTCTTCATAAAGCTCATGGCGATGCCCGTCTTGAGAAGAGACTCGAATATCTTGCCCGCTGTCTCCTCGTCCTTTTCCGTTACAAGGTGCGCCATCTTCATCAGCTCATCCACCGCGCTTCTCGTAAGACTTGCCACTTTTTCGCAGTACACTTCACCCGTAAGGATATTTGATATTTTCCAGTCAACAAGACCCACGTATTTTGCGATCATGTCACCGAATCCCGCGCTTTTCAGCTCTGTGGGAGCTGAGGCAAGTATCTTCGTGTCGCCGATGATCACCTCGGGACTTTTTGCGGCGTAGCTTGACTTGAACCCGTCAAGCACTATGGGAGAGGTGTCGGAGGCAAAGCCGTCCATTGACGGAGCCGTGGCAAAGATACAAAGCTTTTTCTTCTGCCTTGCAGAAGCAAGACGGCAGGGATCGTTCACAGATCCCGTACCTACGGACAGAATACCGATATCCTTTCCCGCGATCATCTTTTCAAGCTCACACACATGGTGCATCTCGGCAACGCGGATGAAATCGTATATCTTACGTTCCACTTCAAAGCCAGCAAGGCTCTCTTCGATTCCCTCTGCCGCCTTAATTGTGTTGCGGTCAGCCACAAGGAGCAGCTTTCGCGGAAATCCGTTTTCGCGGAGTATCTCCCCGACGGAGTGAACAAGTCCCCGTCCGATGCGAATATCCCCCACCGCCGTTTCGTGACTTCGGCCGCAGGAGCACTCACGCGGGAACTCTTTAATTATTTTCATTATATCAGACATGGTAAAAATTCCTTCCGGAGAAAAATCCACTTAGAAAAGTGTGAAAAATCAATTTCTGCGGTGTCACTTAGACGGCTTGCCGTTTTCGTCAAAGGTGATCTTCGGCAGCTTCCAACGGTATTTTGCCGCAAGAAGACGCATTGTCACAACGAAAATGAGTACAAAAAAAGTTGCAACCACCTTGTAACTCAAAACACTGCCGATGAGATAGTACAAAAGGCAACCCACAATGGAAACCACCGCATACACGTGTCTTACGAGAATGTACGGCTTTTCGTTTACAAGCACATCACGGATCACACCGCCGCCGACACCCGTTATAACGCCAAGTGTTATGGCAAGGAGAACGTTATTTCCAAATGAGGATTCAAGAACACATTCAACACCCGTGATGGAAAACGAAGCCAGTCCCAAAGCGTCAAACAGCACGTTTATCATCTCCGCCCTACTGCGTATCTTTTTGAATTTTTCACGATATATGTAAGCAAAAGTGAATACGAAAAACGAAGTTAAAATGGCGAGTAACAAGACGGGAAGATTTGAGAATATCCTCGGCGGAGTGCTTCCGATGATAATATCCCTGATTATACCTCCGCCCACTGCAGTTATACAGCCCACCGTCACCACTCCGAAAACGTCAAAGCTGCACCCGATGGCAACAAGAGACCCCGAAACCGCAAAGGATACGGTTCCCACAAGCTCCATTATCGTAATTATAATCTCACGTATCAAAACCGGAAATACTCCTTTGCGTTTTCGTAGCAAATTCCCCGTACGATCATGCCGAGGGAGGCTGTGTCACGGGGATATTCACCGTTTTCCACCCATTCTCCCATAAGATTACAGAGGATCCTTCTGAAATATTCGTGTCTTGTATAAGAAACGAAGCTTCGCGAGTCGGTAAGCATACCGATGAACGTGCCGAGGCAACCGAGATTGGCGAGAGCCTTCATCTGTGCTTCCATTCCGTCCTTGTTATCGTTAAACCACCAGCCCGACCCGAACTGAAGCTTACCTCTTGCGGGGCCGCGCTGGAAATTGCCAAGCATTGTACCGATAACGTAATTGTCCTTGGGATTCAGTGTGTAGATTATGGTTTTCGGCAGAGCATCCTTACATTCAAGCTCATTGAGAATTCGCGAAAGTCCCCGCGCCACTTCAAAATCGTTTACGGAATCAAATCCCGTATCGGCGCCAAGCTTCTCAAACATTCTTGAATTGTTATTTCTCAGCGCACCTATATGAAGCTGCCATACCCAGCCTCTTTTTGCATATTCTTCCCCGAGGTAGATAAGCTTCTCGATTATGCTGTCGTCCATTTTATCTATGGCGTGGTCTGACAGACGGCAGCCGTTCTCGTGAAAATAGTCCATTCTGAGAGGAAGATCGCCCTTCAGGTCCGCAAGATCGGGACGAAAAGCCGGAATCACCTTCGTCTCAAAGTCACGAAGCTGTTTGTGGTACGCAAGATCGTCGTAAGGATTGTCCGTAGTACAAATGACCTCAACTCCCGATCTTTTTATAAGTCCGCGGCATGAAAAGGAGTCGTCCTTCAGCTTTTCGTTGACTGCATCCCATATCTCCCTCGCCGTGTCGGCGGAGAGAACAGTATCAATATCAAAATATCTTTTCAACTCAAGGTGAGTCCAGTGATAAAGGGGATTTCCCATAAGATATGGCATGACGGTGGCAAAGCTCTTCCATTTATCAAAATCGTCTGCGCCGCCCGTGATGTATTCCTCGTCAATACCCATAGTTCTCATCTGACGCCACTTATAGTGATCTCCGCCGAGGAACAGGTCGCAAGCGTTTTTGAATTTATAGTTTTCGGCGATCATCTTCGGGGAGAGATGGCAATGGTAGTCGATGATCGGCTGATCCTTGGCAAAGCTGTGATAAAGCATCCTTGCCGTTTCGTTTCTGAGTAAGAAGTTGTCATTTATAAAGCTCATAGTGTATTCTCCGTAATTTTCTGTTACTTTAACAAACCGTAAATATTAAAAGATTAAAAGTTCGCTGTCAAATTCACTTGACAGGCAGCCATGCGGCAATTACCGTTTCCCAGTCACGTCCCGCGTGAGCGTAATCCACAAGATAAAATTCATCTCCCGCATCGTCAGTAAAGCGCATCTTAACGAGACACGGAACCCCATCCGTTATCACGTTTTCGCAAAGCGTTCCATTCTTCAAAGTACTGAAGACGGAATCTGCCGCCTTTCCCGTACGGCTGTCAGCGGCAAGAACCAGAGGTCCTCTCGTTACGGCAACGTAGTTATCCTCCGATGCTTCACGGTACACTTTTTCAGGTGCGCCGCTCCAATATCCGTTTATCTTCTCCGACATATCGGTGAAAATGACGTCCTCGTCAAGACCGTCGGGATAGTGAAACTTTAGGCGCATGCCTAACTTCAGCTCAACGGTGTCGTCGCTCCACGTTTTTCTGTAAACTGCATAACCTGCAGGCACATCTGCCCAGCCGGGATTTCTGAGTCTCAGCGTGAACTCTGCTGGAGCCTCCGTCACCACGTGTATCTTTACGTTACCGTCTGCGGGGTAATCCGTGTCAAAAGTAAGCTTAACGGGCACGCCGCCGCAGACAAGCTCTGCTTCACCGCGCTCGTAGAAGTTGACTGTAACTCTGTCACCCTCCGCCGACACCGCATTTTCAAGAAAGACTCCCACGCCCGCCGCACCTATGCAGGCACAGCATCCGTAATAGCTCATGTCGGGAAGAATCTGAGTTCCGCCAACCGCTTTCCCCCGTTTACCCGGTGTCAGGGGACTGTAGCTGTCAAAGGGAAGATCGGTGTGCACAATATCAAGCTGGGGATCAGTCTCAAAAATCGCCTTCACCTCACAGTGCTCCGTATTGAGCGTTCCGAGATATGCATTGTAAAAGGATTTTTCCACGGCATCCGCAAAGGCACTCTCACCCGTCAGCTTCCACAGACGAGAAAACAGCTTCATCAACGTTACGGTAACGCAGGTTTCATGGGAGATCTCACGTTCGCCTTTTTTTACGGTCTGACGCGCCGACGTGTGGTCGAACAGCTCATGAGTCATACCGCAGCCGCCGATCACCGATAATTCGGAATCAAGGAGCGCCTTGCCGTAATTCACCACAGCAGTCTTATACTTTTCCTCTCCCGTTACCTCGTAATACTCCAGGAGTCCCTCAAAGCAGGAGGACAGCTCATACGCCTTGGATACGCCGTACTGATATGGATAGAGACGGTTTTCATAGGCAAGCTCAAAAACGTTCACGCCCTCTGCGGCGCCGAGATCCACAATATATTTTGAAAAATCAAGGTATCGTTTCTCCCCTGTCAGACGGTAAAGTCTCACCATAGGCTCAAGAATTGACGAAGAATTTATACCGAACCAGAAGTTTGAGGTCTTAGTGATCTTCAGCTTTCCCGGACCGACGTGACTCAGAATATAGTCGGCACAGCGTGTAATGAAAGCGAGGATCTCACCCTTCAGTTTTTCGTCACGGCACACCTCAAGGTAATATTCACAGGCTAAGATCACGTATTTTCTCCCCCACATATCCCAGCCCGAAAACTCCGTGTCCCTTGTGTACGAGGACACTCTTCCGTCAGCGTCTGCCACGGTAAGCAAATCACGTACGGATTCGGTGAGTACATCAAAAAGCTTTTCATCTCGCGTATAGCTGTAGACAAGCACCGCGCCGCGCATCATCTTACCCCAATATTCGCCTCTCCAGCCTCGGTTTTCACCGTCAGGCTGACAGCGGAACTGTTCTGCAAATTTTTTCCACGTGGCTTTATTCATCAGATGCTCCGTTTGCAGAAACATAGCCGTTTCGTGTGCAATTCCGCTGTAGTTCAGTTTGATTTCAGACATGATTGATCCCGTACCTTTCTTTGATATTCTCTTATTATACTATTTCGCAAATTCCATTTCGCAAATTAAATTTTTTCACAAAAAACGCCTTTTCGAGCACGTCCCCCACAGCCTTTGCCATGGAAGCAAAGCCGAGGTCTGTAGGGTGGCATCCGTCAACCGTTCCCTCATTCCCTGCCAAAGCCATGAGTGCCCTGCCGTCGAGGAAGTACACGTTGCGGTCACCGCTGTCAAGTGCATTGCGGTAGGTGTTCTCGATTATATCACGTCGAAGCTTAAAGTCCCCCGCCGCCTCATATATTGGAGCTGACATCATAACGATAGGAATCTCGGGGTGAGACTCGCGGATCGTTCTGAACATTTTCTCATGGGTGCTTCTGAGATGGGAGACTGACGGAGCGTTATGGTCGTAGTCGTACACAAAAGCCGACATTTCAAGAGAGCTTATATACCGAGCCATGTTTTCTTCTCCCCTTGCGCTTCCCGAGAAGCCCAGGTTGATGTAGTCGGCGTTCAGTCTGCGGCACACGAATCCCTCATAGGATGTTCCGGCACGGGACGCGCACCCGCCCTGAGTGATTGACGAGCCGTAGAAAACGATGGGTCTTTCGATCTTATAAGGTGGGGGAGCTAATACGGTTGCTTTTTCGCTGAGACCGATGTAAAGCTCACCCACGTCGGTATATAAGGGGAAATTAACGGTGATCTCCCGCTGAGTCTCGGAGTCGAATTCAATTATGCTGTCGTATCCTCCCTCTACGTTAAAGGGAGGGACGAAAGTAGAAAAATACTTTTCCGTACCGTTCTCCGTGACGTACAAGTCAAAGCCTGCCGAACCGCACAATGTAAAATGCGCCATTTTGCCGATGCTGTACATTTTCGCGTGGATGGCAACGTAGGGACTGTCTGTCTTGAAGCGCACTCTGCCCCCCGCAGTGTTGGTGTGAAGGTATCCGACGCCTTCGTTTACGCTCCACGCCACGTCACATGGCATTCTTCTGAACTGATCCAATTCGTAAAAGACCCCGTGAACGGAAAAAGGAGTTTCACGAACGTCGTAAAACCTAATATCACTTTTTCCGTGCCGTGTTTTTACAGCAAAATTAGGGTCTACCTTCGTTATGTCACTCATATGAGCCTCCGCATTGTTTTTTGTATAAATCAAAATGGACTTGTAACGATCAAAACTATTTTAGGATATTATATCACAAAAAAAGTTGGTGTGCAAGGGGGAGATACACACACCGACATATGGTCTCTTGGTTTGTTCTTTTCCCGTGAAAAGTATAAAAAAGTAGGGAGCCATGTGACTCCCCAAATAATTATAATACATTTTTCTGTCAAAGAAAATGTCTTCTTAATACTTTTTCGTTACATTAACATTCGCGTAGCCTGTTGATCCGTCACGGTGAACTACTTGTGAAACATCAAACTTGTAAAAATCAAGTACATCACCGTAATCATCATAAGCAGTAAACGTTCCCTTGCACTCAATGACCCATCCGTCATCTGTACTGTCCCCGGTTAATGTTGCAATAGAGATATTATCGATCTTAGCCGCCGAAAAAGGCTTAAGTCTGAAGTAGAGTAAACCGCCCGTGATACTGTCTCTTACTTGATTTGTAGCATCTGTGAAGGTAAACTCCTTTTCTGTGTTGTCGCTTTCTTCACTGTTATCATCATAATGGTTGAAAGAG
This sequence comes from Clostridia bacterium, assembly GCA_017531765.1. Taxonomy (GTDB): domain Bacteria; phylum Bacillota; class Clostridia; order Oscillospirales; family CAG-272; genus RUG11130. The sequence goes on from JAFXKJ010000137.1 coordinate 33,424, forward strand.
TTATCGACAACTTCCTCCTCACCACCGCAAGCACACAACCCAAGACACATCAAAAGCGCAAAAAACAAAGCCAATACTTTTTTCATTTTATTTTCTCCTTAAACATTATAATAATAAATTAACGGATAACCGTTTATTATATTATAGACGTTTTCTGTCTAAATGTCAATAGATATTTTCCGTCTATTATAAAATAATAACGGGTGATTGAAATGAATTTTACTTTTGGCGAAAAAATCAAGATATTGAGGGAAAACAAAAACATCAGCCAAACGGAGCTGGGAAAAGCGGTAAACATGACACAGAGAAAAGTGTCCTACATCGAGTGCGGAAAATACGAACCCAGCATCGACGATATAGTCGCTCTGTGTAAGTATTTCAAGGTATCGGCGGATTATCTTTTGTCCCTGCCGCGAAATTACCGTTATCCGGAAAGATAACCAAAGGGGCTGCCCGATTCAGATACAAAAAATCTCATTATGTTCTGACAGGTGTACTCAGTAAAATCGCAGCTTAAAAGACGCAAAAAAGTGTCTCATGCTCGTCACAAGCGAGCACGAGACACTTCTTTTTAATTCAGCAATACTTCGTTTCTTTCAAGGAGTGCGTAACAGTCGTTTACCGTTTTGATAGCCTCTTCGGCAATCTTCAGATGCTCATCTGTTACTTCAATCTGGTTTCCGTCCATATCGAATGCCTTGGAGTTGACGTTGTCCTTGGTATACATGAAGAACACATCCTTGGTAATAAAGCTTCCTATATGGAGCTGTTTGACCTCATACACGAGTCCCTCGTAATTCGGGTCGAGAAGGTTGTGGCCGAACATTACCGATTTATCGTTTTCAATTCCGAGTAGTCCAAGAAGTGTGGGAGTTATGTCAATGTGGCTTCCGACGGTATCCACCGTTTCCGAAGTGCCAAGCCCCGGAATGTGGATAATAAGCGGCACCTTGAATCTGTCCACAATGGAATAAGGCTCACCTGTTATGGCCTCGATCTGCTCCGAATATCCGTCCTCGGAAAGCGCAAAATGGTCTCCGTAGAGGACGAAAATTGAATTGTCGTAAAGTCCTGCCTTTTTCAAAGAAGTAAAGAATTCTTCAATGGTTCTGTCAACGTAGGCTGCGGACTGAATATACAGCTCCACAAGAGTCGGCGCGGGGTTGTCCGCATCCACGTATCTGTCGGCGGGAGCAACCGCAAAGGGCGAGTGAGACGAAAGAGTGATAATGAATGAATAGAACGGCTCCTCGTAAGTCACGACCGCATCAAGCACATCTTCGTAAAGACGGCGGTCTGTGTTTGCTTTATTACCATTGATTGCGAACACCGAACCCTCATTGGGATGAAACTCAACGTCGTCAATATCAATAAAGTCCATAAATCCCTGATGGGGATAAGCCTCTTCACGTCCCCAAAACCATCCGTAATACCCATGAAAAGCCGTGGCCTGGGTGTAACCGTTATCACGAAGCAACCAAGGCAGACCGTGATAATCGTTATCGGTATATTTTTGATAGGTTGCGGTGTTTTCTGTGGGATACAGTGAATTGTTCGCGGCAAATTCCGCGTCGGCAGTATTTCCTCCGCCCACTATGTAGTAGTAATTCTCGAAATAAAATGAATCGTTATTAATAAGTGAATTGAGGAATGGCGTGATCTCCGTTCCTTTGTATTCTTCGTTCAGCACGAATTCCTGAAACGCTTCGATCTGGATCATGAACACGTTTCTGCCTTCGGCAGCTCCGCTGTACGTACCGTCCGCCGATACTCCCATGTACTGATCTTTGTTTACAACAGTGGTATTCTCTTTTGGGAAAGCGAACGACACAAAATCGTCTACGTGGTGTGAAAGTATCTCGCTTGACAAATACGCCGCCTTAAAGTCACCGAAAATCATGTGTCCCCCAATAAGTGCCGCAAGTGCCATCACCAGCGATATTGAGAAAGTGATATTTACTTTCCATGATACTGCTTTTTTTCTGATAAGCGGGAAAATCTGGGTATGTACGGCAAGGAGGAACAAAACGGGCAGATCCCATACGGGAAGTAGCTGTGCGGGCCCCACCAGGGTCTCAATAGCCCCCGTGACTCCTCCAAGCTGATCGGTATTGTTAAGCTGTTCAAAAGAGAGGAAGTCTCCCATATAGTTGAAGTAAACAAGGTCGGCAGCGAATAACACCGACGTAAGACAGTAAAGGGAGATTAGAGTAATATTCGCGGCCTTCGGCGAAATGGGGACGATAAGAGCGTAGATGATACCGAGTATACCTACCGTTGCCGCCGCAAGAGGGAACACAAATTTACCCACCGTTATCCCGTAAAAGTGCAAGCATTTAAGAAAAAGCAGAACAAACAAAACAGAGTCAAGTATTATATAACTCAGTTTATACTTTACGTTTCTGTCCTTTGCGAGTATTTTCATATACATATAATTCCTTTCAAAAGAACATTTTTTGCAAAAAATCAAATTCCCGAAATTCCACCTTGGCGGGCAAGTCTTACGAAGGCTTTCAGATACCCTTCGGGATCATAAAGATATGATTCTCCGTGACCTGCATCGGGAACTGATAAAAACAGGCAATCGGCGGCTTCCTTGATCTCAAGTCCCATGCTGTGAGGCACGAACTTATCATTTTCCCCGTGGATCACAAGAAGGGGCAGTTTTGCATCTTTTATCGCTTCAACGGCGGAGGCAGAATCAAAGCTGTACCCCGCAAGAAGTCTTATAAATATCTCGGCACCATAATAGATGGGGAATTTAGGCAAATGCATATCAGCTTTCAGCACCTTACTGCAAATAGCCGCAGGTGTGGTAAAGCCGCAATCGGCGGCAACAGCGCAGACGTTTTTCGGAAGCGTCAGACCCGACGCCATAAGTACAGTGGTAGCTCCCATGGAAAGTCCGTAAAGGATCACGGGTAGCTCGGGATAAAGCTCACTAAGTTTTTCGCACCATTTTACCGCATCAAGTCTTTCGTTCACACCGAAGGTGATGTGACGGCCTTGGCTTCCGCCGTGGGATCTTTGATCGACCATAAGAAGCATAAAACCCATATCCCGAATATCCATGGCAAAGGTACCGAAGTCCCTTGTGGGTTCCGAACGGTAGCCGTGAAAGAAAGCCACGATTCCCCGCGGACTCTCAAGGTCTCCACCGTGAGGAATAAGTCTGGCGCACAGCTCAAATCCGTCGTGGGAGGTGATGTTAAGCCTCGTCGCCGTGTCGCTGTGCCCCGCCTCTCTCAGCCTTGCTCTTTTTTTGACTATAGCTTCTCCGCATTTTTCGTAAAGCCTTGAAAAATCGTTGTAGAAATCATCGTTTTCCCACACTGTTGAGGAAAACTTTTTATTTCTCACGCAAGCAAGGCGGTACATATAGTAAGATCCGACAATACTTACAAGAATTAAGAAAGCTATGACCGATGCGAAAATTATAAAGAAAATCTTCAAAACTGTCTCCGATAGAATAATAATAAATTTACGCTTCAAGCATACGAAGAAGCGCGTCCTCGTCAATAACGGTAACTCCGAGACTTTCAGCCTTGGTAAGCTTGCTTCCCGCGGCATCCCCCGCTACAACGTATGACGTCTTCTTTGAAACCGAGGAGGACACCTTGCCTCCCGCCGCTTTGATAAGGGCTGAGGCTTCATCGCGGGACATTGTGGGAAGGGTACCCGTGAGAACGAAGGTCAGTCCCGAAAGATCGGCAGTAGCTGTCATGTCGGGAAGCTCATCCTCGGACACGTCAAGGGTAACTCCCGCAAGACGAAGCTTTTCCACAAGCTCCAAACTTTCGGGACGGGCAAAGAAGCTTACAACAGATGCGGACGTGACCTCACCGATATCGTGAATCTCGTAAAGGGATTCCTCCGATGCTGTCAGGAGATTCGTGATACCGCCGAAGTTGGAAATTATCGCTTCCGCAGCCGCTTCACCTGTATGACGGATGCCGAGGGCACAAAGGAGCTTCACGGGACCTGCAGTCTTCGAGCGTTCGATAGCCGCTATAAGATTTTCTGCGGATTTTTCACCCATTCGGGGAAGATTTGCAATATCCGCACCTTTCAGGAAATATATATCAGCCGCATCTTTTATGAGATCATTTTCAAGGAGGAGTTTTACAACTGACGGACCCATTCCGTCGATGTTCATTCCTCCGCGGGAGGCGAAATGAATAATTCTTCTCTCTCTCTGCGCGGGGCAAAGGGGATTTACGCATCTTATCGCACCGCCGAGATTTGAGGTGTCCTCGGTTTCACCGTCATCGTCGTCGAAAACGAGACGTCCGCCGCAAGAGGGACAATTGTCGGGGAAACTGAATACTACCTCGCTTCCGTCACGCTTTTCGGGAACGGATGAGGTGATCTCGGGAATTATATCTCCCGCTTTTCTTATAATAACCGTGTCGCCGATCCTGATGTCGCGCTCACGGATGATGTCAATGTTATGAAGTGTGGCACGGGAGACCGTAGTTCCCGCAAGACGCACCGGCTCAAGGTTAGCCGCAGGAGTCAAAACTCCCGTTCTGCCCACCTGAAGTTCAATGGAAATAAGCTTTGTTTCCTTTTCCTCGGGAGGAAATTTGAAAGCGACAGCCCACTTAGGTGTACTTGTTCCCTCTCCGAGATATTCGCGCATTTCAAGAGAATTTACCTTTACAACCGCGCCGTCAATATCAAAAGGCAGACCTTCCCTCTCCCTTCCGATAGCGTCAACGGCTTCGGATACCACGTCAGCGTCACAGGGAACGGCTCTCACGGGAATTACCTTGAATCCCAGAGCCTCCATACGGGAGACGGTCTCTGTATGGCTCTCGGGTGTGCTTCCGTCTGAGAAAAGTTCACCCGTCTGATAGTTGAAAACGAAAATCGAAAGTCCCCGTCCCGCAGTTTCAGCGGCATTAAGTCGTCTGAGGCTTCCCGCGGCGGCGTTACGTGGATTCGCCCATAGCTTTTCGCCTGCCGCCTCTTTTTCGCGGTTCAGCATCTCAAAACTGTCGCGGGGCATATAGACTTCCCCTCTGACGGTGAGATCAACCGGATCGCTTAATTTTTTAGGAACATCTGCGATAGTACGTACGTTTTCCGTAACGTTTTCACCCGTCATGCCGTCGCCTCTTGTCGCACCCATGACTAGCTCTCCTTTTTCGTAAGTGAGGGAGACCGAAAGACCGTCGATCTTAGGCTCCACGGAAAAAGTAATGTCTTCCCTCGCAAATCCGCCGTCAACAAGTGCATCAGTGGTACGCTTTACAAAGGCGGCAAGACTTTCGTGGTCGAAAACATCCGTCAGACTGCCCATTTTCACAGCATGGCGAACTTTTGAGAATTTCTCGGATGCCGCGCCGCCGACTTTATGGGTGGGGGAATCAGACTTGTCAAGCTCGGGGAAAGCCGTTTCAAGGCGCTTCAGCTCCTCAAAGAGCATATCGTATTCGTAGTCGGATATTTCGGGAGCATCCTCGTTATAGTATTTTTCGGAATGATGTCGAATAAGCCGTCTCAGCTCTTCCGCGCGCGCGGAGGGATTATCCCATACGCTGTTTTTAATATCCATAAGTACGATCACCTTTTTCAAAATCCCCACTCGGGGGTGTATTTTTTCTGTGCGGAGTCTCTTTCCTGACCGAAGCCTGAAAATCCAAGCCGTAGGGCAAGGTCCGCTACACTGTTATATTCAAAAGTTGTAAGTCTCCGCTTCAGCGATCTGTCAAGCTTTTCGTCAGAGCATCCCGCAAAGAAATCGGGAGTATACTGACTCATGAGAGACAGCGTTATCCTATCCTGAAGCCCCGCCTCGGCAAGACGGCGAAGTACATCCTCGGAGTCCCGTCTGCATCCCGGAAGCACAAGATGGCGCACTATCACGCCTCTTGTCATAATTCCGTCTCTATACTCAGTCTTTCCCGCGATGCGGCACATCTCAAGAAGAGACGGCATTGCAAAATCGAAATAATCGGGGGCAGAGGAAAGCTTTTCTGACAGGTCACGGGAAAAATACTTCATATCCGTGAGGAAAACGTCAACCACGCTTTCAAGGCGACGTATTGTTTCGGGCTTTTCATAGCCTCCCGTATTCCATACTGCGGGAAGGGTCAGTCCGCGCTTTCTTGCCTCGTCAAGCACACGGATGATCCTGTCCGTGTACTGCGTGGGAGATACGAAGTTTACGTTGTGCGCGCCTTTTTCCTGAAGCATAAGTAAGGAGGTCGCAAGTTCCTCCTCGGAAAAACTGCGTTGACCCGCAAAACGTCCGTCAGAGATTCGGGAGATAGCCGCGTTCTGACAAAATCTGCAGCCGAGAGGGCATCCGCAGAAAAACACCGCGCCGCTTCCCCTCTCTCCGCTGATACACGGCTCCTCCCAGTGGTGGAGCATTATCTTTGAGATATAAATATCCGCAGGAACTCCGCAGAAGCCTCTCACGCTCGAACGGTCAACGCGACAGTTTCTTGGACATAGTGTGCAAAGGGACATTTTATCTCTTGTTGAGCATTCCGTGCTTCAGATTCCAAAGCTCTTCGGAAAGGTCGACGTAATATGTGTGGGGATTTTCAAATCTGAGAACCTCGTCCCACATTGTGGCGATCTCTCGCTTACAGTGCTCACGCACCTCTGGGAGCTCGGGGAAGTTGTAAACAAGCTCACCGTTTTTGAAGATCGGCACGCTCATTTCGCGAACGGTGTAGTTTTCGAGAGTTTTTCTCTTCCAAGTATGCTCGGGATCGAAGATCTCCATAGGACCGTCGTGATCGATCTCCTCATGACTGAGGGCGAGAAGATCGGCAATTGCCTTCTTCGTTTCGTTGGAATAGAAGCGGTAAAGCTTCTTGAAGCCGGGGTTTGTGATCTTTTCGATGTTTTCGCTGATCTTGATCTTGGGTGTGATATTGCCATCACGATCCTCGGTAGCAACGAGCTTGTATACGCCTCCGAAAACGGGAGCGCTCTTAGCTGTGATAAGTCTCTCACCGATACCGAAGGCATCTACCTGCGCACCCTGAGAGATAAGGTCACGGATGATGTATTCGTCAAGTGAGTTGGAAACGGTGATCTTGCAATCCGTAAGTCCCGCTTCGTCAAGAACGCGGCGAGCCTTGCATGAGATGTATGTGATGTCACCCGAGTCGATTCTGATGGCGCAAGCCTTCTTACCCATGGGCCAAAGCACGTTCTTTACTGCCTTGATGGCATTAGGGATTCCCGAGCCGAACACGCTGTAGGTGTCAACGAGAAGAGTGGGATTGTCGGGATACATCTTGCAGTATGTTTCAAACGCCTCGTATTCGCTGTCAAACATCTGTACCCATGAGTGAGCCATGGTACCTCCTGCGGGAACACCGAAAAGCTTGTCGGAAAGGGCACACGCTGTACCGTTACAGCCGCCGATGTAAGCCGCCCTCGCACCGTAAACCGCCGCGCCTTCGCCGTGTGCTCTGCGTGAGCCGAACTCGGAAATGGGACGTCCCCCCGCGCTGCGCACCATTCTCGCCGCCTTTGTTGCAATAAGCGCCTGATGGTTGATGGAGAGAAGCACGTAGGTTTCAATAAGCTGAGCCTCGATTACGGGAGCACGAACCGTGAGAATGGGCTCGTGGGGGAAGATAACCGTTCCCTCGGGAACACCCCAAATATCACCCGTAAACTTGAAATCCTTCAGATAAGCAAGGAATTCCTCGTCGAACTTGTTCTTGCTTCTGAGATACTCGATATCGCTATCTGTAAAATGAAGATCGGTGATGTACTCGGCGATCTGCTGAAGACCTGCGGCAATGGCATATCCGCCGCCGTCGGGAACACGTCTGTAGAATACGTCAAAATAAGCGATCTTGTCACGAACGGCTGAATGGAAATATCCGCGGCTCATGGTAAGCTCATAAAAGTCACAAAGCAGAGCAAGATTATAATCGTCTCTTATCATAGTAATTCTCCTTTTTATGCAGTTTTATCCGCGTTTATTCAAATTGGTTAATAGTTACTGTGTAACGGGATTCAAACGCCTCCGCTATGAGCGCTTCGCGGTCAAGCTTTGCTTCCTCAGCCATGATCTTTTCGATCTCGGGACGGGTCTTGGGGTGCTTCGGTGTAAATACCGTACAGCAATCCTCGTAAGGGAGGATGGAGGTCTCAAATGTGCCGATGGCGCGTGCTGTCTTTACGATCTCGTCCTTGTCAAGACCGATGCAGGGACGGAACACGGGAACTGACGCCTCAGCTTCGGTAGCGCAGAGAGCCTGAAGTGTCTGTGAGGCAACCTGGCCGAGACTTTCGCCCGTTACGATAACGGGGCAGAAGTTTACCTCGGCGCACATTGAAGCAAGTCGCATCATGAAACGGCGGAGAATGAGTGTGAAATAGTCTTCAACGCACCTGTCGCGGATCTCCTCCTGAATTTTCGTCAGGGAGATCACGTGTACTCTCATCTTACCCGCATATTCCGTAAGCTCACGGGCGAGGGTCAGCACCTTTTCACGCGCCGCCTCACTGGTGTAAGGAAAGCTTTCAAAATGGAGGCAGTCGATGGTCATGCCGCGCTTCATCATCATATATCCCGCAACGGGGGAGTCGATACCTCCTGACAGAAGGAGAAGTCCCCTCCCCGCGCTTCCGAGAGGAATACCTCCCGCGCCCTTGTCCTGACCTGCGTGGATGTAAGCCGCCTTGTCTCTGACCTCGATTCTGACTGTAACGTCGGGATTCTTGAGATCAACTCTCAGGTCAGGTCTTACCTCAAGGAGTGCGCCGCCAACCTCAGCGGCAATTTCGGGAGACGAAAGGGGGAAATGCTTGTCGCTTCGTCTCGCCTCGCCCTTGAAGGTGGCGTTACGGGGCAGAGTGTCCGCAAGATAATCCACAGCGGTCTTCTTGATTATTTCCATGTCCTTTTCGCAAACTGCGGCGCGGCAGATGCCCGCAAAGCCGAACACGTGGCGGATCTGCTCGTACATATCGCCGATCATATCCTCCGCATCCTCGTCAAGAGGCTCAACGTACACCGTGCTCTGCATATATTTCACGGAATAATTTCCGATCGCCTTTGCACGGCGCTTCACCTCGCGAAGGAGCATACTTTCAAAACTTGATTTGTTGGCTCCTTTGAGAATTATTTCTCCATACTTGCAAAGTATGACTTCTTTCATTTTATGTTGTTCCTTTCGGAGTGGATTTATATATAAATATACAAAATATATTATACCACATATTTCGTCAAATTGGAATAGATTCGGACACATTGACTCAAAAAAACGGCGAAACGGCAAAAATAAATCAGGAAGGACGAGCCTTCCTGATTTATTTTGAACTATAAAAAGTTAACTGTTCCGTGGTTACTCCGGTTAGCCCATGAGCTCTTTCCAGTATGATGCGGATTTGGTAAACTCTGTGAAGTTCGGTATTCCGTAAGCATCACTGAGTCTCACACCGTACTTCTGCATTTTGTTCTGGAGGCGGAAACACATTTCCTGAGACTCTTGGATCTGAGCCTCGTCACCGCTGTTGTAGAGCTTGTCGAAGTGAATGTCGGTGTATATGTAGTCGAACTGGATCTCTGAAGCGTCTATGTTGCAGAATTCCACGTAGCTGTTGCACTTCATTTTAGCATCCTCCATGAGACCTATGAGAGTGTCAATGGAGCTCTTAAGTTTGGTGTGCATCCAGTTCTGTATGGGACAGTCGAAAACACCCAGGTGAGAATTTTTGTTCTTCTCGTGGAGAATGAAGAGAGCTTCATAAACGCTCTCCCAACCCTCACCGTAGAATCCTTCCATGAAGTCCTTCATGTGAGTGTAATACTCATCCTCGCTCATATAGGGATCCCAAGCGAGCTTTGCAAGGAGGTACCAACGGAGTCTGTCAAACTCACCGTTGTTACCCATGCTGGCGTTACCCTGAAGGAACAGACCCTTAGCGTTGTTGTCGGCAAACAGCTGCATATTACCTGCGAGAATATCGTAGGTGAGGTTTGTAAAGGGAGTCGCTCTGTAAGCAAAGTTGTTGTTGTAGTCCCAAATGAAGAGTGTCTTGCTGATCTTACCCCAGGATTCAATATCAGCTTCAAAGCTTGTGTTGTGACCGCATTTACCGCCTCCGAGAGGGTGATTGAAGCAGTTGTTTATGGAGCAGAGCTGAATTACGACATTGTCATGGGGCTTGATTCCGTTGGGGGCATCCTCTGAATACTGATAAGCAAAGGTGTGGATGAGAACGTTCGGATACTTCTTCACGACCTCTTCTGCGATCTTGTTTACAAACTCGATAACGAGACCTGCGGGACCGCCGTTACCGTTTTCGTCCTCGTACTTTTTCATTGCCGCATTGCAGTTATCGCACTGACAGTAATTCAGATTGTCGTTCTGCGAAACGGAGATGAGCTTAGCTTCAGGATGCTCATCGAGAAGTTTCAAAACGTTATTAAGCATAAGATCGAACACCTCGGGATTTGTGAGACAAGGCTGGCTTTCGTACTGTGTACTGAAGTCACCGTCAAGTCCGTCGAAGGTGTGGCAATTACCGCCTGTATACGGGAGACCCTCAACGTGACGGAG
>JAFXKJ010000138.1 GCA_017531765.1 Clostridia bacterium
CATATTAGATAATCCATTTTCCTGCATTTTCAAAAGTGATATTGATGCTCACATAGAAAACGTTAGTATTGATCATAATCAGGAATGGTCTTATTCAAATTTGGGATTTGCTCTGATAGGAACGTATTTGGAACGAAAGCTAAACAGAACTTTTCCCGAAATTCTTGAGGAATTTATACGTGATTCTTTGCATCTTGGTAATACACGAATCGGTTACAGCGGAGCTGAACTGATCGGAAACACGGGAACAGATACCATCAGATGGTGTTGGGATGAAGAATCTGTATTTTTACCCGCAGGATGTCTTGTTTCAACATTAAGTGATATGATATCATATGTAAAGCTTCATATGACAGATAATGTCTACAGTATTTGCCATGATACACATTTGATAACCGGACAGCCATTTGATATGGGGCTGGCATTTATGAAACAAAAGGAAAGTGATGTGGTCTTTTGCGCAGGTCTTACGCCGGGATTCAGTTCCGTAGTCGGATTTGACAAAGACAAGCGTTACGGTGTTGTAGTATTGTCAAATTATTGCGGATTCGGATACGGTAACCGTGATGTTCCTATGGGTATAGGGATTTCTATATTAGAGCATCTTTCAGAGAATAATCAAAGTAGCATACACTAAATCAACTTCATCAACCGCTGTCGCATGACGGCGGTTTGTGCATTTCACTGTGGAATATGTCCTTGTAACAAAAATGATATACTCATAAATCAAATAACCGTTGATAACTTAACAACGAATTGATAATATAACTTGTTTCGCATCGACTCACAACAAAACTACACCTCCGAAGCAAGCCTCGGAGGTGCGTTTTTTCTACTCAAGCTCATCAAGAGCCGCCTTGATCTTTTTCATGTCAAGGTACATGTCAACCTTCTTCTGCGGATCTCGGAGAAGAGCGGCAGGGTGGTATACCGCTGTCATGAGAAAGCCACCCTTCTTTACGAAGTTTCCGTGATCCTTGGTAATTCTGTATGACGGGTCTATAAGCCTCATGGCAGAGATCCTGCCGAGACAAACGATCATCTTCGGACGAATCAGCTTTACCTGTTCTCTCAGGTAACCGATGCAGGCATCCTGCTCTTCGGGAAGGGGATCTCGGTTCTTCGGCGGACGGCATTTCAGTATATTTGCAATATAAACTTCACTCTTTTCGATGCCCACGGCGGCAAGATATTTGTCAAGCAGCTGTCCCGCCGCACCAACAAAGGGAATACCCGTGGCATCCTCCCTTTCTCCCGGTGCCTCGCCGACGAACATCAGCTTAGCTGAGCCGTTACCCACACCGAAAACGAGATTTTTCCTCGTTTTGCCAAGGGGACACATTTGACATCCCTCGCATTTTTCCTTCAGTTCATCAAGATTTTTCATAAACGCCTCCCCGTTTTCTTTACCCGTTAATTATAACACAAAAATCTCCGAAATGAAAGTGTAAAACATAACTTGGACAAAAATATGAATTGCAGAGTATCAAAATCCGAAACTTTAGGGTAATGTATGTAATATTTTGCCGAACTGCACATTATTTATTACAGAATTAGTTGTGTTTTGTCGGGATTTCCATTGACAAAACGGGTACTTTTATTGTATAATTTTATTAAGTATAATTGTATGATGCACAGAAAGGCATATCCCCCATGTTTAAGGATAAAAAGGTCGTTTTCTCCGGAGTTCAGCCATCGGGTGTACTTACCCTCGGCAACTATCTCGGAGCTATAAAAAACTTCTCCGCTTTTTCTGACGAGTATAAGTGCTACTACTGCGTAGTGGACGAGCACGCTATCACCGTCAGACAGAATCCCGCGGAGCTTCGCCGCAGAACATATGAGACTCTTGCTCTCTACATCGCCTGCGGACTTGATCCCGAAAAAAATACACTCTTCGTTCAGAGCCATGTCCCCGCACACGCGGAGCTTGGTTGGATCCTTGACTGCTACACCATGTTCGGTGAACTTTCACGTATGACTCAGTTCAAGGATAAGTCTCAGAAGAATGCTGACAATATCAACGCAGGTCTTTTCACATACCCCGCGCTC
>JAFXKJ010000139.1 GCA_017531765.1 Clostridia bacterium
ATTGACAAACAGCGAAACATCTGATATAATATCTATCGTTGTGAAGCGGTATTGTGTAACGGTAGCACGACAGACTCTGACTCTGTTTGTTGGGGTTCGAATCCCTATACCGCTGAAACCGAAGAACCACCCGACTTTGGGTGGTTTTTCGTGTATATTCCCATTTTTCGACTTCAGCGTCCGTGCGCCGAATTTGTCGGTGGTACACGCTGATTTTTTCATTTTTCCTATTGACAATATCCGTTTAATGTGTTAGTATAGTAAAGCGCTAAACTGACGAACCCCACACAAGTTATAAAAGCAAAGGATGGATATATATTATGAAAAGTTTTCATTCCGAACTTACAGAAAATCTTCACCGTGCGATCCTTTCTCTTGAAAACGTAGAAGAATGCAGAAACTTTTTCGAAGACATTTGCACAGTTAAAGAGCTTCAGGATATTGCTCAGCGTCTTAAGGTAGCTCAGATGCTGAAAAGCGGATGCAGTTACCAGGAGGTCTCCCGCGAAACGGGAGCCAGCACCGCTACTATCAGTCGGGTAAACAAGTGCCTTGTTTACGGAAGCGGCGGCTATGACACTGTTATTTCCAGAATCGGCGAAGATTAATCTCCCCATTCACGCAAATTTCCATCGAGGAACACCTAAATGTGCCGTTGGGACAACGGCAAATCTTTGTAAAGGCATGGTCACAATATGAATATTTCACCCTCTGTCCTCAGAAATGAGGAAAAGGCGATATTTGATCTGAGAAGCCTCTATTCACGGTACGGTTATTCTCAGTACAAAATGAGTAAATTCGAGGAGTATGATCTATACGTTAGAAATAAGGACTTTCTCGTTTCCGATAATATTATCACATTTACCGACACCAACGGTCGTCTTATGGCGCTGAAGCCCGACGTAACACTCTCCATTATCAAGAGCAGCGACAAAATGATAGAGAATGGCGGAATCTACAAGGTATACTACGATGAAAACGTATACCGCACATCGGAGCCGGGTGCTTCCTTTAAGGAGATCACTCAGGTGGGACTTGAGTGCATAGGCGACGTTGACGACTATAATATATATGAAGTTTTGCTTCTTGCGGCAAAGAGTCTTGGCATGATCAGTGAGAATTTCGTTCTTGACGTATCTGACCTTGACGTGATCGATGCCGTGATCGATGATGCGGGTATACCCGTTTCAAGAAAAAGAGAGCTTCTTTCTCTTATCGGTGAAAAGAATGCACACGGCGTCCGTGCTCTTTGCGAGGAATGTGCCGTTTGCCCCGATAAGCCTCTTCGCCTTATTACCGCATACGGCTCTCCCAAGAAGGTGATCCCCACTCTCAGAGAGATTCTTCCCGAGTCCGCAGCACATCTCGCTGACAGGCTTGAAAAGATCACATCCTGCGTTGAGGCGGAAGGCTTTGAGGGCAGAGTAAACATCGACTTCTCAGTTACGGGTAACGCCAAGTATTACAACGGACTTGTTTTCAAAGGATTTATAGCGGGACTTCCTGCGGGTATCCTCTCGGGCGGTCAGTACGACAAGCTTATGACAAGAATGCGCCGCACCTCCCGCGCCATCGGCTTTGCTGTTTATCTTGACCTTCTGGAGAGACTTGAAGAGGACACGGCTGACTACGACGTTGATACTTTCATCCTTTACGGTGAAAACGTGACTCTTCCTGTAATAGGGGATGCTGTGAACGGGGAAACCTCCGAGGGAAAGAGTGTCCTCGCAGGGAAGATTATACCCGAAAAGCTGAAATATAAACAGCTCTTAAAGCTCAGCGAAGGGGGGGACATGAGCCATGAAAACAATGCTTAACGTAGCGCTTCCCAAGGGAAGACTTGGCGAAAAGGTTTACGCCATGTTTGAGCGCGCGGGCTTTGAGTGCCCTTCTATCAAGGAGCAGAACAGAAAGCTCATTTTCGAAAATCCCGAAGCGGGAGTAAGATATTTCTGGGTAAAGCCCTCCGACGTTGCGATTTACGTTGAACACGGCGCGGCTGACATCGGTGTCGCGGGTAAGGATATACTCCTTGAGTATGAACCCGACGTTTACGAGCTTTATGACCTTGACATCGGCAAATGCCGAATGGCGGTTGCGGCTAAGCGTGATTTCCGCTACAACCCCAAGAAGACTCTCCGCGTTGCAACCAAATTCTCCAATATCACGAAAAATTACTACGCGTCTCAGGGGCGTGACATTGATATTATCCATCTTAACGGCTCCATTGAGATAGCTCCGATCCTCGGACTGTCCGACGTTATTGTGGATATAGTTGAAACGGGAACTACCCTTAAGGAGAACGACCTTGAGGTGTTTGAGACCATCGTTCCCATCAGCGCAAGACTTATTGCAAATAAGGCAAGCTTCAAATTCAAGTCGGAAGCCATTGAACGCATTATGGCGGGACTTGAAGCTGAGAAAAAGTAATATACTAAGAAATCAGGTAAAACCTTATGATAAAAATACTGAAATACGGCGAGGTTACACCCGATGAGGTGTTCGCCCGTGTGGAACCTACCGTAAACGTAGAGGATATCGTAACGGATATCATCTCAGACGTAAGAAAAAACGGTGATGCGGCGCTTTACAAGTACTGCGAGAAGTTCGACGGCGCACGTCTTTCCTCTCTCATTGTTTCCGAAGAGGAAATAGCCGAGGCTGTGGCATCCGTTGAGCCCGAGTTTTTGGAGATTCTCAGAAAAGCCGCGGCTAATATCCGCAAATTCCACGAAAAGCAGACGCGAAACAGCTTTATTATAAATGATGAAAACGGTGTTGTCATGGGTCAGAAGGTGATTCCCGTTGACCGTGCGGGCCTTTACGTTCCCGGCGGCACTGCGGCATACCCCTCCACCGTTCTTATGGACTCCATTCCCGCGAAAATTGCAGGCGTTAAGGAAGTGGTCATCACAACTCCCCCCGGAAAGAACGGTAAGGTGAACCCCGTAATTCTCGCGGCGGCGCACGTTGCGGGGGTTGACAAGATCGTGAAGGTTGGCGGCGCGCAGGCTGTAGCGGCACTTGCTTACGGCACCGAGAGCGTCCCAAAGGTTGACAAGATCGTCGGCCCCGGCAACGCCTTCGTTGCAGAGGCTAAGCGTCAAGTCTACGGCATCGTGTCCATCGACATGATCGCGGGGCCCAGCGAGATCCTTATCGTTGCCGACGGCGCGTCAGACCCCCGTCACCTTGCCTCAGACCTTCTCTCTCAGGCAGAACACGACAAGCTTGCAAGCGCAGTGCTCGTTACCGATTCCATGACTCTTGCCGAGGCGGTCTCCCGTGAGCTTGAAGTGCAGATCCCCCTTCTTGAAAGATGTGAGATCGCAAGAGAATCCATCGACAGAAACGGCAAGATCATCGTTGCCGAGGACCTTATGTCGGCAATCAATATCGCAAACGAGATCGCTCCCGAGCATCTTGAGCTTTGCGTAGACAATCCCTTCGATTATCTTGATTCCATTCGCCATGCAGGCTCTATCTTCATGGGCAGAAACTGCCCCGAGGCGCTGGGCGACTATTTCGCAGGTCCCAACCACACCCTTCCCACAAGCGGTACGGCTAAGTTTTCAAGTCCTCTTTCCGTTGACGATTTCGTGAAGAAGACTCAGTACACCTACTTCACAAAAGGCGCTCTTGAGAGAGTTGCCCGCGACGTGGAATATTTTGCGAAAAAGGAAGGACTCACCGCACACGCAAAGAGTGCCGTGATCAGAATCGAGGACTGACAGAGATGAGTAAGTTTTTCAGTGAGAAATATAGTTCTCTCACCCCGTACACTCCCGGTGAACAGCCGAAGGATGCTCAGTATATCAAGCTGAACACCAACGAGTCACCCTTCCCTCCCACGGAAAAGGCTGTCTCCTGTGCCGCTGAAGCAGCTGAGAGGCTGAATCTCTATCCCGATCCCGAGTGCTTCCTTCTGACGAGCCGTCTTGCCGACATTCTCGGTGTGGACCGCGAAGAAGTGCTTCTTACCAACGGGTCTGATGAGATTCTGAATTTTGCTTTCATGGCATACTGCGATGACGCACATCCCGCGGCATTTGCCGATATTACCTACGGCTTTTACAAGGTTTTCGCCGAGTTAAACCGTGTACCCTACGAGATCATTCCTCTGAGTGATGATCTCACAATCAGATCCGATGACTATATAGGTATAAACAAGACCATTTTCATCGCCAATCCCAACGCGCCCACGGGAATCGCCCTTACTCTCAGCGAGATCGAGCGTATCGTTGAGTCCAACCCCGATAATATCGTTGTCATCGATGAGGCTTACGTGGATTTCGGCGGGGAGAGCGCAGTACCTCTTATTAAAAAGTACGATAATCTTCTTGTGACTCAGACCTTTTCAAAATCCCGTTCAATGGCGGGTGCAAGACTTGGCTTCGGTGTTGGCTGTAAGGAACTGATAAGGGATCTTAACACTGTTAAGTATTCCACAAATCCATATAACATCAATATGATGACCATGGCAGCGGGAATCGGCATCTTAGAGGACGAGGAAACGGTCCGCGAGAGGTGCAAAACGATCTGTGAGAACAGAACATATACTGCCGATGCACTGACGACTCTCGGTTTTGAGTGCATCCCATCAAGTACAAACTTTATTTTTGCACGTCATCCGCACCTCGACGGAGAGACCGTGTATCTTAAGCTGAAGGAGGCGGGAATTCTTGTCCGCCACTTCACAACTGAACGCATTAAGGATTATAACCGAATCACCATAGGTACGAGAGAGCAGATGGAAGCTCTCGTTACCGCAATGATAGGTATCCTCGGAGAATTACTGTACAAATAAACCTTTGCCCCCACACGCGGGGCGGAACGGAAACTGATATGAGAATTGCCGAAATTAACAGAAAAACCGCTGAGACGGATATTTCTCTCAAAATTGATCTTGACGGAGTTGGAAGCGCTGAGGTTGATTCAGGCTGTCCCTTCCTTGATCATATGCTAAACCTTTTTGCCCGCCACGGCAGATTTGACCTCAGCCTCACCTGCAGGGGCGACGTTGAAGTGGACTACCACCACACCGTTGAGGACATCGGGATCTCTCTCGGAGAGGCATTTGCCGATGCTCTCGGTGACAAGCGCGGTATCAACCGTTACGGAAATATGATCCTTCCTATGGACGAGTCCTTGATCCTCAGTGCAGTTGACCTGTCGGGCAGATCACATCTTGAATATGATCTTGTGATCCCGTCAGAGAAGGTGGGCGACTTCGACTGCGAGCTTGTGCGTGAGTTCTGGCTGGGATTTGTTCGCACTTGCCGCTGTACTCTCCACATAAAGCAGCTTGCGGGACTTAATTCCCATCACATTATAGAGGGCGCGTTCAAATCTGCGGCACGCAGCTTTAAGGCGGCAGTTGCCATTGATTACGATTTCAGTCATGAGATCCCCTCAACCAAAGGAGTTCTTTGATGATAGCAATAATTGACTATGGAGTGGGAAATCTTTTTTCCCTGAAAAGCTCTCTCGCCGCAATCGGCGCTGAGGCAGTCGTGACGGGAGATGCTTCCGCGATTCGCTCGGCTGACAAGATAATCCTCCCCGGTGTCGGTGCGTTCGGAGACGCGGCGGCAAAGCTGAGAGAGACGGGACTTGACCGTGTTGTAATATCGGAAGCTGAAAAGGGCAAGCCTCTCATGGGCATATGCCTCGGAATGCAGCTTCTCCTTGAAAAAAGCTTTGAGTACGGTGAGCATGATGGACTCGGACTTATCAAGGGCGAGATCCGTCCTATCGCTGATGTGATCCCGAAGGAACTCAAGATTCCCCACATCGGCTGGAACGCTCTTTCCTTCAAGGGAGAGAAGTCAAAGGTATTCAAATACATTAACGAAGGCGATCACGTGTATTTCGTGCACTCCTTCTACGGCGCGGAATGCGAGGACAGCGTGATTGCAACTACCGAGTACGGCGCAAGCCTCACGGCGGCGGTTGCACGTGACAACGTGTACGGCTGTCAGTTCCATCCCGAAAAAAGCGGGGACGTGGGACTTCGCATACTTAAAGCCTTCTGTGAGATTTAAGATTGCCTGAAGAAAGGATTTAGACAAATGTATATTTTCCCCGCAATTGACCTTTATGAGGGCAAAGCTGTACGTCTCTATAAGGGAGATTATGATAACATGACGGTGTACAGCGACCGTCCGTGGGATTTTGCCCGTGATTTTGAGTCTCAGGGTGCACGTCATATCCACATCGTTGACCTTGAGGGCGCAAAGCTTGGCACAACACCCAATATTGAAACAATTAAGAAGATCGTCACCTCATGTAACCTTTTCGTTGAGGTTGGCGGCGGCATCAGAAGCATGGAAACCGTAAAAGCCTACATTGATGCAGGCGTTGACCGTGTGATACTGGGCACTGCGGCTGTAAAGGACGAGGCTTTCCTTAAAGAAGCAGTAGAGGCTTACGGTGAAGCGGTTGCCGTAGGCGTTGACATTAAGGACGGCTACGTTGCAATCAAGGGCTGGACTGAAAAGAGCGAGTACACCGCTATGGATTTCTGCGCAAAGATGGAAGGTCTTGGTGTTTCCACCCTTATTTGCACCGATATTTCAAAGGACGGAGCAATGATGGGTACAAATCACGAGCTTTACCGTGATCTTTCAAGCCGTTTCAAGATGAATATCATCGCCTCAGGCGGTGTTTCGACCCTTGAAGACGTGTCCCGTCTGAATGAGCTTGGCGTGTACGGCGCGATCATCGGTAAGGCGTATTATACCGGTGCCATTAAGATCAGTGACGCCGTGAACATCACAAAAGGAGGAGAGACGGTATGATCACAAAGAGAATTATCCCCTGCCTTGACGTTAAAAACGGACGTGTGGTCAAGGGCGTGAATTTTGAGGGTCTTTCCGACGTTTCCTCCCCCGTGGAGCTTGCAAGATACTACAGCAGTGCGGGCGCCGACGAGCTTGTGTTCTATGATATTACCGCTTCCGCCGAGGGACGTGCTCTTTTCACAGATATTCTCCGAGAGGTAGCCACACAGATATTCATTCCCCTTACCGTGGGTGGCGGAATCAACACCGTTGCGGATTTCGACAGAGTCCTAAAATGCGGCGCGGATAAGGTAAGCGTGAATTCGGGAGCTATCCGTAACCCCGAGCTTATCTACGAGGCGGCAAAGCTTTACGGAGACCAGTGTGTGGTTATATCCGCTGACGTGAAGCGCGTTGACGGAGTTTTCAGAGTGTTCGCAAAGGGCGGACGTGAAAACACGGGCATGGAAGCCATCGAGTGGATCCGTAGATGCGTCGGAAACGGCGCGGGCGAGGTGGTGCTTAACTCCATCGACACCGACGGAGTTAAGGGCGGCTTTGACCTTGAAATGCTTGACGCTGTATGTCAGGTGGTAAACGTTCCCGTTATCGCATCGGGAGGTGCCGGATGTATCGACCATTTTACAACGCTTTTCAAATCTCTCCCCAAGGTTGACGCGGGACTTGCCGCATCCATCTTCCACTTCGGAGAGGTTAAGATCGAAGACCTGAAGCGCGAGCTTCACAAAAATAACATTCCCGTAAGACTCAGCTGAGACGTCGGGCAAATTTTATCGGTAGGTTAAAGGAAGAAAGTTATGATAAACATAGACGAACTTAAGTTTGACGAAAAGGGACTTATTCCCGCAATCGTCGTAGATTCAATTACAAAGAAGGTACTGACACTCGCATACATGAACCGCGAGAGCCTTGAGATCTCAATGGAGCGTGGTCTCACCTGCTTCTGGAGCCGTTCCAGAGAGGAGCTGTGGCTCAAGGGCGAGACAAGCGGAAACTATCAGCACATCGTGTCCATCACCGCCGACTGCGATAACGACGCCCTTGTTGTGGTAGTTGAGAAGGACGGTCCCGCTTGCCACACAGGTACTGACTCCTGCTTCACAAAGGAAGTATATCAGAGCGAGGACAGACATGAGTTTTCTCTTGAAAATCTTATGACTATGCTTGAGGGCAGAAAGCGTGAGAAGAAGGAAGGCTCATACACCACTTATCTCTTTGAGAAGGGAATTGACAAGATTCTCAAGAAGGTGGGCGAGGAGTGTACAGAGGTCATCATCGCAGGTAAGGCTGACGACAAGGCTGAGACCGTGTACGAGATCGCAGACCTTGCGTACCACGTAATGGTGCTTATGCTTCAGATGGGTATCTCCCTTGAGGATATTCACCGCGAGCTTGCTTCCCGCCACGTTATTGACCACAAGGTCAAGCAGGAAAAAATGACGAAGTAAAAAAATAAAGCGGAAGCAAATAATTTGTTTCTGCTTAATTTTTTCAGAAAAAATATCTTCAGTTTAATAAACTTTCATATTACTGTGGTATAATGAAGAAAACAACAGGTCGGAAGTTCGTAAAAAATGAAGAAAAAAGTAAAAAGAATCATAAAAACCGCTTTGGAGTTTATTCTCAATCCGAGACTTCTTCTCTGTTTCGGTATCGCGTGGATGATAACAAACGGCTGGTCGTACGTTATGCTTGCCGTGGGAACGGCACTTGATATAAAATGGATGATGGCGGTTGCGGGAGCGTATATTGCCTTTCTATATTTGCCGTCACCCGAAAAGATCGTGACCTTTGCAATTGCCGTGTTTTTGATGAAGCGGTTGTTTCCAAACGACGTGAAGACGCTGGGAAAGCTGAGAGAGATGAGCGCAAAGATAAAAGCGGGAGCGAAGTCCCTTGCGGAAAAGAATAAGGAAAAAACAACAGAGGAGAGCGACAAAAAAGAATAAAACACCGCCGATGTTCGGTTTCACTTACCCTGTGAAGTGAGTCGAACATCGGCGGTGCTTTATTACAGAGTGGCGGTGACGTGAATGCCGCCAAAGCTTATGTCGAGGGTGGGAAGTCCCGCGTATTTGCCGATGGTTTCTTCGTCGCTCATGACGAGAGTAAGCTCAAGAGACTTGCCGCCGGGCAAATTTTCATAAAGTTTGACAAAGCCTTCGTCAAAAGTCAGCTTGTCAAGGTCGAGCAGGGCTTCCGCGGTACTGTCATTCATGCTTATGCCGAAGACGTAAGCATTCTTCTTTTTAATCACGCGGTAAGGCTTTCCGTTGTAGGTGATGTTAAGAATCATACGACACCACCTCTAAATTAACAAACGTGTCCTCAGTGTTTACCGTAGCGACGGGGCCTACCACACCGCATTCAAGCATTTCAAATACAGAATCGGGAATCATTTCGCTGTAGTCGCCTCCGATAAGCTTTGCGAGAGTCCCTTCAACCCGTGCCTTCAAGAGAAGCTCGGCAGGGAGGCGCAGAGTAATGTCGGCGGGATCGGAACCTTTCACGTTGACCGTTATGACAAGAAGTCTCTTTGAAATATCACCTTTCTTAATTTCCGCAGGTGCGGCTGTGTCCTCTCCGCTTATGATGGCCTCGGCGGTGGTACTGAGCGCCCGCGCGAGCTCGCCTATTCTTTCGAGGTCGGGGTGGGACACGTCGTTTTCCCATTTTGAGACGGCTTGGACGGACACGTTAAGCTTTTCCGCAAGCTCCGCTTGGGTCATGCCTCTTTCTTTTCGCAGTGCGGTTATGTTACTGCCTATTGTATTTTTCATTTTGGTTATCCTCCAAAAAATCATTTATCATCGATGACACCTACAGTATATCACAAGAGGACGGTTAATAAAATACACAATCGGTTGAATTTTTGAGTGGGCGGTAGATTTTCGGTTGAATTTCCGTGAAGGGGGAAGGGGTTGAAATGAGGCGGAGAGGGGCAGAGGTAACAAAAAGATAAAAGATCAGCCAATGGAGCGCGGGGGGATAACCATAACGTGCGGGTTGTAAGCCTACGAAGCGGGCGGATATGGAATCCGCCCTCTACAGGTTAACCTTACTCTGCGAGGTAGGTTATCGCCCGACGTGCTGGTTGCCGCCACGGACACCCACCTTTGGGCAACCACCCTGTTTGCAAAGCAAACAGTGACGCCGGTCTCTACAGTTTGCGGGAGTTTTAAGTAAGACGATAGCCATATCGTACAGTTTGTAACCTTACGAACTACCCCTCTTCATCCTTTGCGGAACAAAGAATGAAGAGGGGTAATAAAGTTTATTTATCAAATTACGGTACTCCGTTGGGGGAGCATTATTCGGGAAGCTTATCCGAGAACATAATAAGATTTGCCGTAACCTTTTCCTCATCGGAAAGAGGCTTGAAGGTGCCGTCTCCGTAAAGAATGTCAAGTACCATTATGGCGCAGGCGTTACCGAAGAAGGCTTCGCAGTGCTCCTTTACTATCAGATCCTGCATCTGAGGAGGATACCTCTTCGCACTTGCCAATGCGTACTCAAGAGCGTAATCTGCAAATTTAGCCTTAATTTCCTCTGAGAGAGCAGGAATCGCGGCAAAGAAGTCGTCGGAGCTGCCCCGTACCACCGTAACGGCAACCTTTCCGTCCTCGGTAATGAATTCCCTCTCGCGGAGTCGGGTAAATTTTTCTTTGTTTTCTGTAGACTCGGTTATAATTCCCGTTATGTACTCGTAGAGATAATCATAGTCCGAGTTTTTGTTGTTTTCCCAGTAGCCTTCCCGTGAGTCAAGACGGCTGTCGATAGACCATGAAGATACAGGATATTTTGCGGACTCTCGCCACATACTGCCGCAGGAGTTGTAGTGGTCACAAGGAAACTTTTCTTTGTAATCGGGGTCTGTTTTTGTTCGAGGGATGCTCACGTATGCGATGTATTCTCCGCCGTCGGCAGTAGTGATATAGTAATTTGAAATGTCACGTGTGGCACAAATCTTGCATTTGCACGCCACAGCATAGAATATTGCCGCCGCCTCAAGAAGCTCACGGTTTCCTCCCGGGGTATATACGTCGGTGAATTTTGCTACCGCTTCTCTTACCGAGGGCACGTACACGTCGCAAAGACACTTTGCCGCGGTCATCATGCGTTCAAGAAGCTTTTCCTCTTCTTCAACGGATACCACCTCCGGGGTGAAGCATACGTAAGTGGTGTATTTTCCTCCCGCCTGAGGTACAAGAAATCCGTTTTCCTCAAGGAGCGCGATCTTATCCTCAAGGAATACCGGCGTGATGCCAAGCTCCTCTGCGATCTCGTCCTTGGTGCGGGGAGTGTGATAAACGCTGTAGACTATGTTGAGAGAGAGTCTGTCTGAGAGGTAATATTCGGGAGCGCGGTTTTTCGGTCCGGGACTTCCGTTGTGCCCGAAGCCTGTGTGACTTATGGGACTCAGCCCAAGCTTTCCGATCTTTCTTTCCATGGTGAATCCTTTCCTTATTTCCCCGCGAGCCTTGTTTAGATGCCATTTGACCGTTCCCACGGGAAGCCCCGTTTCGGCGGATATGTTGGCTATGGATCTGCCCTCGTAATAAAATGAGTAGACGATCTCCCGACGGGTACGGGTGAGGTAAGCTATCTCGCGGCGGAGGCGGAGCAGTTCTTCGTCCTCTTCTCCGTCGTAAAAGCTTTCCTCATAGGGCAGATCTACGCCGTCAAGGGGCAAGGCCTGCTCTTTTTTTCTCTTGTCCACGTATTTTGCAAAAACGTTACGACAAACGTACCTGACGTACCCATCGGTGTTTGACACCTCGTCGGTCTTCAGGAGGGACTGATAAAGCTGACAGACTATTTCAGAGGCAAGTTCTTCCGCTTCATCATAGAACAGGGAATGCTTGACTGAAAAGCCGTAAATTTTTGTGAGGTAATTTGTTATGATGCTGTCGGCATTTTGCTTGTCCATCCTGCGGGGTTCCTTTCTTAAAAAAATTTGTTTTTCAGGCGCCTTCGTATATATAGTGGGGGAAAGTAAGAAAAGGTTGGCGGTTTTGCGAAAAAAATGAGAAAAATTTATTACTGCCACACGGGCGAGAGGCGACAGTGCTGTCATTTTGGCGAAACGTGCATATATTGTGGAAGAGGGGAGGCGTCTCCTCGAAAGTAAAAAATGAAAGGACTATAAAAATGACGAATAATTGTTGTACCTGTAAGCCGAAATGCACCATCCTCGGTATCACAGCAAGCGTGATAATAGGAATCGTGGCGTCGCTTCTCACGGTTACGGGAAACCTCACACTTCCGCTTCCGTTTGTGTGGACGCTTTTCGGAGTGGCGATAGGATTCCTCGGTGTAACTCTGCTGAGCGTAAGCCTTGTCAGAAATTCTTACGTGAGAGAGTGTATTTGCAGTACTTTGCCCGCACTGTTCACGGGAATTTTCGGCACGATCCTCACGGCGGCTGTGCTTATCACCATTGACATTGCCGCGGCAAGCGTTCTCGGCGCGATAGTTACAGGACTTCTGCTGCTGTTTTTTACGCTGACGCTTACGACAGGCGCGTGTCTGGCAAAATGTATTGCGGGCTGCGGAGATTGAGCGAGTTAAAAAAAAAGCAAGCCAAACGGCTTGCTTTTTCATTTCGCGCCACGCAGGATTCGAACCTGCGACCTACCGGTTCGTAGCCGGGCACTCTATCCACTGAGCTAGTAGCGCATTTCGTTCCGTTTCCGGAACGCTTATATATAATACCACACTTTGCTCTTTTTGTCAATACTATTTCTGAAATATTTTCAAAAAAGTTTTTGTAATTTGGAGCAAAAAATCGAAAAAACTATTGACAAGCAGTACTTCTTGTGATATAATATCAACGTTGTCGAAACAACATAGGGGTATAGCTCAGTTGGTAGAGCAGCGGTCTCCAAAACCGCGTGTCCTGAGTTCGAGTCTTAGTGCCCCTGAAACAAATGAAGCCATCCGCACGGATGGTTTCATTTGTTTTGGAGGTTTTACTAAAAGACTCAGAAAGAGCACGTTCGCTGACGCGAAGTGCATTCACATCGCGTAGCGGTGACGAAAACAGTCCGATAGGGAACTGTTTTCGAGGGCGTGTGCTTGCTTTCGCCGATGGCGAAAGTCTTAGTGCCCCTGAAACAGAAAAATCCTTTGAAATCAAGGTTTTCTTGAATCAAAGGGTTTTCTTTTTATTGTGTTTACTCGTGAGTTGTTACTTATTTGCTACTTGTTGTGTATTTTTTTGGGTTATGTTTCTTGGGAAATACCCTTGCCCCAACCTTGCTATGCTTGTGTTTCAAAACTAAAACGAATCGGAGAGGGATGCTTCAAACTATCCCTCTCCGTCTGCTTTTTATATATCAATTCCGTGTAATGCATTCTCATAAAGAAAGCGCTTCAGGTTCTCGCCCTCTCCTGTGTTGTAGAATTCAAGCAAGAGTACATTGAACTTCTCCATGTGGCGGTCTGTGATCGTCAGAACTCCGGCACCGTGGGATATCAGGATCTTATTAGCAAGTGTCATGCTTGTGCGCTTATTACCGTCCCAAAAGAGTTGACGTCTTGTCCCCCATGTAAAAGCATCGAGTGCCTTTTCGGTCCACGTAACATCACGCGACAAGATCTCTTCAAGCTCACGTGCAACTTCCTCAGCTACAGGCACGGGTGGGATGTACTCTGTACCTGAGATACCGACCTTACCTGTGCGCAGTTTGCCCCACACAAGTGCCTCATTGCGTGCTATATATTCATTAAGGCGACACACATACTCGAGCGTTACAGGCTCTTCAGGCGTGCTCAGCAGGTATTTCCATGCGTCGCGCATATTAAGTATGGCTTGTATATCATCAAGTGCTACATCGGGCACATTCACACCGTCGAGGATCGTTTTTGTTTGAGGAAACGTTACTGCACGGTTCTCCATGCGCATACCACAGTACACATTTTCGTCACACTTCTTTTTTGCGATAAAGAGGTTTGCTTCCGGGGACAGTTTATATTTATCGGGATAGTTCATGTTTTTGTCCTCCAAAACTTTCTTTGTCTCTTTCAATTGTTTCTAAAATTGCGCGGTTTATAAAGCTGTTTACACTCTCTCCACGTTTTTTTGCATGTTCTGAAACTACTTCTTTGTTTCCTTTCGGCATTGTAAGGTTTATACGGTCGTATGCTTTATCAATGTAACGATTAACACAAGCTTGCTGTTTTTTGCTAACTTTGCTTTCGGACATACATTTCACCTCCTATACTATTTACTATTATAACACAAAACACTATTTGTGTAAATAGTCAATGTATACAATAATATTTGCGCAAATAGTGATGTAATATAATCACAAGGTAAGGCAAGCCGTCGGAAACATACAAGCCGTAAAGCGAGCAAGGGAAACAGTCTCGGCAGCCAAACCTAAAGAGAACGGTGAACGGATGGAAACAGACACGCCACAGAGTGAGCCTAATCAACAAGTTCCGTTACCGTTAGATCGGGATAAAAGAAAATGCCCTCTCGCTAAGCATTGGACCGCTTGAGAGGGCACGAACTCCCGGAGAAATACAGGAGTTGTAAATTCATTTGAGATAACCGTGGACGTATTCAAAATCAGATGGAAAACTGTAGAGACAACCCGCTTTGATTCAACCGCATTTAAGAATGCTTATGCGGAACTGTACGGCAGATTTACAAAAAGAACGTCATGCAAACGCTTTACAATCGCATGAGAGAGGAAAAGGATATGAACGAGACACATAATACAGTGGCGGCCAGAATCGCCACTGACGTATCAGAAAACGCCGTAATCACATTGACACGAGATGATATGTTTCTCATATCAGAAGCAACATTTCCAGTGTCAAAATGAGTTTGCTTAAACCAACAAAAAACCTCCACGAATTCGTGAAGGTTTTTATATTCAGCTTAAGATTAACTTAGCCGAGCTTAGCGCTGTTTACCTTGATACCGGGGCCCATTGTGGAAGCAAGGGTGCAGCTCTTGATGTACTGACCCTTAGCAGCAACAGGCTTAGCCTTGATGATTGCGCCGATAAGTGTTTCGAAGTTCTCCTGGAGCTTCTCAACACCGAAGGATGCCTTACCGATGGGGCAGTGGATGATGTTGGTCTTGTCGAGACGGTACTCGATCTTACCTGCCTTAGCTTCTGTAACAGCCTTAGCAACGTCCATGGTAACAGTACCCGCCTTGGGGTTAGGCATAAGACCCTTAGGACCGAGAACACGACCGAGACGACCGATAGTAGCCATCATGTCGGGTGTAGCGATTACAACGTCGAAGTCGAACCAGTTTTCCTTGGTGATCTTCTCAACGAGATCAACGTCACCAACGTACTCAGCGCCTGCTTCCTTTGCAGCAGTTGCACGGTCGCCCTTAGCGAACACGAGAACCTTTACAGACTTACCTGTACCGTGGGGAAGAACGATCGCGCCGCGAACCTGCTGGTCTGCGTGACGGGAGTCAACACCGAGGCGAACGTGGAGCTCAACAGTCTCATCGAACTTTGCCTTGGAAGTCTGGCAAACGAGGCTCAGAGCTTCTGCAGGATCATACATCTTATTCTTTTCAATCAGCTTTACGCTGTCAACATACTTCTTGCTCATCTTCTAATCCTCCTTAGTCCTCAACAACGATACCCATGGAACGTGCGGTACCTGCGATCATGCTCATAGCAGCCTCAATGGAGCCTGCGTTGAGGTCCTTCATCTTAGTCTCAGCGATCTGGCGAACCTGATCCTTTGTAACCTTAGCAACCTTAGTCTTGTTAGGAGCTGCGGATGCACTCTCAATGCCGCAAGCCTTCTTGAGAAGAACGGGTGCGGGAGGAGTCTTTGTGATGAAAGAGAAAGAACGGTCTGCGTAGATTGTGATAACTACGGGGATGATAAGACCGATATCGTTCTTGGTTCTCTCGTTAAATTCCTTGGTGAAGTTGATGATGGTAACACCGTACTGACCAAGTGCGGGACCTACAGGGGGCTGAGGAGTAGCCTTACCTGCGGGAAGCTGAAGCTTTACGTAGCCGATAATTTTCTTTGCCATTGCAAAATACCTCCATATGTGGTTTATGACGGGAGACTTAAAAAATTTTCTCCCTCCCACTGTGTGC
>JAFXKJ010000140.1 GCA_017531765.1 Clostridia bacterium
CATTTCCTTACCGAGTCTCATAGAAGATACGCAGCAAGCGATAGCGTAGTCGTCACCGTGAGTCATTCTCATCATATCGTCGTTCTCGTACTGAACGGAAGATGTCTCGATGGAGATCTTAGCACAGAAACGCTTGAAGTTATCGGGAAGTCTTGTAGACCAGAGAACTGTGAGGTTAGGCTCGGGAGCAGCACCGAGGTTTTCAAGAGTGTGGAGGAAGCGGTAGGACATCTTTGTTACCATGTGACGTCCGTCGATTGCAACACCGCCGATAGACTCGGTTACCCACTGAGGGTCGCCGGAGAAGAGCTGGTTGTACTCGGGAGTACGTGCAAACTTGATAAGACGGAGCTTCATGATAAAGTGGTCAACCATTTCCTGAATCTCGGTCTCGGTGTACTTACCCTTTGCAAGGTCACGCTCTGCGTAAATGTCAAGGAATGTAGAGGTTCTGCCGAGGGACATTGCCGCACCGTTCTGCTCCTTAACAGCCTCAAGATAACCGAAGTAGAGCCAATGAATAGCTTCCTTGGTATCAGTCGCGGGCTTTGAAATATCGAAACCGTAGGAGAGAGCCATCTTCTTAAGATCCTGAAGTGCACGGATCTGCTCAGAGAGTTCTTCTCTTGCACGGATAACCTGAGAGTACATTGCGGAACGGGTCGTTTCCTTCTGTTCCATCTTGTCTTCGATAAGTCTGTCTACACCGTAAAGAGCAACACGTCTGTAGTCACCGATGATACGGCCACGACCGTAAGCATCGGGAAGACCTGTGATGATGTGGCTGCTGCGGCAAGCTCTCATCTCAGGGGTATCATCAAATACACCTGCGTTATGAGTCTTTCTGTGAACCTCGAAGAACTCCTTAACCTCGGGGTCGATTGTGTAACCGTTATCGCTGCAAGCCTTTTCAGCCATTCTGATACCACCGTAGGGCATGAGAGCTCTCTTAAAGGGCTTCTCTGTCTGGAAACCTACGATCTTCTCCTTGTCGCGGTTGAGGTAACCGGGAGCGTGAGAAGTGATGGTAGAGATAACCTTGGTGTCCATATCAAGAACACCGCCTGCTTCTCTTTCCTGACGTGTAAGATCAAGTACCTGATCCCAAAGATCAAGTGTATCCTGTGTGGGACCTACGAGGAAGTCTTCGTTTCCGTCGTAGGGTGTATAATTGTGCTTAATGAAGCTTCTGAGGTTGATTTCCTTTACCCAAGTACCACCGTCAAAGCCTTCCCAGCCTTCGTATTTGTAATCCATAATAATAACTCCTTTTTTATTGAACATATGAAGTAACTTACCTAAGGTATATTATACCACTATTTAGTGTTTTGGTCAATGAATCATTCTCCAAAAATATCAGTATTATTAATCAATTCATATGCAAATTCGTACAAACAAACAGAAAAAACTTCTCACCTCCGTTTTCTTTCCAAAAAGTGACCGTGCTTTTTAGGGAATATAAGAACTGTTCTTAAAGGTTTTCTGCCTTTATTACGATAATATTCTACCACGCAAGTAGGAATTTGTCAAGCGGTAATTTTCACTTTCTTTGAAGTAATTTTTTCCGATTTTTTATGAATATTTCAAAAAAAAAAAACGCAAGACACCGACGTAGCATCTTGCGATTTATGTAATTTAGCTTTCTATTCTTAGCTCAGCCTCAAGGATACGGCATTCGTCCGCAATGATCTCCCTCTCAACAAAGGGTACCTTCTCACCGCAGATAAGCTGATATGTTTCATGTCCCTTCCCTGCGAACAGAACTATATCTCCGTCGCGGGAAATTCGGACTGCATGACGCACGGCTTCCTCTCTGTCAACGATCACCTCAAAGGGCACGTCTTCAAGATGGGATGCTATCTCGTCGGTAATTGCCTCGGGAGCTTCAAAATCGGGATTGTCGCTCGTGACGATAACATAATCCGCAAGGGCAGACGCCGCCTCAGCCAGCTCACGTCTTCTCTCCTGCGTTCTGCCGCCCACCGAACCGAATACACATATAAGCCTTGCGGGGTCGTACTCACGGAGCACAGTGAGTGCACTTGTAAGGCTGAGACCGTTGTGAGCATAATCCACAATAAAAGTTCGCCGTGGCAGAGAATCAACCACTTCAAAACGTCCGTCAACGGGAGTCACGGCAAGTATTTCGGCGGATGCTTCTACTTTAACACCGAGAAGCGCACACGCGGCGATGGCAGCAAGACCGTTCTGCGCACTGAAAAGCCCCGGTGTTCGCATCATAACGGTAGTTTCTTTACCGTTGTTGAAGCATTCAAATCTTATTCCGAGGGAGGTGTCATTTCTGTAAATGCTCGGAGCCGTGCCATAGAAATCTGCTGTGGGATCCTTCATGGAAAAGCTCACCGACGGGCAATCTGTACCGTCTAGCATATATTCCCACGCGGGGTCATCAGCATTGTAAAGAGCATTCTTGCAACCGTGGCTTGTGAACAGCTTCCGTTTTGCGGCACGGTATTCTTCTTCATTTTTGTGCTCCACGTCGCTGATATGATCCCGTCCGAGATTTGTAAATATACAAATATCAAAATCAATACCGTCAACACGGTTTCTGTCAAGCGCCTGGGAGGAGACCTCAAGGACGGCATGAGTGATACCCTCCGCGCACATCTCGGCAAAGATTCCGTGAAGCTCGCGGCTTTCGGGAGTGGTATTCGCGCTTTCGCGTCTGCTGTTGCCGATGAAAATACCGTTTGAGCCTATGTATCCGCAGGGATACCCGCTGTTATTCAGTATGGAATGAATGAGAAGCGCGGTGGTCGTCTTGCCTTTTGTGCCCGTGATACCGATAAGGCACAGCTTATCTGCGGGATTTCCGAAAAACACGGCTGAGATCACCGCCAGCGCCGCCCTCGTATCGTGGGTCACCGCTACGAAAGCGTCTTCGGGCAAGCTGATATGACGGGTACACAAAAACGCTCTGCAACCGTTGTTATACGCCTTTTCCGCATACCTGTGGCCGTCTGTTTTTGCTCCCACGAGACAAACAAATAAGTCCCCCGACGAAGCCTTACGGGAATCATATTCGATTCCGCTGATGTTGACGGAGCTCTCGTCCCCGCATACCACCGAATAATCGATAGAATTTAAAAGCTGACTTATCAACATAACGCAAAGCAAAACCTTTCATGATCTTTTGAATAAAAATATGTCACGTTTCGGTGAAAGTAACCTCTTCAGTGTAGAAATCCTCGGTAAAACCCACCGTTTCATGGTCGAAGAGCTTAATTGCGCATGAAGCGAGCACCTCAAGTGAATCTACAAACCTTGTGTCTTCGGGGAATCTGCGCTTTA
Source organism: Clostridia bacterium (assembly GCA_017531765.1). GTDB lineage: Bacteria > Bacillota > Clostridia > Oscillospirales > CAG-272 > RUG11130. The sequence continues at coordinate 3,313 of JAFXKJ010000140.1, forward strand.
GAAGTGACAGCTCCGTACATCCGAGAATGGCGCAGGTACAGCCGTCATCAAACAGCACATCCGCCACTGAAAACAACTTTTCGGGCGGCGGGATCACACCGCTTTTTACATCCCCGTAAATAATGTCGGTGATAATTTTCTGTCCTGACTCATCGGGCACTGCCCATTCAAGTCCGAATCTTTCAAGCTCTGCCTGATACGAACCTGAGAAAACTGTTCCCTCAGTTGCAAGGATCGCAACTTTTTTGTGACCGTTTCTTGCAATATGGCTGACTGTTTCTGTGATGATACTCGGCACGGGAACACTGACACTGCGTCTCACCTCGTCAATGAAGTAATGTGCGGTGTTACAGGGGATAACGATAGCATCTGCACCGTACTGTTCAAGAAGCCGCGCATCCTCAACCATGAATGGGACGGGGTCCTCATCACTCTTACCGAGAATAAACGCCGTTCTGTCGGGAGTGGTAGCGCGGCTTGAAAGGATTATATCAATATGGTCCTGGTCCTTCACAGCTTTGGTGTGACCCGTGACAAGCTCATAAAAATATGCGCTTGACAAAGGCCCAAGCCCGCCGAGAACACCGAGTATCTTACGGTTTTCGCCTACCTTGTGCATTTTTATGTCCTTTCTCTGCTTAAAGAGATTTATTTCGACTTTGGATAGTATATCCTGTACTTTTTCTTCTGACGTCTGAGCTGCTCTGCGGCGCAGATGAATCTCATAAGGTTACCCTTGAAATCGGCAGGATACCAAACGGAGGAAGCCTCCTCACCGCGCTTTGCAAGAGCTTTTGCAGTTTTGACAAGCTCACGGTCCTCGGTATACTTGTAAGCCACGCTCTTCGGCACGTGATGCCAGAAGAAGCTCTTCTCAACCGTCTCAAAGCTGTCTCCGCCGTCAACGAACACTTCAGCGGCAAGACGTGCCACGTTCAGTCCGCTTGACGTCACGTAGTAGTTGCTCCTTCCCTGACGGAGGTTGATCTCAAATACTCTGAAATCATCCTTCGTTCCCTCGCGGAGCTTAATGTCAAAGTTTGAAAATCCCGTGTAGCCCAAGTCCTCCAGCATCGCCTTAAGCTTCATAGCGAGAGGAAAGGCTGAGACGGGTTCAGTAACGATAGCCGCATGGTTACCGAGTCCCTTTGGAGTATGCTCCTCAAGCATGGTGTGTCCGAGGCACATTGCTCTGACCTTACCGCGACTGTCGGAGAATGCGGTAAACACTCTCATCTGTGAGTCGCCGCCGTCGATCATTTCCTGAAGAATGATACGGTTATCGTAGCCCGATGCGTATATCTCGGAAATTATTGCGGCAGAACGCTCGGGACTGTCTGAGGTGTAAACCTTGTTCATGCCGTCAAAAGGGTATTTCCAGTATGTAACACTGCATGAGGGTTTGATTATTATGGGGTACTTAAATCCAAGCTTTTCTTCTGTCAGCTCCCGGGCGCTCATAGGTTTCTCCGCAACGACCGTATCGGGATAGGGGATCCCGTACTTATCGCATATCTCATAAAACTCAGCCTTTTTTGAAATAATTGGCTGAAGAGCTGAATCGGGATATGGAATTATGTACTCGGGAAGCTTTTCTCTACATCTTGCGGCAAGAGTTGCGTAATCGTCGGTGCATCCGAAAAGCACCAGCCTCTCTCCGCGATGCGCCTCGGCAAAGCCGCGAAGTGTCATAACCATTGTATCTTCCACGTCGATATCGGGAATCTGCGTGAAATTTATGATCTTGGAATATTTTGTAGCAGAAACGGCATATCTGCCGAATGCGTAAGATTTCACGCCGTACTGCTCGTGGAAAGCTCTCGCCACATTGTAGCAGTTGAGATCCGCACCGAGAAGGACGGGAGTAATTTTAGTATTCATTTATGCCTCACTATATTTGTTGTGATTTTATGGGAATTTTACAAGAATTATTCACCGAAGAACGCCTTGTGCCAGGTAAGGAAGGTGTAGGCGGTCCATATCTTACGTCCGTTATTCATTCTTCCCTCTCTGTGATCGTCAAGAATTGAAACAAGTGCCTTAGTGTCAAAATATTCCGCGGCAACGTCAGAGGTGAATGACTCTTTTATCATGTTGTAGTATTTTTCCTCGCGAAGCCACTCTCTGATGGGCACGGGGAAGCCCTTCTTCGGACGTTTTACCCATTCCTCGGGAAGGGTCTTCGCACTCGCCGCACGGAGTACAGCCTTTGTGTCCACTCCGTTGATCTTATAGTCTACGGGAACTCTGCCAGCCTCCTCCATCACGACTCGGTCAAGATACGGAACTCTGAGTTCAAGAGAATGAGCCATACTCATTTTGTCTGCCTTAAGAAGAATATCGCCGGGAAGCCACAGATTCATATCGAGATACTGCTTCTTCTCCACCTCGGAAAGGCCCTTTGCTCTCTCGTATACGGGATCGGTGATGTCTCTCACTGACGGTCCCTTCTTGTACTTCTCGGTAAGGACAGCGAGAGCATCCTTTTCGGGATATACGAGAGCCTGACCTATAAAGTAGTCCTCAGGCACACCGCTTCCCTTGATGATGAAGTCGTGTCCCTTGAAATAAGGAAGTCCCTGCGCCATCCTTGCCGCCGCACGGCGAAGCGCCGAAGGTACCTTCTTGTATTTGCGCATCATGGGAGACTCGTCATACCACTCGTATCCCGCGTAGATCTCGTCGGCACCCTCTCCCGAAAGCACAACGGTAACGTGCTCCGCGGCGAGCTTCGCCAGGAAATAAAGGGGAACGGACGACGGGTTAGACTGCGGTTCATCCATGTGGTACTGAATAGTTGGGAAAGCGTTGAAACATTCCTCCGCAGACAGGTGTCTGATGTAGTTGTTGATTCCGAGAATGTCGGAAAGCTCCTTCGCTTCGTTGGTCTCGTCAAAGTTCTTTGACTTGAAACCTACGGAGAAGGTGTTTTCGGGCATGAGAGACGCCGTAATATAGCTGGAGTCGATTCCTCCCGAAAGGAACGAACCGACCTTAACGTCGCTGATTCTGTGGGTGTTGACGGATTCTCTTACTCTTGAGTCAATAAGTGTTGCCCATTCATCGAAGGAAAGCTCATCCTTCTTTGTGAAATCAACGTCCCAGTAGCGGTTTACGTTCATCACACCGTCGCGGTATGTAAAACGGTGCGCCGCGGGAAGCTTGAAGGTACCCTTGAAGAAGGTCTCCTCGGTGGCGGAATACTGGAACGTAAGGTAGGGACGGAGAGCGTTGGGATTCACCTCAGGCTTGAAGTGAGGATGCTCAAGGAAGCTCTTGATCTCCGAGCCGAAAAGGAGACTTCCCTTTTCCGTCTTGGTGTAGTAGAAGGGCTTGATACCGAATGGGTCACGGGCACCGAAAAGGGTCTTGGTGCGGCTGTCGTAAATTACGAAAGCGAACATACCGCGAAGGCGCTCTGCTATTTTTTCTCCCCATTCCTCGTAACCGTGAATGATTGTCTCTGTGTCACAGCGGGTCTTAAACACGTGTCCCTTTGAAATAAGCTCGTCGCGAAGCTCCATGAAGTTGTAAATTTCACCGTTGAAGGTAATAACAACACTGCCGTCCTCGTTGTACATGGGCTGAGTACCGTCGGCAAGGTCAATAATGCTGAGACGTCTGAAGCCAAGGGTAACAGCCTCAGGCGCATCATCGCCCGTGAGGAAGTAACCGTCGGAATCGGGACCGCGGTGAATGATTCTGTCCGCCATCCTGCGAATGACTTCTTTTCTGTGTTCGATCTCTCCAACAAATCCGATAAAACCGCACATAATCTATTTGTCCTTTGTAAAGTAAGTATTTTTGATCAGCGCATAATAATGCTATTGTACTATATTCGTATTATAACACATTTTCAGCCTAAAATAAATACGAAAATGAGAAAAATACAAAAATCGAAAAAATATTTATTTTTTTTGCAAATAGGTATTGACAAAACGGAAAAGTAGTGTTATAATACTTAGGCTTGCTGAGGCGAGCATAAATAAATCTGGGTGTGGCGCAGTTGGGAGCGCGCTACCTTGGGGTGGTAGAGGCCGCAAGTTCAAGTCTTGTCACTCAGAAAATGAAAAGGACATCTTAGGATGTCCTTTTTGTTTTCTCAGCGACAGTCTTCTGCTTGCGGCTTTAGTTTCACATCAAGCGCCGTCGCAGACGGCACTTGGGGTGGTTGGGTGAGCGAGTGAAAACGATTGAGTATCGTTTTCACGAAGCGTGTAACGCCGAAAAGGCGCGTCACGCCTTGAGTGTACCGAAAGGCGCGAGGCAACTATTGAGGCGGAAGGGCCGCGCAAGTTCAAGTCTTGTCACTCAGATGAAAATCGGGAATCGTAAGATTCCCGATTTTCTTTATTTTACAAGGGTTTTGGGGCGTTTTTGAGTTTTCTCAGGAGTACTCTTTTTTGTTGGGGGTTATGCGGAGGTGTGTTACTCTCAAAAACAAAAAAGAAAAGGTAACAACGGTCATCGACATTTGTTACTCTCAAATCAAAAGGTATATTGACCTCAGCTAATGATATAGCCGTAGTGGGGTCTACGCCCCGTGCCAATATATCTTCCATTGGTAATATACCATATATGTATATAGTTGTCAACTGCAAGATCAACGCGCTTCATCGAAAAACTTCAATGATATTTAGTACGTCATAATAAAACTACGCTGTGAGGATCGCGGCGATGCGCACGTAGGCGGTGGGGTTATCCTTATCTGTGTACAGATGGCTGACAACGACTTCCGCGTGGTGCAAAGCGGAAGGGTCAAGTCCCTCCATAAACAAAGCCGCCTGCATCTTGTGGAATGACCTCACAACGTGATCCCAGCTTCGAACAGTCACAGGCTCGGCACCGTCGACTGACACCTTCAAGTCGCCGTTTACACATCCATCGTCCCAGATCAAGCCGAGAACAGGCCCCTCAAAATCAAATGAAATGGAATCGCCCACCGTTTCGGATTCAATAATTTCCGCAAATCTTCCTATCTTTGAAGGAACGATGCGGAAACCGTTCATTTCAAGGCCTTTGATGTCCCTGCACTCTGTCATCGTTCCGCTGTCAAGAACATTCGGACATAAGGGTTCGGGAAGAGAGTGTGCCTCGGGCACATCAACAGCTTCAGACTTTTCAAGAAGCTCGGATATGAGCGTTGTGATGACGTTCGCCATGATCGAGTGACCGAGATCCGAGGGATGACTTCCGTCAGGAGCGAAGGCGCTCCAGTCGCCTCCTGCGCGCAGAACTTGAAACAGAAGGGTGCATCCGGGGTCTGCGAACGGTACTCCGTATCGGTACGCTGCCGTTAGCATCGCATCTCTCGATTCAAACGCTCTGCCCGCTTCCATTGCCGCGGCGGCGTCCGTGTCGGTGGATACTACTACAATCACGTCCACAAGTGGACGCGTTTTTCTGATCTTTCGAAGGATTGCCTCAGCACGTGGCAACACGTTGTCGTATGAGTCGCCTATATCGTTGACACAGTATTCTATAAAAACAAGGTCGGGATCATGCGCAAGCAGATCTCTGTCGCATCGAAACGTCCCGTACCCCGTACCGGTACCACCGATCGATGCGTTGAAGTCACCTATTTGGGCGTCGGGATACGTTTCGCTGAACCACTTGGTCACAAGTGCGCGGTACGAGGTCTTCTCCATGTCGGAGGCACCTGTTCCATCGGTTATCGACCCTCCGAAATAGCCGATAGTCAGTTTTTTCTCGTGTGTCAGCTTGAATTTCGTATTACGTAGCATTTTTGTCCCTCCTTCTGAAGTGTCCGTGTACTTACCGTTAACTGTCGGACGCTAAAAGAATAAGTTTGATTTTCACTTTCGATTATGAAAATTTTCTTTCAAATGACGGTGAAAGAAAAGACAACAAGATCGGCGATCAGTCTTCTGCGTCAATCAGAAAGATCATTATAATAAACATTATATCAATCTCAATTCCGATTTTATTATACTCCTTATTCATTCTTTTTTCAAGTCCCTACCTTTGCTAACTATCGGCAATTTTCTTTCATCCTCAATTCGCAAATCGCCCCTCTCACGATATGATTATCCCACAATCAACAAAGAAAGTATAATTATTAAAAGGGCTGCTCCTATCATCCGGCTTTTTTGATAATTCAAACATTAAATTACTACTTGTAATTATTTCAAAATCGTGGTATAGTATGTATAACAATAGAGAATTGTATTTTGCATCGCTCACTATTGACGATCTCCGTATAGACGTCATCGGAGATCATCTGTGTGGTGATCTCGGTCAAGCACTCCTATGCCACTGTGCCGTTTTCGGCGAGTGCTACGGAGAAATCATTAAGTTATCTCGCCTCAAAGGAGGATCCTACAATGTCTGAAACATATTTCGGCCGCGGTACGTATGAGCAGTACGACGAGTATATGGAGCTCATCAACACCGTTTTCGGCTTCGACAACCCCGAAGATCAGTTCCCCGCATTCCTTCCCAAGCTTTATCGTCCCGACCTTGAGCCTGCAGTTAACTCCTTCATCGCTTTTGAGGACGGCAGGATGATCGCTGCTGTCGGACACTTCCCCATCGACCACGTGGTCGGTGACGAGGTAGTCAAGTCCATCGGTATCGGGAACGTTGCGTGCCGTGAGGAGCTTCGTGGTCAGGGTCATATGTCCCGCCTTCTCAAGCTCTCCCTTCAGGATATGATCGAAAACGGTATCGGCTTTGCGTGGCTCGGCGGTGACAAGATGAGATACGGTCACTTCTCATACGAGCCTGCTGCGCTTACATACCGTATCGTTATAAACAAGCGCAGTCTCGGTCATACGGTGGGCATTGAAACTGACTATACCGTGCTTGAGGTTCTGCCCACAGATAACGAGTATCTCGATTTCATCCACGAGCTTTTCAGTGCTCAGCCCTACCACACTGTCCGTGACAGAGCTGAGCTTTACAACATCCTCTGCTCCTGGCGCTACCGTCCGTTCATCATCAAGGATCCTGATGGCAACCTCGTAGGTTATGCTGACAAAAACGGTGGCAACATCTCTGAGCTCATATTCACTGACCCCTCTCACGTGCTCGACGGCGTACGCGCACTGCTCACCACCTGCGACAGCGTTTCCATCCGTATGCCCGAGCATCAGCAAGAGTACATTTCTATCCTTGAGAAGGTCTCAGCCGAGCTTGGCCTCTCCTCAGAAGAGATGTACACGGTCCTCGACTTTGAGGGCGTTATCAGAGCTTATCTCAAGCTGAAGAATACATATTCAAAGCTTGGAGACGGAAAGTTCACAGCTCTCATCCACGGGTATGCAAGAGACGAGCAGCTTGCCTTTGAGGTAAAGGACGGCATCGTTTCCGTCAGCAAGACCGACGAGGCTCCCGACATTGAGCTGGATCACTACGAGGCTATGAGATTCTTCTTCACGCCCTTTAGCGCAAAGAGGATCACAGGTCCCGCCCCTGCACGTGACTGGTTCCCCGTTCCGCTATTCACATACGGAGCTGACAATGTTTAATTGTTAAACAAAGGAGTATGCCATCATGTTCAAAAAAGCGTTACCCATTTGGCTACGGGGACTTGAAAATGAAAAGAACATACAGGCAAAATTCGTCGCACGGTTTAAGGGCGGAAAAAATACCGTTCTGAAAATAACCGGTGCTACGTTTTATAAAATTTCCCTTAACGATAAGATCGTTCACTATGGACCCTCCCCCGCGGCAAGAGGCTACGCCCGCGTAGATATGGTGATGCTTGACACTGTACCTAACGGAGAATACACTCTCACGGTGGAGGCTGCCGGATACAACTGTTATTCCTATGCTTCTGTAAAGCAGACAAGCTACGTTATAGCTGAAATATGCGACAGCGAGCAAGTTATCGCATGGACGGGACATGATTTCAAAGGGTATCGTGTAAATTCAAGAGAGCAAAAGGTGCTGAGGTATTCCTTTCAAAGACATTTTACCGAGATTTGGAACACGTCCGTGAAAGACACGGAGCATCCTACCGCTGTCCTTGAGTTGAATATAAAATTCTTAAAGCGAAGAGCACCTTTACCTGACATTGGCTTTGAAACTATAAGGAAGGCTTACTGTAAGGACAGCTTTACCGTAAAGCCGAACGACCTGGCAGTTCCCGACTTTCAGGGAGCCGTATACGGAAAGGACAGATGTGACGTTGATCTATTCCCATTTGATGAGATAGGCGAGAAGCCCATTAAGCTGTTCAGTGAGCTTGAATACTACGCAGAAAACAAGCCGTGCGATCTTCCCTGCTCGCTTAATACAAACGAGTACGCGGTCTTTGAATGTAAAGCCAACACCTGCGGCCTTCTTAGCTTAAAATACAGCGCATCTCCAAGCACCAAGTTACTTATCGTTTTCGACGAAAAGCTTCGGGACGGCAGATTTCACTGCGCATCATGGGAAAGCTTTAACGTTATCGAGTTAAATACCTCGGGAAAGGGTAGCTTCACCTCCTTTGAGGTGTACGGATTCAAATATTTCGCGGTGTTCGTGCTTGACGGCTCACTTGAAATAAACGAGGCAGGCGTCATAACGGTACTCGCTCCCCTAAATAATATCCCTACGCTCAATTGTGACGACGAAGAGATCCTCCGAATATACGATGCGGCTTGTCAGTCTGCAAGATGCAACACGCTTGGTATCTTTATGGATTGTCCCACGAGAGAACGAGCAGGCTGGCTGTGTGACAGTTATTTCACCTCCCAAGCAATTTACACTCTTGACGGCAACACTGACCTTGAGGATGATTTTATCGAAAATTTTCTTTATGCCGACGAGCAATGGCTTCCTCCGGGAATGCTCCCAATGTGCTATCCTGCCGATCATCCCAACGGAAACTTTATCCCACAATGGGCAATGTGGTACATACTGGAGCTTGATCAGTACAAAGACAGAAACAGAAGTGTATCCGTCGGGAATTACAGGTTTCTGTCTTACCGTCTGCTTGAATATTTTGAAAGCCACGAAAACGAGCTTGGACTTCTTGAGGATCTTGACGGCTGGAATTTCGTAGAATGGTCAAAGGCAAACGATTGGACTGCGGGGATAAATTTCCCGACCAATATGCTGTACTGCAAAATTCTTTCGATAATCGGCACCTGGTATAATGACGACAAGCTTCTTAAAAAATCGGATAAGCTGAAGCAAAGGATAATAGAAATGTCCTATGACGGATGCTTTTTCAGAGATCAGGCACTGAGAAACAGTGAAAACACGCCACAGGTACTTGAGCATATCTCGGAGGTATGTCAGTATTACGCGTTTATGTTTGAAGTCGCGGACGGTGACAGATTTGACGCCCTCCGTCACGTGCTTATAACCGAATTCTCAACGGACCGTGCTTTTCATGAAGATATCGAAGGTGTAGACGCTTTGATGGGAATGTACATGAGGATGGAGCTTTTGCTGAAGTGGGGTCACCATGAGCAGCTTATTGGAGAGGTAAAGAGCTTTTTCGGTCACATGGCAAGCATCACGGGCACTCTTTGGGAAAAGAAGCATATGACCAACAGCTTAAACCACGGGTTTACCTCGTATCTTACCGTGGTACTGCTGAGAATATTCGGCGGCATTTGAACAGTTATCCTTCCAGGGTATGGCATTTTCTCTCCCATAACCAAAAATCGGGGTTGCCCGAATTAACGCCGAACAAAAGACGCAAGCGAACTATAGAAACTCCTTGAGATTCGAGAATATAGTATAACAAAATTATAATGTTTTTATATTACCGGTATTGTCATATAAAGTCAAGACCACCGGTTCAACCGGTGGCTTGCACAGCCCCTATAAGGGGCTATTACCGGCTTAACCCCTAAAAGGGGCACCAATAAAGAGAAGCATACGTGAGGCTACACCGCGTATGCTTCTTTTTATTACGTTATTACAAGATATTTCGTCTGCTTCACTCTGTCAGCGGGATATTAGTTAGCGAGTCTGTGACAAGAGGATCGGCTTTTCGGACAAGCATCACTTATACTCGTATCTGAAATAATCAACGTCAACGTACCCGCCGTCATGCTTGTCACACTCTGCGCTCACCGTGTTGTTGTAGGTATATATTCCGATATAGTCTCCGCGGTAATTTCCCGTGCATGGCACGTACCCGCTGCCGAATTCCGTAAACGATTTTCCACCGTCCGTACTGTAGAAGAAGTGTACCTTCAATTCGTCAAGCTTTACCGTGGTCCTCAGAATTATCTCATCGGAGTCGACCGTTTCGGAAATCTCCGCAAGACTTGAGACCATAAATTTCTGCCCCGACGGGCCCATTCTCACACCGAGAGAAGAAAAGCTGACTCCGCCGTTAAAATGAGCAATTCCCGCTTCCTGTCCTGCCTTCATACACGATACGTCAATGAGACATTCCGCCAAAACCTCGTCAAAGGTTAAGTATCTCTGACAAATGACGTTGCCGATCTTGAAGAAGTCCTCCGATCCGTCAACCGTCCTGAATGCGTAAAGACGCAGGTACCCTTCCCGTTCGGAAAGCGAATAGTGAGTCCTTCTCGGGGCGTGATTAAACTGCCAGTTGGGACTGAGGCGCTCCGTCGTGCTGTTACAGTCACCGCCGTATAAACCGCTGCCGAAATTATCGCTGTCCTGATACTTTTCTCTGCGGGGTTCACATTTCACGGGCGGCTTCTCGATTTCCCACTGCATAACACCCGGGATGAGCCTTGCGTGGGGATGGTGTCTTGTGGGATCGGCGTCTGACGTAAGTCCCGTTCCGTCATACTGCGTGGCAAGCACGTCTGCCTCACCCGTGGTATACACTTCATTTTCGGGCAGCTTTCCGAAAAGCGGCCAGCCATCGATCCACGTGACGGGCAGAAGAGACGTTGGTCGGCAATCGGCATACACGTCCTGCTTGCCGTGGTGAGTGATAAAGTACCAATGCTCACGACCGTCCGTTGACATGGAGGCGGGAATGTCCACGTAGCCTCCCTGATTCGGCTCACGGGTATCTACGGAATCGAAAAGATTCAAATTCAGCCTTTGGGTTTCAAAGCATCCGGGATTTCCCGCACTACCCGCGCCTATGCAGACTTCGTTTTCGTCGAACAAGTCTCCGTACACCGATTTCGCACGGCGCAGAATGGGAAAACGGAAGCCGTCCCACCACTCACTGCTGAAAATATAAACATAGTCCGATACTCTCTCGCGCTCGCCGTGCCGTCCCTTGAAATACGTTCGTCCGATCTCGGTGTCCTCACCGAAACGGATGATCTTTGACGCCTCTGCGGACGGGGTGTCGTTAATGACTGTTCCTTCCCTGCCCTTTATATGCTCGGCACAAAGCACGCTTTCGATGTCTCCCCAAGAGTTCATCCTGATCACGTGGTTTTCCGTTATGTGGCGTGAGGTAGGGATCACTTCTCCCGTGAAGCGGTTGATTATATCCCCTTCAACTGCATCTCCGCTGTTTGAGCCTTCGTATATGTCAAGCTCAGGTGTCTTTCCCGTGCGGACTCTCGTAGGGTCACCCGGAAGAGCCATAAATCTCACGTCTCCGTCAAGAAGGGTCATTCCGTCAAGGCTCATTTCAAAAACCTTGGTGTACCACCAGGGACCGCCCGGTTTACTTGCTATCATATACGCCGCCCTTAAAGTTCCGTCATCGTTAAATTCCCAGTACGGGCAGTTGTCGTCCCATGTGGGCGCCACAATGTCAAGTCCGTTTTTGTCCTTCATAAAGCGACTCGTCCACTTTCCGTAAACGTCATCCGCTGTGGATACGATGATCCCGCGGCGGTATATGGTCGTATACATAAACCACTTACTGCGGGGGGTGAGCTTCCCGTCATGTGACCTCTCATTCCAGCGGAGATACCTTATGGCGCCCGCATAAATGCCAACGTTGTAGCACTCCATTTTATCGTACGCCATATTCGGCTCAAGCAGATCAATATCCGGCACGGCATAGTTGACTGTTTTCCAGTTGACAAGATCCCTTGACTCAAGGATCGCCATGCCCGGATAAAGCTGAAAGGTTGATGTTATCATGTAGTATTTGTCCCCTACGCGGATCACGTCGGGATCGCTGTAGTCCCCGCGAAGAATGGGATTTTTGATGTATTCCTTGTTCATAGCCGTACCTTTTCCGCCCGAAAAACATATATTACGGCTTCCAGTATTTTTCTACAGTTTCCTTGGCAAGCTGTACGTACCGTCTGCCGCGCTCGTAGTCTCTGAAGATCGTACCGACCTCACGCTGTGCGATCTCAAGCATACAGCCCGATGCCGCCTCTGCGATCTTCTTGAAGCAACCTCTGATGGCATCTTCATCAAGAGGACCGGGGAGAGTTACAAACTCAGAACGGGGCTTGCTGTAGTACACCACATTGGTGCCGCGGAGATATTCTCCCACCTGAGGCTCGTTATTGAACGGCGACACGGAAAGCTTGCGGAGATTCTTCCATTTGCTGATCTGCGGCCAGATCGCATCCACACGCTCACAGCATCCGTATGAGAGAAGTCCGAATCTCTTTGCCAAACGTTCCTGATACGGGAACACGAACTCCGCAAAGGTATCGGGAGATACCGCTGTCGTCTCCTGTGACTCAAGGAATCCCCAAACGTCGGTGGTTTTCACAGCCTTGTCTGTAGGAAGCTCACTGTTAAAGGCAAAGCTCTCCTGCGCCACGGCACGTACACCGTTCGTGGGGAGAAGAAGTCCCTTCTCTTCAAGGAAATCGTAGTAGCTCTCGAAAACGCGTGTGGCGTTGTCCATTACCTGATGGAGAAGCTCGGGATAATCGTACATGGAGACATAGTAGTTCTCCATACCCATAAGGTGAACAAGGGGATTGGTTATAGCTCCCGTCAGGGAATCCATACCCGCTTTAACATGAAGAATATCACCGAAAACATCCTGTGCTGTGGAGATCTTTTCCTCTGTAACACTGAGATCGGCTCCAAAGAAGCCCGGCTTGAATTTGTCGAAATCATCTTCAAGGTCTTCTATTATTGGATTAATGTGGAATCCCTTTGCATTCTCTCCCTTGGCGCGGAGCAGGTCGGGATCATTTCCGAAGGGCATGACCCATGTATTCAGCTTTACCACATATTCATCTGTGATGGGGGTATCGTCTCCGAAAAGGTCACGTCCCGAAGCGGTGAAAAGAAGCTGAGACTCTATCTCACGTGCCGCCTCTCCCTCACAGCGAAGACGGGGCTCGATCGTTTCATTTGTAAAATTGGAGACGAGGAAACGTACCGTGGGTGCGCCCATCTTTCCCTTGGCAATACAGTCCCACTTTTTCATTATCTCTTCATTTTCGGGCGAATTTGCAAGCTCAAGCTGGTGGTTTGCAAGCTCACGTAATATCTCCCGATCCTTAGCACTGATAATATCCATATTAATACCTCTTCATGTAGTTTTCGGTAACACTCTACGGTAAGTATACATTCAAACACCTGAAAAGTCAAGTCGTTTTTTAGCTTATACTCTTAAAACAAATTATTAGTCATAGCAATTTGTCCTGCCGCCGCGGAATCCGACAGACAAATATTCAACAAATCCGACAGACAAATTTTCCGTATTCCCTTGACATTCGGCGGCAGTATAAAGTATAATCAAATAGGTGTGTGTGCATCTCTTTCAAATCAGGTAAAAGAAGAAAGGAAATGTTCAAATATGGAAAACAAATTCTTATTTTTCAGATGGCTTTATCACCCTATCAAGAACTTCGATCTGTCACGCTTTGACGATATACTTGATTGCGGCGTAAACCTCCCCATGTCTCCTACGTTCAATTACAAGGATCCCGATGACGTAGCAAAATTAAAGGAGATGCTCGATCATGTTCAAGCCCGCGGTATTAAGATGATCCTGTCCTCAGGATTCTCCACAGGCGACTACCACAGAATGGGTGAGGAGCTTTGGTGCAGTGAGTTTAAGAAATTCTACGACGAAACGCTCGAACGCCACCCTGCTGTATACGGCTTCTGTGTCGGTGATGAGCCCGGTGACAAATACTGGCTTGGGCTCACAAAGACTGTTATTATCAAGATGAAGGAGATTCACCCGAATCTGACACCTTACATCAATTTTGCGGGACGCTCCGGTCCCCACTTCGGCTCCGCTGAGCTGGGTGACATGACTCTTGCTGAATGGCTTCGCGATCTCAAGGATCAGGCGGGAGATTTTCTCCACACATATGACCAGTATTCTCAGGTAATCAACAATGAGGGCGGTACCTCCATCTATTTCGACGAGTGCATCAAGAACGTTGGAGCATCGGAGGCGGCGGGCATCATCCCCATCGCGTGTCTCATCTGCTCCGCGCACTGGGTATTCCGTCCCGTTCAGCCTGTATACGGCATTAACTGGCAGATCTCCACAGCGGCGGCTTGCGGATTCAAGGGCGTTAACTGGTTCCGCCTCTGCGACAGCCACAACGATCCTAACTACCATGCTTCTCCCATCGATGCTTTCGGTAATAAAACCGAACTTTACTATGACGTTCTCAGAGCGCAGAAGACCTTCTCCATGCACTACGGAGATATTTTCCCGCACCTCAAGAGAAAGAGCACATTCTTCTTCGGAGAAGATAAGAAGCGCGGCTCATATCCCCGATTTGACGAGAACTCTCACGAGATCATAAAGAACGTGACCTGCAGTTGGGAGGAGTCAATGATCAGCTTCTTCGAGCACGATGAAACGGGAGAAGAATACTTCTGTGTTGTAAACCTTTCAAGACAGCATTACGAGCATTACAATTTCTACGGCGACAAGAACAAGTATTCTGTCTACCGCGTACTTGAGAATGGCAAGAGACAGAGCCGTGTTCCCCTCTTTGCCGACGGTGAAGAATTTGAGAATCTGTATCTCTATCCGGGTCAGCTTGAGCTCTTCAGAATCGAAAAGAAGTAAATTATTAAATTAAGGGGCTGCCCGAGTTAGCGTCTTCTGCATCTAACTCGGGCAGTCCCTTTTTATGCGTCTTTTAAGTTTTTATGTGTCTTTTTTACTGCGCTTCAAGTCACCTGTAAAGCAGTTCAGTTCTGAATACCGATCAGAGAGAAGTCATAGATTGTTTCGAAATCATCGGCACCCGAAACGATGGTGTAGTCGCCCTTTGCGGGACACTTGAAGTATGGGTTCATAGCAATGGGAATATCACAGTTATCGGCAAAGACGTCACCGTTCGTACAGTCTTCGTCAAACGTCATATCCCGAATTGCCGTTAATTTTGAAGAATCCTCAAAAAACTTGTTGCGCTTAACATAGTTTACGGTATTGAAGAAGTAGGTAGTATCACCGGGGACTACGTCCTCGCTGAAATTGTAGCTGTAAAGCTCGGGCCAACGCTCAAGCCAAAGCTCATAACCCTCCTCGCCTTCCTTTACTCTCATGTCATATCTTGCGAGAGGCTCAATGAGATGAGTCCATTCGCCGGACTGAGGCAAGGAATGGAACTTGTGGTGACAGGTATAGAATCCGCCGCCCGAATAATTTTCGGTCAGAATGCTGATGTTATCGGTTACCACATTGTCTCTGCCGCCGTTGGAAACGATATTGCAGGAAGCTCCGTTGAAGAACATATTTCCGTAGATATATACGCCGTATGAGCAATCGTTATAGATACAGTATGCCTGGTCGGAACGAACCATGTTCTTAAAGAGATTATAGCGGATATGGTTATCTCTGTGCCCCATGTTACTGTATGAGTAAACGCAGCCGAAGTCCTGTGTTGTCATCATCAGGTTATCGAATACGTTATACTGGATGACCGTATCGATACAGTATTCGATCTCAACGCCGCCGTGACCTGCATTCTTGAATTCATTGTGCTCGATCACTGCTCCAACGTCATAGTATACGGTTATACCAACAGACCAATACTCTGGATTACCGTAATCGTGAACGTAGTTATTACGGATCACGTTTTCCCCTGAGATGATATTGTTCTGATCCGCATCAGACTCAAGATAAAGTCCGCTGTCGGGGAAATTGTACATCTCACAGTTTTCCATAACAAAGCCGTGGCTTCCGTTTGTTCTGAGACCGAAGTTACCTGTGAAGTCAGAGAATGCACAGCCGTCGAAGGTCACGTGATCGCTGTTTACAACGATCATGGTCCTTGTGCCTCCGCGGAAGCTGAGACCAATGAAATTGATGTGGTCAGCGCCCTCCTCAATGGTAAAGAAGCTGCCTGATCTTTCCTTGGAGATCACGTTCTGCCATGTGTTTGCGGCTTTAGCCTCCCGCTCAAGAGTAAAGGTGTAGTCTCCGTCGGGGAGATATACGTAAAGAGTCTCGCTCTTCATGTCTATCCAGTATTCGCCCTCTGCATCAAGGAATTCGGCGAGGTTGTAGAAGAAGAGTGCGTCTGATGCTCTTCCTTCATACATGAATCCGCCGTGATAGTCGAAGTCCTCTCCGTTAAGACATACCCAGTTCTCCGTTTCAAGATAGAGTAGCTTAGTCTCGGGATCGTATCCGTTTACCTCGAACACGTCATACTGGTATCCGCAGCGAAGCTTACCCTTTACCCAAAGACCTTCAATCGTACTGAAGGATTCAATAGCTTTAATAAGGCTTTTTTCAAGCTTGATGCACGTACGTCTGTCACCCTCGGTAGTCATGTTCCAAACGTATAAATCAGCTCCGCTTGAGAACTTATTAAGGTTACGAGCCTGCCAGCACATACCATTCTTTTCGCTGAAAAGGTAGTTGTATACCGTAAGCTTTTCGGGAAGGCGTCCTGTCATGTCAGCCTTTTTGATGTACTGTCCTGCTCCCTCGGGGAACATGGAATATTCGGACTCATCGATAGGCACAAATTCGTTTGCCTTTATGGTAACACCATCGTTGAAGACAACGTCTCCGTCACCGTATGCGCGGTATGTAATGGGAGCGCTCTCGGTACCGCCGTCTGCTTCCTCAAATACTGTATTTACGGGCGCATTATATTCACCTGCCATAAAAGCAACGACGATCTCGCCCTTAGCATTATCCTTTATCTTGCGAACAGCATCACGCGCACCTTCAATAGTTGCAAGGGGCTTTTCCTTCGTTCCGGGGTTTTTGTCGTTTCCGTCAACAGCAACGTAGAAATCAGCATCCTCGCAAAGCTCGTACGTAGGCTTCTTGTAGCTTCCGAACTGCTTCGGTTCCTCGTACACAAGTGAATATTCAAATTTAGTCTTGCAGTAACGGTATACTATCGTTGCGAACTGCTCGCGTGTTGCCAGACCCTCGGGAGAGAGAGTCTTACCGTTGCCCGTACCGTTGATAAGACCTACCTTCGTTGCCCACTTCATAGCGCTTTCCGCCCAGGAAGCAACCGTTCCCGCATCACTAAAGCCGCTGATGTCACCGTTATCGTCAATGATCACGTGCTGATATTTTGCAAAACGAACGAACAGAGTTGCAAGTTCCTGACGGGTGATCGCTCTGTCGGGTGAGAAATAGGGGGTTCCCCAGTCGTCGTACGCAGTACCCGTGACCACCTTTTCCTTAAGTGCCCAGCAAGCAGCCTTACTGTAGAAAAGTCCGTTCTTAACGTCCACAAACGCCTCAGTGTCAAAACTTACGTTGGGACTGTCTGCGAGTCGGTACAGTACGGTTACCACCATCGCTCTCGTAAGAGAGGTAGCGGGACTGAAGCTGCTTCCTCCCGTACCGTTCATAAGTCCGTTTTCGTATGCGAACTTGATTCCCTCATACGCCCATCCACCGGGATCAACGTCGGTGAAGGGGAGCTCGGCCTCGGCTGAAACGGTTGTCATAACACTTACGCTGAGAAGCATAACAACAGCGAGAACGAATGCCATTAGTTTTTGTGCTTTCATAAAAATACACCTTTCGATTTAATTCAACTCCTGCAGAGTGCGTTATTTGTCCTGCGAAAGTTGCTTTGTTACGGTAATTATAACATAATCGGTAAGCATAGTCAACCGTGGACTTATTATATTTTCCGACATTTCTCAAGTGTGCTCTTGCAAATCACCTGAGACTATGTTATACTGTTTTCAGAAGTACAAACACGAACACAGAAAGGAAATATTATGAATTACCGCGATTTTGGTGCTACAGGCGAGAAGATATCCGCGCTGGGATTTGGCTGTATGCGCTTCCCCGAATATAAAAAAGGGGAAGAAAGCTTCGTCGACCGTGAAAAGACCGACGAGATGATAGCTTACGCCTACGAAAACGGAGTAAACTATTTTGACACCGCCCCCGGATACTGCAACCGAAACAGCGAGGCGGCTCTCGGACACGCTGTCAAAGGCTTCAGAGACAAGATCCTCATATCCACAAAGTGCCCTCTCGGAGACGACACCGATGCTGACGGCTACCGCAAAAAGCTGGAAATGAGTCTCAGCCGTATCGACACCGACTATATTGATTTCTACCACTTTTGGGGTATCGGCAAGGGAGATTTCGACAATATCATCCTGAAAAACGGTCTCCTTGAAGCGGCGGCAAAAGCTAAGGAAGAGGGACTTATCCGCCACATCTCCTTTTCCTTCCACGACGATCCCTCAGCTATCAAGTATATAATTGATACCGCTGAAGAGAGAGGTGTGAGAATGGAGTCCATGCTTTGCCAGTACAATCTCCTGGACCGTTCCAATGAGGAAATGTTAAAGTACGCTCACGAAAAGGGACTCGGTACTATCGCTATGGGACCCGTGGGCGGCGGAAGACTTGCGGCTCCCACCGACCTTTACACAAAGCTGACGGGCAAGCCGACTATCGCCACATACGAGCTTGCTTTCAAGTTCTGCCTCGGCAACCCAAATCTCAACTGCGCTCTGTCAGGTATGGAAAATCTTGACATGATCAAAAAGAACATCGCCGTAGCATCCGACAAAACCGCATTCTCTGCATCTGAATGGGAACAGCTTGGCGCGGCTATGGAGGAAGTAAAGAAGTTTTCCGAGCTTTATTGTACGGGCTGTAAATACTGCCAGCCGTGCCCTGTGGAGATCAACATCCCCCGCATTTTCGAGATGTGGACGTACTATAACGTATACGGGTTGAAGGATCACGCAAAGCATATGATGGCGAAATATATAGAAAAAGGCGGAAAGACCTTTGCCGATTGTAAGCAGTGCGGTCTGTGCGAGAAAAAGTGTCCCCAGCATCTTAAAATAAGAGAAAACCTTGAAAAAGTGTGCAAGACATTAGGTGAATAAGTTAATATAACTGACAATGCTCCCGCCGAAAATTTGGGCGGGAGCATTATTAGTCATTTGATAATAGATTTCTCCGAAATTATCAGAAAGTATCGCCGTACAGCACACGAAGGGTATTTTTGTCTTTTTTTCCGCCGTAATACTTGTCGATCACACTGCCGAAAACCGTGTCATAACCGTCAGCCTCGGCAAAAAGTGTCATGGACGAACAAAGCTTTACGCCGTCAATACCGCACATGACCTTGAAGGGATCGTTTGTTGAAAGGCACAGAAGCACTTCACATATCTCTCTCAGCCTTGCGCCAAGCACGGGATGTGCAAGATATTCTTTGGCTTCATGGATATCCGAAATTCCGAAATAAATTGCATTCGGGCTGTGACCGAGAGCCTTCAGCTGAGGGAAGATGTACCACATCCAATGGGTCTCTTTCCGTCCGTTTTTTATCTCAGAGAACGCACGTTCATAGCTATCCTCCTGCGCTCTCAGGAATCTTTCAATATTATAGTTCATAACAACTCCGTTTCTGCCTCATCTGCGCTGATGGGTGAAATGATCTCCGCCTGCGATTCATAGTGTCTGTTCAATATGAGATCGCGACTTATAAGTATAAGCAAATTATACACAGCACGTCAGATAATGTCAATGGGTTACGGTAAATAAAAAAGCCGAGTTGAAAGCCGCAAATGTCAACTCAGCTATTTTATTTACCTCAAATATTCAGTTGTTTGATGACTGATTTGCATTATTTGAAGCGTAAATTTCACTATAACCGTTATCCGATTGTTTAACTATATTATAGGTTAATGCCGTATGTCTTTCAATAAACCAAAGATTGTCAACCGTATCCCCGATCGCAAAAACAAACAGGGATTTGATCCACGCAAAAAGCGGCCCTACAATCATAATAATGAGTGATACGTAATAAAGGTCACTGATTTTGATCCAAAGTACCACTCCCGCAACAATACACGCCAACGCTTCAATGATACACGTAATCATTGCAAACAGTTTGATTTTCTCGCCAATTTTGCTGTACAAAATGTCATACATAGATATGACCCTCATAAAATAAAATAAAAATGGGGTTGTCGCATTTATAAGAATGATCGGCAAAACGCCAAATAATGTGTAGGGACCGGCGTCACTGTTTGCGAAGCAAACGATACGGTCCGTTTCGTTGAATTAAGATATATTTTGAGTCTTAAATCCTTCGTTACGGACCGTATTGTTTCGCAAGCGAAACAGTGACGCCGGTCCCTACAGTTGTTTGTGCATTTTTACCTTAGTGCGACAGCCCCATAAAAACACAAACTCCGATAGTCGCCAAACTAACCGAAACAGCAAGAACAATTTGCACAATTTTCAGAAGGAATTTGCATTTTTCAAATTCAGAGAAAATTGTACAAAGACAAAACTATTCCATATATAAACAGAAATAGCTCTTGCACTAAAAATATGAATCACGCATAAAACCCGACCTGCCAAAGACAGTTCGGAGGCTTATACTATTGTTCTTTATTCTTCGGGCATAGCCGCAAGCTCTGCTTTAAGGGAATCAATTTCTCTTGTGAGTTTGGCTTTCGCTTCACTATCATCGGGATTAATCAAATTTCGTTTCACGGAGAGATTTGCAATCTTGTTTATAAGCTTCTCACGTGGCGTGCTGTTATCCTCAACTTTAACTTTTTCTTTGTCTGCCTTAGAACCGGGACTCGTCCAAACATCATAAACCTGCGACTGACTGCTTGATTTCTGTATTTTAAGGGAAGATCTTGTGGTATCGTAAGCATCTGCTTTTGTTCTCATTTCGGGTTCATGTTTTGCCTCTCCCTGTGAATAAGATACCGTTTTCTCATAAGCATCGTGCTTATATTCTCTCTCTCTGACCGTATCGGATGTTTTTTTCAATTCTTTTATGGAGAGATTTATATTGTGTGTATCACTGATCAATTCGCCGAAACCGTATATAAAAATCACAGAAAGCCACGATAAAAAGCAGCCAACAAAAAATACTATCGGAGATAACAGTATCAACCACCAAAGCTCTTCAATTTCAAATAATCCTAAAAAGAACAATACAATAGAACTTATAAGGCTTGAAATAATACCAAGCCATACAATAACAACAGCTAACCTTTTAATCTTTTCACCTATTTTGTCAAACATTATCTCATTATACATACTCATCATAAAACTCCTATCTTAAAATAAAATATATTGTATTTTTCCATATCGCGAAATCAGTAGTTTCCTATGTACACGTCACTGCAGTTTTCAAAGCGGAGAAGACCCTTGATGAACGTGAAGTGAGTCGTGTCGGTATTGGTTGAATAGTGATGTCCCACCGACGGCACCACCGAGAGATGGTTCGGTTCAAAATTATTCTATCAGATACATTGTACTATCTTTATGTGGGAAAGTCAACAAGTCCAACCGAAAATAACTAAACTTTCATACCACAAAACCCGACCTGCCTTGCAGATCGGGTTTATTATGTTTATTTACTTGATCTCGACCGACACTTTTTTGCCGGAGATCTTAGCTGCCGCTTTGACTACCGTGCGAAGTGCGCGTGCAATCTTTCCGTGCTTGCCTATGATCATTCCTACGTCGCCTTCCGCAACTGTAAGTGTGAGTACAAGTCCGGATTCGGTCTCCTCTTCAGTAACATTTACTGCGTCGGGAGTGTCAACAATGGGGCGAACAAGATCTGTGAGCGGTGTCTTGAAATCGATATCTGCTGTGGGAACCTTGTTTTCTTCCATCATTACTTGTTCACGCTCTTGTTGATGATGCTCTTAACAGTCTCGGTGGGCTGTGCGCCGTTAGCGAGCCACTTTTCAACCTTCTCATTGTCAAGCTTGATTGTTGCGGGATTTGTCATAGGATCGTAGTAACCTACCTCCTCGATAAATCTACCGTCACGGGGATATCTGGAATCTGCTACAACAATGCGGTAGAAGGGAGCCTTCTTTGCGCCCATTCTTCTGAGTCTGATTTTAACTGCCATCTTAATTTCTCTCCTTAAAAATATATTTTTTGTTTTTGATTTATATAAAAACCCGCCGATTTTTACATCGGGAACGGAATTTTCATCTTACCCTTCTTACCGCGCTTCATCATTCCGCCGGTAAGCTGCTTCATCATTTTGTTCATCTGCTCGTACTGCTTCATCAGTCGGTTTACTTCCTCTACGGTAGTTCCGCTTCCCCTTGCAATACGCTTTCTGCGAGAGCCGTTGATGATGCTCGGATGCTCCCTCTCCTTTTCCGTCATGGAAAGGATGATCGCCTCCGTTCTTGCCATTGCCTTTTCATCGATCTGCGCATCCTGCAGTGCTCCGGGCTTAACTCCGGGAAGCATTCCGACGATGTCCTGAATGGAGCCCATCTTCTTTATCTGCCTGAACTGGTCAAGGTAGTCATTGAGAGTGAAGGTGTTCTCGCGGATCTTTCTTTCAAGCTCCATTGCCTTCTTCTCGTCAAACTCCTGCTCCGCCTTCTCGATGAGAGTGAGGATATCACCCATACCGAGAATTCGTGACGCCATTCTGTCGGGATAGAAGGGTTCAAGAGCGTCGAGCTTTTCACCCGTACCGATAAACTTAATGGGCTTGCCTGTTACGTGGCGCACGGACAGCGCCGCACCGCCTCTGGTGTCACCGTCAAGCTTTGACAGAAGCACGCCGGTAATGTCAAGCTTTTCGTTAAAGGATGACGCTACGTTTACCGCATCCTGACCGGTCATGGCATCCACAACGAGAATGATCTCGGTGGGAGCAACCTTTTCCTTGATTGAGGAAAGCTCCTCCATCAACACCTCGTCAACGTGGAGACGACCCGCAGTGTCGATGAACACCATGTCGTAGCCGTTCTTCTCCGCATACTTCACAGCCTCGGGAGCTGTGATAGTAGGTGACTGAGTACCTCTGTCGAATACGGGAACGTTTATCTTCCCTCCTACGACTTTAAGCTGATCAATCGCCGCAGGTCTGTATATGTCACACGCTACGAGGAGAGGATTTTTACCCTGCTTCTTGTAGTGCGCGGCAAGCTTTGCACTGTGGGTGGTCTTACCCGAACCCTGAAGACCTACCATCATCACTACCGTAGGAGGCTTCGGGGAGATGGTGAGCTTGGAGCACTCACCGCCCATGAGTCGCACAAGCTCCTCATTTACGATCTTTACGATCTGCTGTGCGGGAAGAAGACTTTCAAGCACGTCTGCGCCTACCGCACGCTCGGTTACTCTTTTGACAAATTCTTTTACTACCTTGAAGTTTACGTCCGCCTCAAGAAGTGCGAGCTTTACCTCTCTCATGCCTTCCTTGACGTCCGCTTCGGTCAGCTTACCTTTGTTTCTGAACTTTTTGAATGCTGCGGAAAGCTTATCCGTGAGACTTGCAAAAGCCATGCTTACATCTCCTTTCCCTACTGTGTATCTTTAAGACTTAAAGAAGCTCCTCCAGGGCATCGAGTCTTGTTGCAACCGATGCCACGAGCACCTTGTTTTCGTCAGTTTCCGTAACCAGACTCAAAGTTTCCCTGGTTTGCTCGATGAGCTCCCGAAGAGCAGTCTTCTTCTCATAAAGGCGAAGTTTGGACTCGTACTCAACGAGCTCCGCCGCGCTTTTTCTCAGAGAATCCCTGACACCCTGTCTTGAAATGCCCGTAAGCTCCGATATTTCCGACAGAGAATAATCCTCTTCGTAATAATAGTCAAGAAGCTCGTGCTTCCTTTCCGTTAGTAGCTCTCCGTATATGTCAAGAAGACACGGAATGAGCAGGTTTTTTTCAAACACGTGATCACTGCCTTCTGTAAAGCAAATCACTTTACACCGCATTATAACATATTACGAAAGCCTTGTCAAGAGAATTTAAGCATTTTTTTAAATTTTTTTTTAGAAATAATTTTCCGTGAGATTCCTTAGGTGACTGGGAAAAGCCGAAAAAGCCTTTAATTACCGCGAAAAACGGGCTTTTTCTAAAAAACAAACGCTCAATAAAAAAATCATTATTTTAACCGAAAAATACGGCG
>JAFXKJ010000141.1 GCA_017531765.1 Clostridia bacterium
CACCATCTCCACCTGACCTCTGTAGGGGACGTTTTCCGTCGGGAAAATTTTACGCAGCACCGTGGTGCGGAGTAAAACCCCATGTGGCGTCCCGCTTCGTAGGATTACAAGGCGCACGTTATGGCTATCGTCTTACGTAAGACCCCCGCTTCGTCGGTCTACAAATCGCACAATATGGCTATAATCGTTTGTTAAGAACCATCTCAAACGCCGAAGTTTCTTCGTCGCGTTGCTCCTCAACTCCTTGGCTGACTCTATATTTTTGTTGCCGATGGCAACAAAAATATAGGAAAAATCTTACGTTTTGCTTGTAAACTGTACGTTTTGCGATAAACCAACGTTATAATCCTCGCTGTCCTGTAGGGGCGACTTGCGTAGCAAGCGATGCGGATGCATCGTCCCATGTGGCGTCCCGCTTCGTCGGTTACAATCCGTACGATATGTCTATCGTCCTACGTAAGCCCCCCGCTTCCGTAGGGGCAACCCTATGTGGTTGCCCAAGGGTGGGTGTCTACGGCGGCAACCCACACATCCGTCCTATAACCTATCGCACCATCTCCACCTGACCTCTGTAGGGGACGTTTTCCGTCGGGAAAATTTTACGTAGCACTACAGTGCGTAGTAAAACCCCATGTGGCGTCCCGCTTCGTCGGTTACAAACCACACATTATGGCTATAAACCAACGTTAAATCCCCGCTGTCGCATTTCGCGAAGCGAATATGCTGTGGTTATCCATATCGTCCTGCCTCGCCCGGTTACAAGGCGCACGTTTTGCTTGTAAATCATGCGTTTTATTTACGCAATGTTGCACTTTACTACAGTATATTTGCCGTCGCGGCGGGCGAAGAGCACAAGGCTTGCATCCTTCTGCCATTCCGCCTCGTTTATGCTGTCGTCTATCAAGACCTCGCTTACTTCAAAGGAATATCTCTTCCCCGTAACGTCGGTGAAAAATACACTGTCCCACTCCGTTACCGAATCCATGAAATCAAACTGCCCGTCTGAGTACGAGCCGCCTACCGTCAGACTTCCGTCATATAAGCTCCCGAGATACCTGCTCGGATACGCCTTCAGTGACGACTTGCCCCAACTGCTTCCCACAGGAAGTCTCGTGTTGTACGCGGGAAGCTCAATTATTCCGATAAAGCTTTCGCCGTCAATGTCAACCATGGCGTGTGAGGTGTTGACTCTGTCGTCAGGGCTACCCTTTTTTACCTCGGGCAACAGTGAATCGAGCTCCGAGAGTATCTGCGGCGACTTTTTGCGGTAATTCACTTCCGACACCGCCCAGGTAACCGTGAAAACAAGGGCCAGCGCCAAAAGGAGCGCACCCACGGCAAACAAAACAGTGCCCAAAGGCGGCTTTTTCTGCTTATTTTCGCCGCAGTTTTCCGTTTTTTTACTTTTATTCACCTTAGTCCTCACGCTTTCTCATTTTCATGGCAACAATGAGAACTACAACTCCCGCAAGACTGAAGATCGCCGCAGGGATCAGCAGACTTACATCGTCTCCCGTCTGCGGTGCCTTATCCTCTCCGTCTTCATAGGTGTTTGTTACCGCGATGTATTCACCCTCGCGGATCACGCTTACCGTGAACCCGTCGGGAACGTCGCGCTCCACCACTTCCCAGCTTGAGTTATCGGTCGGTGCTTTCCACGTGTAGCTCCAATTGTTGTCCGCAGAGAGCGTCACTTCCTCATAATGCTCACCGTTGCGGAAAAGCTCAAGTTTGATCTTTTCGGGACGGACGTCCTCGTTCCCTTCGCCGCGCCATAGCTTAACTAACTTAAACTCGCGTTCGCCGTCCTCTTTTTCGGAAGACGTGAACTTGGGGACAGCCTCAACGTCGTAGTTATAGCCTCCATCCTCTGTGGGGCGGGGAACTACGGCAATAAACTGCTCAAAGCTGTAGTAGGCATCCTCCGTCTCGCATCTTACAGCGGCGACAAGATACATTCCATGAGGCAGGTCAGCAAAATGCGCCTTACCGTCCGTGTCCGTTACAGCGCTCGCCGAGGGGGAGATCCCGTCTGCCGAAACGTAAGCCGACAGAGTGGAGGCGATAACTCTCCATTCCTCTTTGGAGCCCACACCGTACACCTTTACGGGGTATCCCTTGAAATCTCCCGCAAGAGAATATTCTCCGTGCTCGTTCAGGGATGCAATGCGGTAGATCTTGATCTCCAGTCCCTCGAAAGCCGTGTCTCCGTTTTTATATGTCACGGTCAGTGAAGCCTTTTTGGAGCTGTCGGGAAGGTCGGCGTAGGTTGAAGCCGCAAATGTGGCAGCAAGCAGAATCACTGCCATGAGAATCGATAAGATTTTGCATATTTTTTTCATCACAGATCATCTCCTAAATCATCTTTTTTTACGGGTTTTACCAGAACAACGATCATCAGCGTAAAGAGAATGGGCAAAGCCACGATGGGGGTTACGATAAGGTTATCTATCTGATGGGCGTCTGACGTGATGTACAGCTTTTTCTCCTGAGAGGCATCGATCTGCCTGCCGCGCACAAGGAGGCGGTGGGTATTGATGCCGTAGGGGGTACAGGTGACAAGTGTACAGTAATTTTCATTCTCGTCGATGAGCACGTCGGACATATCATCGGGATCCACCGTCTTTATCTGATCAACCTGATAGGTTATGGTGCGGTCAAGAACTGTGACCTCAAAGGTGTCGCCGATCTCTACGTGGTCAAGGTGAGTGAAGAGGGTTGCGGTGGGGAGGCCTCTATGTGCTGAGAGGACGGCGTGAGTCCCTGTTTTATCGGAGGGGAAGCTGCTTCCGGCAACGTGTCCCGCACCGATGGAGAGAACTTTCTCGCTTGTACCGTGGTAGATGGGAAGCTCCACGCCGATCTTATCGATGGTAACATATCCCATCATGCCGTTTCCGTCCACGTTAAGGATATCGTTGTAGCCTTTGAGCTTTCCGTATTCCAGATACGGGTACTGAAGCCGGGAGAGGTCGCGGTTATAGATTTCCGCTTCGGCAAAAAGCTTATCGAAATCCTCTTTTGGGATGCTTTTTAACATTTTATCATAGTCGATCACAGCCTGAGATTGGGTAAGTGAATTCCAATAGGTACTGATGGCAGGGTATAACAGCACGGAGAGACCGATGAAAAATATAAGAAGCAGTATAAACGTTGACCATTTTACTTTCTTTTTCATAAGCTTCTCCCTGATGGTATATTAAGTGCAAAATGCAAAATGATTTTTTATTAAATGTATTTTGTAGGGCGGGGGTTTACTCCCGCCGTTTCAAACGATTTAGCCGTACGTTCGCGGGCGAACACAGTTCGCCCCTACGGGATTCTGTAGGTTTTCGTGCGGTGACGGAGATCACGTAGAATTGATGGGTGAACGTTCAAACACATAGTAGGGCGGGGGTTTACTCCCGCCGTTTCAAACGATTTAGCCTTACGTTGAGGGTGATTGAATTTTTATCGGACATTCGTCCGATTCTCCTCATCCACCGCTGACGCGGTCCCCCTTCTCCGC
>JAFXKJ010000142.1 GCA_017531765.1 Clostridia bacterium
GTTTTCAGCCTCGATACCGAATACGTCCTTTGCATCTTCCTCATTGGAAATGCAAACGTCAACGTACTCGCAAAGCTTTGTCATAGCCTCTCTCGCTTCAGCTCTTGTCCACAGCTTACCCCGGTAGTTGAGGTCGCAGGAGATCTTTACTCCACGTGCTTTAGCCGCCTTACAAGCGTCAAGACAAATTTCAACCATATTGCCGCCGAGCGCGGGAGTGATACCTGTGAAGTGGAACCAATCAGCGCCGTCGAAGATCGCGTCCCAATCGAAGTCGGAAGGAACAGCCTCTGCGATCGCGGAATGTGCTCTGTCATAGATGCAAACGGAACCTCTTTGAGACGCACCCTTTTCGAGGAAGTAGATACCTACTCTGTCACCGCCGCGAACGACCTTAGTAGTGTCAACACCGAAATAACGGAGAGAATCAACCGCAGCCTGACCGATAGCGTGACACGGAAGCTTTGTAACGTAAACGCTGTCGAGGCCGTAATTTGCAAGGCTTACCGCAACATTAGCTTCACCGCCGCCGAAGGTTGCCTGCATCTGATCATTCTGGAAGAAACGGTAATATCCGTTAGGAGCAAGTCTGAGCATAAGCTCACCGAATGTAACAACTCTTTTCATGATAATCAAGTCCTTATTCTTTAATAAAATTTAAGCTTTCTTAAGAAGATGAACAGCAAAGCCGAGGATCTCGTTTTCCGCGTAAACGAAGGTCATGTTACCCGCATTATCATACTTTGCGGTGGAGAGATCGAAGGTCATACCGCGTCTTGTGAGATGATATACCGCACGGTCAACGTAGTTTGTACTGAGAGCGATGTGACCTCTCGCACCCTTGATGGGATCGATCATAACTTCTACCTTGTCTCCCGCCCATACGGAAATACCTGCGTCTCTCGTATCAAGACCGAGGATAGCGCCGAAGAAATCTGCCGCGCTCTTGGCGTCCTCATTACCTGCGTTGATACCGATGTGGTGAAGCTTCAGGTCAAGCATTGCGCTTACTGCTTCGCGCGTGATCTTTTCGATCTCGTCATACTTACCTGCATTTATAAGATTTTTAGCCGCCATCCAGCTTCCGCCGCAAGCGAATACCTTACCGAATGAGAGATAATCGTTGAGATTGTCTTTTCCGATACCGCCCGTAGGCATAAATTTGATCTTACCGTAGGGAGCCGACATTGCTTTGATCATAGCGATGCCGCCTGCTGCTTCCGCGGGGAAAAATTTAACGGTATCAAGTCCGAGAGACATTGCAAGCTCAATTTCGGAGGGTGTTGCACAGCCGGGTACGATTGGATAGCCCTTGGAGGTGCAGTGCTTTACGACCTCTGGATTAAGTCCGGGGGACACGATAAAGGAAGCTCCCGCACCGATTGCGCGGTCCGCCTGCTCGGCGGTAAGCACAGTACCCGCACCGATGATCATATCGGGATATTCTTTGTGCATGATTTTGATAGACTCTTCAGCCGCGTCTGTTCTGAAAGTGATCTCCGCGCAAGGAAGACCTCCGCGGCAAAGAGCACCTGCCAAGGGGGATGCATCCTCTGCTTTGTCAAGTGCAATAACCGGTACTATACCGATAAGTGATAATTTCTTGATTACGTCCATATTTTTATTACCTTTCAACTGAACGGTGTTATGTTTTTTATCCGATGGAAAGTTTACAAACTCCACCAAATAACAGTATACTACTTTTTTCTAAAAATGACAAGAGTTTTATAAGAAATCATTTCACAATTTCTTATAAAACTCTTGTTATAAACAAAAATTTATTTTTCTGCAGCTTTTCGAATCATTTCATCGGTAACTGTTTCCATTACTTCTCTGTAGAAATCCATATGAGGATATCTTTCTATGAAATCAACAGCTCTGTAGTAACAGAAATCGTCCCACGCACCGTCAGCTCTGGTTTTAATTCTCTCGTAAAGTCTCTTTATCTTGGCTTCTGTTGTGTCTCCATAGGTTGAAATGTTTCTCATCGCAAGCCACACGCTGCGAAGTTTGTCGCTGAAATTTTTTCTGTGATCAAGGTCGTATGACATCTCAAACATATCGTAAAAGCCCTCATCTTCGGGAGTAAAGCCGTCAAATCCTTGAGCATGGAGAAATGTCCGTGCGAGAACACTGCCCCCAAGAGGAGTCAGATGTACGAGATCCTCGTGAATCATACCATCCTTGACGATGGGGGAATAGATCGAGTAGAAGTCACAGAGAGGCAAGCTATATTCTACTGCAAGCTTCTGTACTGCATTATTTGCAGCAGCGCGAACCTCACCCCACATATCAACAGAGTATGTAGGTTCACTCATGAGATATACTGTGATTCCATTAATCATAAGCTCATCTACGAGTTTCTTTAAGTTACAGTAGAACTGCTGTTCCTTTTCCTTGAAATCTCCCTTTGCACAGTTTATGTCGTTGTGACCGTACATTACGACAACGTGAGTTGGATCATGAAGATAAACATCTTCACTCAGAGTAGCAAGTCCATAATCAGCAGTTCCACCACCAACACCACAGTCGTAGATGCGAATCTTATCGTTCGGGAAATTCTTAAGGTAATAATCAAAGACAATCTGGACCCAAATTGATCCTGACGTTAAACTGTCACCGAGAAAGCAAACTCTTGAGTTTGCAGGAAATTTTGGTATTCCCTTACCCTTGTACTCTTTATAAGATGTTAAGTCCATTTCATATTTAGATGTCATAATTAGACCCTCGCTTAAATAATGTCATCAAAATCACTTTTCGCAATTAGAAGAAAATTCAAGAAGAATGTTTTTGAAAGCTTCAAAACTTTCCGCATGATTCAGTTCGTCTCTCACTCTTGATGAATTTCTGATTCCGCGGATAAGATATGCCGCCCTTCCCCTTGATTCACGTATTCCTTGCAGCTCGCCTTTGCGCTTGACTATATCGGAAGTCAGCCTGAGAGCCATGTTTATTCTGTCTTCAGTTGTAACTTCAATTTTTTCACCTAAAGAAAGCTCCTTGAATATCCACGGATTGCCGAGAGAAGCGCGCCCGACGGCAATTCCGTCACATTCGGTCTCCTTAATCATTCGACACGCATCTTCGTATGAATTAATGTCACCGTTACCTATAACGGTGATCTCTCGCGGAACAGCCTTGCGAACTTTGGCAATTATCCCGTTGTCGCTTGAAGGAGCATACATCTGTTCACGGGTTCTTCCGTGAACGGTAATTCGTGAGACACCGCAATCAGCAAGCATTTGCGCAAATTCGGGAGCGTTGAGAGAATCCTTGTCCCAGCCGCTTCTGATCTTTACCCACAGCGGCACGTTATACTTAGACGTGACAGCTTCTACGGCTTTGGTAACCTTTTGTGCGGTGTCAGGTGTCCGCATCAGAGCTGAGCCGTCACCTGAGGTTACGATCTTTCTTACGGGACAGCCCATATTTATGTCGATCGCCGCAGGCTTACGGGAAGATGTCATATTACTCAGAATATAATCTGCGGCATAAGCCATTTGAGCCGGATCGTGACCGAAGATCTGTATGGCGCAAGGGGCTTCAAGGGGGGATATTTCCGCAAGCTCAAATGTCTTTTTATCATGAAAGCAAATTGCAGCCGCTGAGATCATTTCGCGGACGGTATAGTCGACACCGAGCTCGGTACATATTACCCTGAAAGGCATATCGGTAAAACCTGCCATGGGTGAAAGTCCTGCCAAGATCTTCATCTTTCCCTCCGATTGAAATACGCTGAGTTAAAATTCCGTAACAAGACGTCCGTTCTCTTCGTAAATGGGTATTAACACCGTTCTCTCTCCATGTCCGTCACAAGGAGAGTTAGGTGTATGAACAGACATATATTTCTTACCGTCAAAGTCGGTGAAAATCATTCCGTGACCTCCGCCGTATTCTCCGCTGAGCGCTTTGGAAAATATCAGCTCTTCGTCATGACTCCAATTTCCGTCAAGTCTGCCGTTGTCGCTTCTTGCAACAGCAACACAGTAACCGTCCGAATTGAAATTCGACCAGAGCATAAGAAGCTCACCGTTTTCAGTCTTGTACATGAAACATCCGTCCGTGACCGTACTGTTATTTTCGGCAGCCCATGACGGTTCATTTGCCTTAAAGAGTATGATGGGGTCAGAAATCAAACGGGTCAGATCCGAAGACATTCTTGAAGCCGCCATTCTACCGATACCGTCACCTGTACTGCACCATTCCCAAACGTAGACCATCCACGGTTGCCCCGCTTCGTCCACATAAAGAGTTCCGTCGATACAATCCCACGAATGAGGGGTGATAATGCCGTTTGATACCTCAACAAAGGGTCCCTCGGGAGAGTCGGATTTCAAAACCGTACAGCCCCTTCGATCATGTTCTGATGAAAAATAAGTCGTGAACATATAAAAACTTCCGTTGTACTTATGTACTTCGGGTGCCCAACGGTTTTTTACAGCCGCATCGGGAACGACAGCTATATTCTTTTCTACCCTTTTCCATTCACCGTCAAGCTTTCCCGATGTGTTTTTATAGCATATCCACATGGTATTGTCCCAATCATCGTCAATAACACCTGTGCCGTAAGCATAGTATGCTCCGTCATGAGCGACAATGAAAGGATCTCTCATATACTCGATATTGGTTTTGATCATAGTAATCTCCGTTATGGTTTATTAATCACTGTGTGAAGTATTTTTTAATACAAGCGATTTGCAACTGCTTAATTATACCACATATTTTAGTCCAAGACAATATCTAACGAAAAAACAATATACTAAAAGAAAGTTTTTGCAATTAATGTAAAATAATTTACATATTGTTATTGTACAATTTCAAAAAAAATAGTATAATCTAATTATAAATAGAAAAAACAAGTGAAAGGATAAATTCACAATGAAAATTTTTGAAATCAAAAACAAAATCGGAAGAGGAGAACTTGATTCTGCTCTTATATCTCTTTGCTCAGTGAACGAGGGAAAGATCGAAACCGAAAGGTCCCGTTACATCAAAGCCGCAGACGAATTTGTGTCTGTTTACGGCGACATGGACGGTATCCGCCTTTTCTCCGTTGGCGGCAGAAGTGAGATCTCCGGAAACCATACAGACCACAACTACGGAAGAGTTATCGCGGCATCAGTAAACCTTGACATCTTGGCTGTCGTTGCACCTACAAACGACGGCAAGGTATGTATCAAGAGCGCAGGCTTCCCCGAGGATATTGTTGAAGAGGGTAAATGCGCTGAACCCGACGAGTCTCTTTTCTTCACATCTGCTTCCATCATCGCCGGTATGCAGAAAGCATTCCTCAATGCAGGCTACAATATCGGCGGTTTCAGAGCATACACAACCTCCAACGTACTTAAAGGCTCAGGCATCTCCTCTTCAGCGGCTTTTGAGGTTATGGTCGGTAATATTCTTAACCACCTTTACAATGACGGTAAGGTTTCCAACGTTGAAATTGCCAAGATGGCCCAGTTCGCAGAAAACAAGTATTTCGGCAAGCCTTGCGGTCTTATGGACCAGACAGCCTGCGCTGTGGGCGGATTCATAACCATCGATTTCGCAGATCCTACCTCCCCCATCATCGAAAGCCTTGACTTTGACCTTACAAAGGAAGGTTATTCTCTCTGTATTGTAAACACAGGCGGTAACCACGCTGATCTTAACGAGGACTATGCTTCCGTTCCATCTGAAATGAAGTCGGTTGCAAAAGTTCTTGGTCGAGAGGTGCTTCGTGGAACAACTAATTATGATCTCGTTTCCAGTGCTACCCGTATCCGTGAAAAATGCGGAGACAGAGCACTCCTTCGTGCTTTCCACTTCGTAAACGAAAACGAAAGAGTCGATGCACAGGTTAAAGCACTCAAGTCAGGTGATCTTGACGCTTTCTTTGCGGGCGTTACAAGCAGCGGTAACTCAAGCTTCAAATTCCTCCAGAACGTATATACAACAAAGAATGTGTCTGAGCAGGGTCTCTCTCTTGCACTTTGTATCACCGAAAACTATATTGCCGACAAGAAGTCAGCTTGCAGAGTGCACGGCGGCGGATTTGCAGGTACAATTCAGGCATTCATTCCTTCAGAGTTCACAGAAGAATACAAAACACTTATGGACAGCGTATTCGGTGAAGGTGCTTGTCACATTCTCTCGGTTCGCCGTGCCGGAGCGATCGAGCTTACTTTTTGAAAGCTATGAATAAAAAGAACAAAAAAGAAAATGTCAAAAAAGTAATTACTCTTCTCATAAATCTTGTCATTTCAGTTTGCGTATACAAATTGATCCTTTTACTCGGTGATAAGATCAACGTTATGTTTTATTACATCGGGGTAACAGCTTTTGTATGTACGATCGCTGTGTTGTTCTGTATATATTACGCGAAAAACGGTTATACCTTCAGTAACACAAAGATTACGGCGGAAGATCTTCCCTCTGAGCTTAGCGAAGATGAAAAGAATGAATTCATTAATTCTCTGAAGAAGAAAAAAGAATCCGCTTCCAAATTACTCCTTGTTATATTACCCATGATACTTACCGTTTTCTTTAACTATATTGAAATGATAGCGACCGGTTATTTCGCACAATAACGTAAATTCACGGAGGAAATATGATCCCAATTACAGTTCTTGCCGTAGGTCCTCTGAAAGAAAAATTCTTTAGAGAAGCAGTAGACGAGTATAAAAAGAGATTCGGCGGTCCTTCTAAGATTTCTGAAATCGAAATCAAAGAAGAAAAAACGCCCGACTCACCTTCTGAGTCACAGATATCCGCTGCTCTTGAAAAAGAAGCGGAGAGAATCATCGCTCAGATTCCCAAGCGTTCCTTTGTTATTACCATGTGCATTGAAGGAAAACTTCTCACCTCAGAGGAGTTTTCGACAGTGCTTGATTCTGTGTCTCTGAAGGGCAAGTCATCCGTTTGTTTTATCATCGGTTCGTCCCACGGATTGTCAAATAAGGTCAAAGAGCTGTCTGACCTGAGGCTATCAATGTCAAAAATGACTTTCCCTCACAAACTCGCTCGCGTTATGTTGTTTGAAGCCATATACAGAGCCAACGAAATATCCATTGGCAGCAAGTATCACAAGTAATTAGTTTATTGAGGCTGTTTTCAATTATGAAGAAAAAAATATTTAGCAAACTCGGTCAGTTGATCGGATTTCTCGTTGTTATTGCCGTTTCAGCTCTTGTATTGTTCATTCTGCTTAAAGGCGATGAGGAATCTGCAATTATCGTTCTGACCGACCACAAAAAACCGACAGTTGAAGAAACTTTACCTCATGGAAGTATTTTTCTTGACAAGGACAAGATTTCTGACCTTACCGAAGAAGATATTCTTGCAATAATCGAATCAAAGAGCCAGTCATCGGTTGTTAACGTCAGCCGTGCTGATAATCTTTCTTCTGAATTTGTTTCACTTCCGGGGGCAGGCCGACTCTCCGCCGCAGGGTATAAAACGTCGAATCTCACTTACGAAAGTCAAAGCTTTGTTATCGCTAAGATGTTGACGGACTTTACTCTTCCCTCTGAATTTTCGCTGAGAACAAAAACGGACCGTGAGCTTGAGTACGTTCAGCTAAGTGACTATGCTCAATTTACTCCCATTTATACCAACGTTGAGGTCTCCCGCCCGGCTGTCGATATGTATATGGGATATATCATAGTTGATGACGGCAACTCCCTTTTAATATATTCGAACACAGGAAAGTACATCACTTCCTTTGATGATAACAATTACATTCCTGCGTATACGAGAGATTCCTACGGAAATCCGCTGTTCTACAAAAAAGCAACTGTAGAAAGCGGTCAGTTCTCGGAGGAGACCGTAGTTGAAGATACCAGCGGAAACTATTATTTCGACAGAGATCCTCACCAAAAGGATGAAACGATTCTCCTTCACGGTCAGATAGAAAATCTTGGCAAAGGAAACCCAATCCTTGAAGAAACAAAGGTTTACTATTCCCTGTCCTCTGCAGGTTACTTTGTTGCCTCCACTTACGACGACTCCACCGAAAACCGCGGACTCTACTTCGATTACCCCACATACTACGGCTTGACCGATTCAAATATTAATTTGACAGCGGAAAAGTACAACAGATACCTCAAGGACATCTCCGGAAACGTTTCAATGGAGCATAAAGTTGATTGGTATTTCACAAAATGGGATGCGCCGATAAACAGCGATAAGTACGAAAGAGCGTACAACTTCAGCGGTGGTCTCGCCTGCGTAGTTACAGAGGGTTATTACCAAGACGGAGGACTTTATTTCATCAATTCAAACGGAAACCGTGCTTTCAATACAATTCGCAGTTACAACAACGAAAATGCGGCACGCTATGTTATTGAGAATTATATGCCTCCCCTCTCATACGGTCCCGAAAGCATAGGTTACTTCTACTATGATCAGGGATATGTCAGAGCAAGGTTTGAGGTGATCGATTACTGGCATTTCTCAAGCAACAATCTGCTTCGTGTATATTCAAGTGAAGAGGTTCTTCTTAACACACGGGGCGAGAGATTCCCCATTCCCGAGGGCTATGAGCTCAAGGCATATTCGAACGGAATGCTTCTCCTTGAAAAGGACGGCTTGTACGGATTTATGGACAATACCGGCAAGTGGATCGCCGAGCCCATATATACCGATGCTGAGGCTTTCAGTGAAGGTCTTGCGATTCTGAAAACAGCCGACGGAAGATACGGCATGATCGATACTGACGGAAATATCGTTCTTCCCTTCGCATACAGCCACCTTTCCTCCTGCTCCGACGGAGTGATCGTGGGTTATTCAAATGCAAACGGCTGGGAAATTTTCAGAAAGATGACAGTCTGACAAGTATTTTTCGAGGTCTTATGTAATACAATTTAATACGGAAAATCTGCCGATGCGGTTTTGTGTCGGCAGATCATTTTTATATCGGGGACTATTTTGGAAAAGCTATCATCAGTTTTGAACGGAATCATACTTCCCTTTCTGATAATTATCAGCGGGATGGTTTTAGCAAAAAAAATCAGGCTTTCAAAAATTCTGAGACCGAAAAGATTTATTAAAGATCTGTCCACAGCATCTCTTGAGGTTAAAAGCTCACCGTTCAAATCAATGTGCACAGCACTTGCGGGGACTCTCGGAGTCGGAAACATTGCGGGCGTAAGTACAGCTATTATATCGGGTGGCGCGGGAGCTGTTTTCTGGATGTGGGTCGGTGCTGTCTTTTCTATGAGTGTGAAATACGGCGAGGTTTCATTGGCGGTAAAATACAGAAACCATGACAGTAACGGAAGCTTCAGCGGCGGAGCAATGTATACGATGAAAAAAGGAATGAAAAAATATATCGGCAAAAGGAATGCCTACATTTTAGGCGGTATTTTTGCTATTCTGTGTATTTCGAATTCTTTTATAATGGGAAACTTGATTCAGTCAAATGCGGCGTGCAGTGTATTCAGGTCAAGAAAGGAGCTCATAGGAATAATTTTATCAATTTGCCTGATAATGACTGCAATCGCGGGATTTAAGAGGATCTCAAATGTGGCTTTCTGCTTAATTCCGCCTCTTTCAGCGGTGTATATAATCCTTTCGCTGTCAATAATCGTAAAATATTATTATTTAATACCGAACTTATTCGTGAGAATTGTGAAATGCGCGTTTTCAGTTAAATCTGTCGTGGGAGGTGTATACGGATACGGTATAAAGGAGGCTCTGAGATTCGGTATGACTCGGGGCATATTCTCAAATGAGGCTGGGTGTGGTACATCCCCCTCTGCCCATGCATCAGCAAATGTGAGAAGCCCCCATCACCAAGGCTGTTTCGGAATATTCGAAGTGATCGCCGATACACTTATACTTTGCAGTATGACAGCATTTGTAATTCTGATCTCCGACAGCATATGCGGAACGGATATAAGCTCAGACGGAATCTCTCTTGCCCTTAGCGCGTTCGGCAATCTGCTTGGGGCGTGGGCATACTATTTAATAGGCACATCTGTGATCTTGTTCGCTTTTGCAACGCTGATAGCACAGCTGTATTACGGTGACGTTGCAATAGGTTATTTTACTGAAAAAGCACCGCCAAGGCTACTGTTCGTTATTTTCTCTGTTGTACTATGCTATGCGGGGGCAGTCATTGATGCAAGCTCTGTTTGGATATGGGCGGATATAATAATAGGTGTTATGACAGTAATCAACACTTCGGTATTGCTGATACTCAGAAATCAGGTACAGGACATTTCACGTATAAGCTAAAAAGCGCAGGACAAAATCGGGTAAATCCTTCCATGACATGAAAATGGGCTTTACCCGATTATTATTTGTGATATTTATATTGACTTTTTTGCAGTTT
This sequence comes from Clostridia bacterium, assembly GCA_017531765.1. Lineage (GTDB taxonomy): Bacteria > Bacillota > Clostridia > Oscillospirales > CAG-272 > RUG11130. The sequence continues at coordinate 10,316 of JAFXKJ010000142.1, forward strand.
TGTAGTACAATAACTAAACAGTCATTAATATACGTCGGGGTGTGGCGCAGTTGGTAGCGCGTCTGCTTTGGGAGCGTGTCGTGCGGTTATAGCCGAGATTTTACGGAAGACCCGAAAAGCCTTTAACGGTGCGGACTTTCGGCACTTTAAGAAAACGCAAAAATGCGTGGATTTTGCGTTTGACCACAGTTTGTCCCACTTCTACGCAAAACATTAAAAATTCAATATAAAATCGGGGTGTGGCTCAGCTGGTAGAGCGGGTGGTTTGGGACCATCAGGCCGCAGGTTCAAGTCCTGTCACTCCGACCACAAAAAACGACCTAAAGCAGAGATTTGTTCTCCACTTTAGGTCATTTTTTATTACTATTTAGGCGTTTTATATCCACTTTAAGAAAACTTGCGATTTTTTGACCACATAATTAAATGTGGCCTGCAAAATTCCTTTTTCTTTGATTACTGCGACACAAATTTTGAGGTCTAACGGATGGTTTCCCTCATGTCTTTCAATTTCTGCCACATTCCTATCTATATTCTCTCTTAAAAATATTGACATTTTGCTTGTGTTGCAGTATAATCTATTAGTCCCATATGGGACTTGGAGGTTATAATGGAAATTGAGATACAACAGCTTATGAACGACGTCAACCGCGCCATTATCAAGTTCCGCGGCGTTTATTCGTCGTGGTCAAAAAAGCACGGTGTCAGCTACAACGAAATGCTCGTTTTATA
>JAFXKJ010000143.1 GCA_017531765.1 Clostridia bacterium
ATTGGTATCACCTCAGTTTTTATAGATTTTGTTATGCCTAAATTTCCCTCTACTATATATAACAATCGAAAACGCAAACCATTGCACTTTTTTTGAAAATTTTTTCGTTTTTTTTGATTTTTTTCGTAATTTCGCATTTTTTACCCTTTCACTTACTTAGACGTATCAAGAGGCGAAAAACCTTCGGTATTTTCGTAAAATTTTTCAAAAAAACTAAAAAATCGCGAAATTTCTGAAAAAAACCACCGCACCGCATGATCTTTTATTTTGCCTTCTACACATTAATGGCTCGTGAAAAGCCAAATTGCGAACTTTTTCGGAATTGTTTTCAAAATGTTCACATTTTTTGTTTTGCGCCTCTCATATAACGATCGAAAACGCATCCCCCACTTTTTTTCGAAAAATTTCGATTTCTAATAAAAGCGCCCCCTCAGACAGGCAGGTCCGAGGGGGAAAGTTCAATTTATGTTATCTGTAAAAGAGTACGATTCAAGCATTTACTTCCCTGAGCCTATCGGTGATGCTCTTGAGATAGTCTTCACCAAGCTCATAGTATCTTTTTCCGTATTCCGCAACTCCGTCTGCTCTCAGAAGATACGTACAGATCAGCTTATTGTCCTTACCGATCATTTTAATATACGTACCTACGCCTGAAAATGCACCTTCGGAGCACGTGTATGTAACCTCAGCTTCGCGAAGCAGCTTTTCTGCGGCTTTTACTTCCTCTTCGTCAGTAATACGGACCGTAATGGGGGACCGTCCGCCATCCCGCTGCATGACAAGCTCGATACATCCTATCTCTTCAGACCCGAAAATGTCCGCCGACGTGTAATCGAGAGCTTCGTCAAGCTTTACGAATATCCTTGCCGCCTCTGCACGTGTTACGGAAGATGAGGGATTGAACATCCGTCTGACGTCTCCGCGGAAAACTCCCGCAAGGCGGAGATTCTCTGCGTAGTCCTTCGCCTCCTCGGAGATCATGTCCGTATCCGCAAACACTTCAGCGGGAGACATGACCCTCTTCAGCTTCTTTTGGAAGATCTCCGCGTATCTTCCGATCAGCACAGAGAGAGCCTCGTTTGTTACCTCTTCTCCAACGCCGAAGGTATCACCCTCAGCTTCAACGATGCCGCAATCTACCGCCCACGCCACGTGGCAAGCGTACCACGCCTCAGGGTCTACGTCACTGTAGCGGTCAATCTCCGACAGCGCGTCTTCGTCGCTATCCACATTGTCCGCACCCATTTCCATTCGGTGAAGCGCGGCAAGGGCAACTTCAATGGTCAATTTCCCGTCAGGATCAAATTTCATGTTTGCGTAATCAACCTCACCCGTCTCTCTGTACAGTCCTCTGTCGCCGAAAACACAGATATAGTAAGCCGCGTCGCTCTTATCGGCTACGTCAGTGTACATATTAGGGTGTCTGTGTGCGGCGATCCTGTCTGCGTCGCTGTCGTCCCATACCGTGTCAGACAGAATCTCCCATTTCACGCTCTCGGAGTCGCTGTCCTGACCGTCCCCCTGCAAATCGTCGGAGCCTTCTTCGCTGTCATTCACCGTCTCAGTCTGAGAAGCACTCTCCGAAGCTCCCGCATTTTCGGTCCCCTTCAAGGCTTCATCCTTCTCGGCACACGAAGCAAGAGTGAAAGCAAGAAGCAAAGCGGTCAAAATCGCCGTCATCAATAAAGTCTTTCTTTTCATCACAACGTATCCTTTCCGTGTATTTGGAGTCTCTCGGACTCCCATCACTCTATATCTCGTCAAAAAAACGGGAAAGGTTTCACTTCAATGAAAAAATTTATTAAAACATTTTACGCCGAAAGCAGCTTTAGCTTACTGCTTTTTTGCAGACTTGTCCTTCGGCTGATAGTGTATCTCGCTTACGGAGTACACCGTAACGAACGCCTTGGGATCCGTCTTTCTCAGATAATCCATGAGCCGTCTGTACTCGTTTTTATCAACGATGGTAATGATCTCCCGCTTTACGGTGTTGTCGTACGCGCCGATTATCTCGTTGATGGTCGCTCCGCTGTGAAGCTCGTGGAGTATGTAGTCTGATATATCATCAAGCTTCGGCGAGATGATGCACACACGGCGTTTAATATCAAGTCCGAATATGAAGTGGTCAACCACGATGCCGCTGAAATATGTCGCAAGCACACTGAGAACCACGGTTTTTGTGTCATAGCAGAATATGGTTGAGAGAGCTACCGCAATGCCCGCCGCTGATATTGCCTTGCCAAGCTCCATTCTGAGATATTTGTTCATGATCTTCGCCACAATATCAAGTCCGCCCGATGAAGCATTCCTGGAAAAGAGTATTGCCATACCCATGCTGACGATCAGTATGTAGCAAATAACGTCAATGACGGGGTCGTTTGTGAAAGAGGTAAACGTGGGGAAAACGATCTCGAAAACGCCCATGGCAACAGGAATCATAATCGCTGTGTACACGGTCTTTGCGCCGAACTCGGGACCGATGAGAAGGAATCCCAAAATAAGCAGTATCACGTTTATTCCAAGAGTGATAACGGATACGGGAAGTGGGATGAACTCAGACAGCACCATGGCAAGTGCCGAGCCGCTTCCTACTGCGATCTTGCTGGGAAGCATGAAAAAATAGATGGATGCCGCAACGATGATCGTAGCAACTGTTATGACCGCAAAATCCTTAACGGTACGCTTAAGCATATACGTGACCAAACCTTTACACTAATTTTCGCGGGAAGACCCCGATGAATAAATTATACTCCAACAGACTCCCCGTGTCAATAGAATTCGTACAGAGTCGAAAGCAGAAAGAAATATTCCCCTTCTTGTAAAATTTATTTACAAAACAGAGATTCTGTGCTATTATATAATGTAGAAAACGATTCGCAAACTTAAGATAAAGCAGAAAGGAAATATTACAATGAATCTAAATCCCCACGGAAAGCTTCTCGGAAGACGAGTAGAGCTCAAATCACATAACACCATGCCTGAATGGGGCTACGAAAAGGATCAGACCGACACCTTCGCCGTCATCTATCCGAAAAACTACTGCGAAGGCGAGACTTACCCCCTCTACGTTGTGTTTCACTCGGCGGGACACGACGTATACTCCGCATTCGCCTACACATGGGACGACGGAAACCACGACATATACAAAACTCCCGAAAATGCGTTTGCGGTATACCCCGACTGCAGAGCCAACATGAACGACTGGTGGTGGGGCGGTATCAACGCTATCGGAGAAGGTGACGACTGCCGCCGCGGAACAGAAAAACAGCCTGTGGAAAACCGTATCATGGCAACAGTCAAGTACATGACCGACACATATCCCATCGACGAAAACAGAATCTACGCCGTGGGCAACTCAATGGGCGGCTCGGGCTCCCTCGGCATCGCTCTCTGCCGCGGTGACGTGTTTGCCGCAGTTAAGGTCAACGTTCCCGCAGGTGTGCGCCATGCCGCTGACCGTTGCTGTCTCGACACGGAAGCTCCCGAAAACTTTGAGCTTCCCGATCCCCCTGTCGTTCTCGACTACTCCTCACAGACCGATATGTGGTCAACGGGTCACGAGGTGCTCTACCGCGGAATGAGGGACAAAAAGTACGCTCTGTACGGCTTCTGGGGCAAATTCGGTCACGAAAACAACCATAATATTATAAAGGAGCACAACGACCTCATCCACGCGCTTCCCGTCCTTGAGATCAAGAAAAACGAAGCGTACCCCGTATTCACAAACGCGTCCACAGACGACAAGAATCCTTGGGAGTATCCCGAAGAGGCACCCGACGCGGGGCAGGTAAACGGATTCTTCCGTTTTGAGAACGTGAGAGACACGGATGACGTATTCGAAATGAAGCTGTGGCTCGTCACTCCCGAGGAATGCGAAACAAGAGTTACCCTTCCCGAAAGCTCCGTTTGCGACCTGCTTATCAGACGTATCCAAGGCTTCAAGCTGGGCACCTGCGAGAGATTTGCATGGAGATTCGGAGATGATCTTGGTAAGGGAGTTGCCGACCTTGACGGGCACCCCGAGATCCCAAGCCTCAAGGTAACAAACAAGGTACAGACGCTAACACTCATGCGTCTCTGATGTACTGAAGAAAGGCATGGTCATTGTATGTCAATTAAAGTAATATCCCAAAACGTAATGTGCTGGGAAAGAGAGGACAACTCCTACCGCGAAAGAAGAAAGTTGCTTGAGAAGGTTTTTCTTAGTCACGGTGCGGACCTTATCGGTCTGCAGGAGGTCACGCCCGTGTGGAAATTCCACTTCCGACGGACTCTGCGGGACTTTGACAGAATTTTCATGTACCGTTCCGAAAAAAGTCAGGAAGCTGTGCCGATCTACTGGAAGCGGGACAGATTCGAAAAGCTTGACGGCGGATATTTCTGGCTTTCCGAGACTCCCGAGGTGGAGTCAAGAAGCTGGGGCACGGCTTGCACACGAATCACCACGTGGGTGTGCCTGAGAGACATGGAAACGGGCAAATCATTTGCCTACGTCAATACCCATCTCGACCACATATCGGAGACAGCGCGTGTTGAGGGGATCCGCCTTATCGTCCGTTTTATCGCGGAGAAGTTCGGCGCGGATATGCCGCTGATCTTAACCGGTGACTTCAACGCGGAGCCGGGCAGTGAGACGATCCGTATTGCGGGCGAGCTGCTATGTGACACCCGTCACACAGCAAAAAGCTCCACAGACGAGATCACATGGCACGCATACGGCAAAGAGCCCCCGCAGATAATCGATTACGTGTTCGTGTCGGAGGGTGTCAAGTGCAGTAAATTTGAAGTAATAAAGGAAACGGACGGCGCCACGGTACAGAGCGACCACTACGCAGTCGCGGCAACCATTGAGGTGTAAACCTAAAAAGCTCCACATTTGCATTTTCACAAATGTTGGAGCTTTTTGAATGAAATATCGCTGCGCGATATGAAATAATCCTTACGGATTATGAAATATTTTGCCTGATCGGCAAAATGTGAAATAAAATAAATCCCCCCATACGCCGCAGCGTATTTCATAGCGTCAGCTATTTCATATCGCGAAGCGATATTTCACAAATTC
>JAFXKJ010000144.1 GCA_017531765.1 Clostridia bacterium
CTATGTTTTGCCCACGGTTGCTCTCCATCTTTATAATCTGGCATTTTGCACCATCCACTGATGTATAGCGTGCCATCCTCAAATTTCCATGTGAATTCACGTGGAAAGAAGAACATAAATGCACTCACTCCCACAGCCGCAACGAGCACAAGCACAAGAGCCGCGATCAGCAGCTTTTTGCCCTTCTTCTTTTTCGGCTTCTTCTGATAATTCTTTGAGCCGGGGTACAGCTTTGCCATGCGGCGGCGCTCCTCCTCTGCTTTTTCGTCGGCGAGCTTCTTTTCCATTTTGGCGATCTTTTTCTCACCGCGGGTCGGCTTTTTCTCGGGAGAGGGCTTTTCCGCAGGGGAGTTGTCCGTCATGTCGGGGGTGAGGGTTTCCTTTACCTCGGGAGCCGCTACCACGTCGCTCTGCGGCGCAAACTGCACGTCAAGGGGGTTATCCTTGGGGTTGTTATTGCTGTCGTTCATAGTCTTTTTTCCTTTGTTATGTAATTTTATGTTGCAAGGGATCAAATCTCGCCGTCAGAGCAGTGGACGGTTGTATATTCGGGGTTGTGGGGGCGGTCGAACTCGGACCACTCCTCCATGGTGCCGCCGAAGTAGATGTCCTCAAGGTCTTTACAGTAGAACGCATATATGCCCACGTATTTTACCCCTGCGGGGATATCCACCTCGGTCAGTCTGTCGCAATTGTTGAACGCGTCCTGACCGATATCGCGAATGTTTTCGGGGATCTTGATGCTCTCGAGGCTTCCGCATTCGTTGAACGCGCCGGTGCCCAGGGTGGTGAGACTTTCGGGGAGATTTACCTTGGTGAGGCTGTCGCACTTGTCAAACGCCCAAGCACCGATGTTGGTCACGCTGTCGGGGAGCGTGATACTCTCTATGCTGTCGCAATCGGTAAACGAACGGTCGCCGATACGGGTCACTCCGTCGGGCAGGGACACGGTGACAAGATTTTCGCAGTAGCGGAAGGAACAGTTGCCTACGTTTGTGATGCCGTCCTCGATCACAACGTGGACGATATCCTGCCTGTGGGCCTTCCACGGAACGTACTCGCCCTCGTAGTCGGGCATTGTGCCGCGGCCCGAAACGGTGAGCACTCCTTCTTCAAAGGTCCACTCGAAGTAATTCTCCTCGGTTTCCTTTTTCTCGGATGTCGTTTCCTCGGGCTTGTTCTCTCCGATGACTCCGAAATATTTAAGTGCAAGAAGTCCGCCCACAAGGAGAAGCGCCAGAATGAGAATTATTATAATGAGGATGAGCACGCGGTTTCTCTTTTTTCTCTTCTGCTTTTTGTAGTTTGTGAAGCTTCGGATGGGGTCATTTTCGAGTTTTTCGGCTAATTCCATTTCCTTCGCCTTCTTCGCCTCTCGCTGAAGCTGTTTTTGTCTCTTCTTCTCTTCGTTTGACAGTTTTACTCTCGCGCCATCGGATGGAGCCTCGGCGGGATCTGCAGGCTCCGTGTACTCAGCGCTCGTGTCGCGGGCGTCGGGCATCACCTCAAGGACGATTGGGGGAGTTTCAGGCGCGGGTGCGGGAGCGGGTGCGGGTGCGGGAGTGTAAATATCCGCGTCGGGTCCGCCAAGGTCGGAGTCGGATGCCTTCATGAATCTGGAGCGGGGTTTCTTCCCGTCTGCGGAAATGTCACGGTCAAATTTGTTGTTATCGTATTCCATATGTAAGTCCTTCTTATTATTCTTTTTCTTCTTCTTTCGGGGCGCACTTATTGCTGTTTATGTACTCTTCCAGGGCAGCCTCCACCTTTCTGTGTCTAAAAGCTGTATCGGGTTTACCATATCCCTCAGACTCTTTGGGGGCTCGTCTGCTTTTCTATTGGTACGACGGAATAAATTTTCAGCTTTCATATTGTTACCCTTTGGTTAAATTTTGGTATGTTTCAACACGTCCCCGTCGGAGCAGTGGACTGTGGTGCCTTCGGGGATACCCATGTTTTCGGGAATCATTGCTGCCCACTGTGCCACGGTTCCGCCGAAGTAGATGTCTGTGAGGCTGACACACCATATGAACACCTCGTATTCCACGTACATTATGCCGTCGGGGATTGTGATGCTTGTGAGGTTATGGCAGTTATTAAACGCAGACGTTCCAATAGTAGTCACACCGTCGGGGATAATATAGTCTGCATCCGCTTTTCCGCAGGGATATTTTATAAGAGTTGTCATGGCTTTGTCAAACAGTACGCCGTCAACTGACGTATAGTTCTTGTTACCCTGTGAAACTTCAATGCTTTTAAGGTATAAACAACTGATGAATGCTGTGGTTTCAATGCTCGTTACACTTTCGGGGATGTTGTACTGCGCCTTTGAGTTCCCCAGAGGGTACTGCATGAGAGTTGTCATGGCTTTGTCAAACAGTACACCGTCAACTGACGTATAGTTCTTGTTGCCGGAAGCAACGTTGATTTTTTGAAGGCTTTGGCAATCAGTAAACGCCGATTTTCCTATGGTTGTTACGCTCTTCGGAATATTGATTTTTGTGAGACTGACGCAGCTCCCAAACGCATGGGTTCCGATAGAAGTTACGTTATCGGGAAGCGTGATGTTTTTCATGGCGGTACAATAGGCGAACGCATAGTCTCCGACGGACGTTACGCTACTCGGAAGAATAACGCTTGTCAGGCTGTCGTAATTATAAAACGCATATGTTCCCACGCTTATTACGCCGTCCTCAATGATTACCGTTCTGATTTCACTTCTGTATTCATACCACGGAGCGGAAGCCACATAATAGCTCGACATCGCACCGTGTCCGCTGATGGTCAGCACACCGCTATCTAAAGTCCAAGTGACTCTTCCCGTTACGCCACCGATCACGTCATCGGTTTCGGGGTCAGTCTTGACATCGGTTTCGCTTTCGGTGTCGGTGTCAGTCTCATCGTCGGTTTCGATTTCATTACCTGTTTCGGTGTCGGTTACTTCCTCACTAACCTTACCTGACTCATTTGTATCACCTGCAAGATGATCCTTCACGTGGATGAATCCGACGGTACCCGCCACAGCGACGAGGAGGATCGCAAGAGCAAGTATAATAACAAGCAGTTTTCGGTTTATCTTGTTTTCGTTATTCACAACATTACCTCACAATCAGATATTTTCTTCTTACAGAGCCGCGCTGAACGCCTTAAGCACCACGTCAAGCGCCTCTTCGGGAGTCTTGGCAGTTACCTTACAGCCCGCCGCTTTCACGTGTCCGCCGCCGCCGAAGGATGCGCACACCGCTGACACGTCCGCGTCGCAGTTACTGCGGGAGGACACTCTGTATACGGTGGGATCGGCAAAGCTCTGGCGGACGGAGAGGGCGATCTTCACCCCGTCGAGACTGCGGGGAGTCTCAACCGCCGCGCCGAAGTCGCTTTCCTCAAGTCCCGCGGAGGTAACGTCCTCTTTGGTGAGAAGCACAACGCCGAGCTCGCCGTTTTCGTACACCGCAAGCTTGTTTATGGCAAGTGCCTGAGCCTTAAGGTCGCTCATGGTACGTCTGCCGAAGAGGTTGCGGCAGATCTCGTCGGTGGTCATACCGCCGTCCTCCGCGCCGTTGATCTCTTCAAGGAGCTCGGAGGCTATAATATGTGTGTCTGGGGTGACGTTTGAATACTTGAAGCTTCCCGTATCGGAAACGATGGCTGTGTACACGTTTCGTGACACCTCGGGAAGGTTGTCAAAGCCGTACATCTCCTGCGCTGTGCGGTAGACGTCGTAGACGATCTCTCCCGCGGCTGATGCTTCGGGATCGATGTAGCAGGGCGCAAAGGGGGTGCCCTCCGCGTGGTGGTCGATCATGAAATCAAGCTTTTTCTTGTCAACGAGGAATCCGAGGGAGCCGAGTTGTTCGTAGGAGGCAACGTCCACGGAGCAGATAAGGTCGAAAAGCTCTTCCTTGCCGCTTTTCAGTTCTTCATACTCATCTCTCACGAGAAAGTCGAGTCTCGGTGCGGGACGGTCGGGGGTAGCGCACTTCACCTCACATCCGAGAGCCTCACAGACTCCCGCAAGGGCGGCGATGCTTCCCAGGGCGTCACCGTCGGGATTGGTGTGACCTACGATGAGCACACGCTTTGCAGCCTTCAGTTTCTTTACTATTTCATCAAGGGTGAGGGAGGGGTGGATATTATTCATCGTCTTCAGCCTCGTCAGTCTCTTCCTCGGGAGAATTTTTCTTTATGCTGTTGAGGAGGCTTGCGATCTCTGCACCGTGGGATGCTCCCATGTCGCGTACAAAGCTGAGCTCGGGGGTGATCCTGAGGTTGAGTCTCACCGCAAGCTCACGTCTCACGAAGGGGGCGGCTGATTTAAGACCGCGGCGAAGGTCCTTTTCGGCTTCCGCGTCAAGGGCGGAGTCGTCGAGAAGGGAATAGAATATTTTTGCGAATTTAAGATCGGCTGTAACGTCGGCGCCGGTGATGGTGATCATAAACGCGGACACTCTGGGATCCTTTACGTCTCTGATTATATCGGCGGTCTCTCTTGCCACCGCATCGTTGATTCTGTTTCTTCTGTACTTAGGCATATTTTTTGTCCTTTCAGGTGGTGATTATCGTTATGGTTTTGCCATTTTGGAGCCATTACGGCATAGATAGGCATAATACTTCATTATATGGTATAGTATATCACAAAACATAGTGGATTTTCAACAGTGATGGGGAAATTTTTGAAAAATGGAGACGGGAATTGGCGTCAATGTTAAGCATCTCGCTTCTCTCGCTATGAAGCCTTATCTTTAGTATCAATTCATGACAACTCCGTTGTCAATTCATGAACCGTAAGGTTCAATTCATGGCGAAGCCAATTCATGACAACTCCGTTGTCAATTCATGCACGAAGCCGATTCATTCAAAAAACCGCCGAAATTCGGCGGCTTTTGTGAAAAAGTTGGATGTGCGACTGCGGAAACGAGATTTCCTATCTGAATTTGCCACTTGCTTGACATTGCGCTTTTCTTTTATCAGTAATGATCTCTTGAATTCTGCAATCCTCGGGTATTATACTTTTATTATATCTTTACAATTTGATCTATCGCATACAGCGGCAGATTAACGAGCCATTCTTCTTCCTTGAAGTCCGCCATGGATGTGCGAACGGAAACTTCGGGAGAGAATTTTTCTTGGTAAGTCTTAAGACTCTTGGCTCTGAGATTTACTTCTGCCTTTACTTCCACAGGAATGATCAGTTCGCCGGTATCTACAACAAAGTCAACTTCACAAGCGCCTCTGTCGTTGGTATAGTAATAAACATCTAAGTCTTGGAGAGTCTTTAACTGCTGACAAACGTACTGCTCCGTAAGCGCACCCTTGAACTCAACAAAAAGGTTGTTTCCATCAAGCAAAGTACGCTGACGAAGTCCTGCCATACATCCAAGGAGACCAACATCTACCACAAACAGCTTAAATGCTTTCAAGTCCTCATATGCTCGCAGGGGGATGCCCGGCACATTTACACGGCTGACCTTGTGAACAAGACCGCAATCGCTTAACCACATAATTGCAGTTTCATAATCTTTCGCACGAGCTCCTTCACGAACAAGACCGTAAATGAATTTCTTGTTTTCTTTTGCCAACTGAGACGGTATGCTGTTCCAAAGCATACGGAGCCTCGGCACGATCTCACTTGGAGCGTGTTTGGAAAAATCCTGTTCGTAAGCTGTAAGGATTCGCTTTTGAATTTCTCGAACTTCGTTAAAGTCTTTATTCTCTGCGAAGCTTTGTACTGCTTCGGGCATTCCTCCAACGTAGTAATAGTGCTTCAAAGCATCAATATAAGTCTGCTTAAAGCTTGTAATCATCTGAAAGTCTCGCTTATCAAGCAGTTCGACAAATCGTTCTTTATCGGTTGCCATCAAAAACTCCTTGAAAGAGAGAGGATACAGCTTTAGGAAATCCACCTTGCCCACAGGGAAAGATGTGCCTTGGTGCAGGGCAATGCCAAGCAACGAACCGGCGCATACAATGTGATATTGCGGCGCATTTTCATAAAAATATTTAAGAGACGATAACGCTCTCGGAACTTCTTGCACTTCATCAAAAATAAGCAAAGAATTGTCGGGATCGATTTTGTGACCTACATACAGCTCCAAGCCCATAATCAAACGCTCCGTATCCAGATCAGAAGCAAACAGCTCTGACAACCCGGAATTGGAGTCAAAATTTATATATACGGTATCCCCATACTCCTGTCTGCCGAATTCTTTCATCAGCCAAGTCTTACCGACTTGACGAGCTCCTTCGATAATCAAAGGCTTACGGCGTTTGCTTTGTTTCCATTTTATCAGCTTTTCAATAGCAATTCGATACATACACGCGCCTCCGTTATTATAATACAAGTATAGTATATCACATGATTACAAAAAATGCAACGAGTTTTGACCGAACAGCTACACTTTTTACAACGAACTTGCCTCGGTGGCGTCAATGTTAAGCATCTCGCTTTGCTCGCAATGAAGTCTTATCTTTAGTATCAACTCATGACGAAGTGCAATTCACGGCGAAGCCGATTCATTCAAAAAACCGCCGAATTTCGGCGGTTTTTTGCTGAGTCATTATTCAAAATCGTCTACCGGACCCATCTTATCATAGGGGGGCGCGATAAATCCGGGGATCTTCTCAAATACCACGGAATCCTCGCGGAGTCTGTAGTCGCGATTTGCCTCGTCAACGAATCCCACATCTTCGCTTGTGATGTAGTTCGTCTCAAGGCCCGTTGCGGTCTCAAGACCCACGTCAAGCTTGAAGGGGCGAGCTGCGCGGAGGATCAGGTTGTTTTCGTAGTGGTTGCAGTAATTGCTTCTCAGACTTCTCTCTGCCTTGCCCGACTTTACCTCGTAACCGGGGGCCTTTCTGTCCTCCTCGTACTGAAATACTGCCTTGCAGTAGTCCTTGTAGGTGGGGTAACGGTTCATGTATTTCTCGGACTGAGACATATGTCTTGCCGCGCCCAGGATTCCGGGGTAGAGACCGTTCCACATAGCGTCGGAGTTCCAGTAGGAAATATCACCGCCGAAGGCAAAGTAGCCTGCATCAATTGAGATATTGTTCCAGTAGCAGTGCTCGCGGCCGTTGTGGTGGTTGAAGCTTCTTCCGCCGCCGTGCCACAGCGTTTGGTCCTCGGGGTCTGTTCCGTTACCCACGATGATGTTTCCGTAAGCGTACATACCGCGGGAGAGGTCGTCAAAATAGATACCGTAATCGCCCACAGCGAAGTCGAAGAAGTAGTTGTAGCGGTAATGGTTTCCGCAGGAGGAGCATCCGCCGCCGCCTACGTAGATAATACCCGTGTCGTGGGTCTCGGTGTCGCCGCCCTCAACAACGTTATACTCAAAGATACCCTCGTTGTGTCCCGCGTCACCCATGGTGGTGTTGTGGCAGTAGTTGTGGGAAACAACGTTACCCACGCCGCCCGCGCCGATACCGAAACGGTTAAGAGGGTTGATGAGCTTGCAGTTCTGGATAAAGTTGTTGCATGGGATAAGATTGAATCTGTCACCGCCGGATACGCTCATGGCACGGTTGGAGAAGTATTCCACAAGTGAATCGATGATACCGCTTCTGAAGCCGCCGAAGATCTCAACAGCCTCGCCACCGTGAGGCGAGCCGTCGGACGTACCCGAGGAAACGCATCTCTGAACGAGAGCCTGACGGCAGTCCATGATCTTGAAGGATGAGCCGCAGTTACGTCCTGCGTTGATGCCGTTGATGATAACGTTTTCAGCCTTGCGGCAAACGAAAATGTCAACGGGCTTGGTGGCAAAACGAATGTCATCGCAGGCGGTGAGCTCATGGGGAGGATAGAAGTACATCTTGCCCGTTGTACGGTCGATGTACCACTCACCCGGAACGTCAAGCTCTTCGAAGATATTTACGAAAAAGTAGGTGTTCAGGGGATCGTAGTGGATCTCCTGCTTGTCGAAGCGGTGAGCGCCCACGATGGACATCTTTTCGCGGTCGAACTTGGCGATCTTTGCGTAAAGACGTGTCCACTCGTATGCAAGTGCGCCGAAAAGGTGAATGTCGTCGTTCCATTCCCACTCAAGACACTTATTGTCTGTGATACCGATCTCCCATGGACCGATGTCTGCCTGGAGTTCGTGGCTCCAACCCTGACAGTAAATGTCCTTGCTAATTACGATAAGGTCCTCGCCGTCGTTGGGGTAACGGGAGAGGGTCTGAGGTGCGCTGTTGAGAAGGAGTACGGCACCGCCCGACTTAACTACGCCGAAATCGGTAATTCCCACGGAGGGAAGATCGCAGACAAGTACCTTGTCACGAACCTCGGGCTTGAGGCGGGCGAGCATCTTCTCGTCGGTGATGGGTCCGAAGGCATCGTGGGGGATCTTGGTGGATGCGGAGACCTTGGGAATCTCTCCCTTTTCTGCGGTGATGATAAGGGGGGAGGAGGTGGTGCCTGAATGCTCGTCGGTTACGAGAATAGGCTCTGTAATGTTATAATCGCCGCCGCGGAGTACGATCTTGCCGCCGTTCTTGCCCTTGAGCCGTTCAAGAGCCGCGTGGACAGTGGCGAGGGGAGAAGCCTTTGTGCCGTCATGGCAGTCACAGCCGTTTTCCGCTACGTAGAGAGTATTCTTGTTGCTCTCGGGGAAGCCGTCAACGTTGAAGGGACGGACAACGGTGATCTCGTCGGGAAGCTCTGCTACTGATTTGAAGAAACGGTCGCGAACGCCGCCTTCCTCGGTGATGGGGGAATCGATAGCAGGGTACTCGGTGGGCATATTCATCTCGATCACAAAATTATCGGTGGTGACCTCTTTGAGATGACGTTTTATCATTTTTTCCTTATAAGCTGACATAATTATATCCTTTCTTTGGATGAAAGTTATCGTCTAATCGCATTGTACAGTAAAACGGAGTGAAAGTCAAGGATATTGGAGAAAAAACAGGACAAAAACTTACCGTGGCAGGAGCTGCCATTGACAAAACGCGATAAAAAAGCTATAATACAGATATAATACATTATATCAGATAACGTAAAATTATATTAAAAACATTCCCGAAGGAAACGTATGACAAACGAAAGATTTATAAGAACGGAGCTGCTTCTGGGGGCGGAAGCAATGTGTCGCCTTTCCCGTGCTAAGGTGATAGTATTCGGTGCGGGTGGCGTCGGTGGCGCCGCTATAGAGGCGCTTGCCCGCGGCGGAGTCGGTGAGATACACGTGGTAGACCCCGACAGTCTGTCGGAAAGTAATATAAACAGACAGATACTCGCGGTGGAGGACACCGTGGGTAAAAACAAAGCAGAGGCGGCAGTTGAGAGGATAAAAAGTATAAATCCCCGGTGTGTTGCGATCCCCCACAGACATTTCTACCTTCCCGACGACAAGGGGGGTATCGTACTCAGTGATTTCGATTACGTGATCGATGCCATTGACACCGTGTCGGCAAAGCTTGCCCTGATCGAAGAGGCGTATCTTTCGCGGGTGCCGATAATTTCTTCCATGGGCACGGGAAACAAGCTTGACCCCACGAGGCTTACCGTATCGGATATTTCAAAGACCAACACCTGTCCCCTTGCCGCTGTGATACGCCGCGAATGCCGCAAGAGAGGGATAGGGAAGCTGAAGGTGGTGTGGTCTGACGAGACTCCGCTGAAGGTGCTTGCGGAGCAGTCTCACGGTCGCCACGCCCCGGGAAGCATATCATTTGTTCCGCCCGTTGCGGGATATATCATAGGCGGAGAGGTCATAAAGGAGCTTGCAGGTATTAATGCCTCAGTGTGACCTCTCGCGAAAGTTCAGAAAACGAAAGGCAGTTCCAATGTCAGAAAAGCAGCGTACGCCGGCGGAGATTGCCGTTAGAAGCGTACTTAAGAAATACAGAAAAGATATTTGGTCACCATTTATGAGAGGTGTGACCATGTACCGTCTTATCTCAGCGGGGGATAAGATAGGCGTTTGCATCTCGGGCGGCAAGGACTCGATGCTCCTTGCGCTTTTGATGAAGCAGCTTCAGGCACACAGCGAGGTACCCTTTGAGTGCGAGTACATCGTGATGGACCCGGGGTATTCTGAGCCAAACAGACGGCGCATCGAGGAAAACGCCGCCCGACTTGAGATCCCCATCAGAATATTCGAGACTAATATATTTAACGTGTCCGCAAATCAGACGGAGGGCTCGCCCTGCTATCTTTGCGCGAGAATGAGGCGGGGACATCTTTACAGCTTTGCCCGTGAGCTGGGATGTAACAAGATCGCCCTCGGGCATCACTTTTCCGACGTGATCGAGACTACTCTCATGGGTATGCTGTGGGGCTCGCAGATACAGGGTATGCTTCCGAGGCTGAAAAGCACAAATTACGACGGAATGGAGCTGATCCGCCCCATGTACCGCGTACACGAGGACAGCATCATCGCGTGGGCGAGATACAACGGCCTTGAATTTCTCGGCTGTGCCTGCAAGATGACGGCTTCTGCGGCGGTAGACGAGTCAGCATCAAAGAGGCGTGAGACGAAAGCTCTCATCCGCCGTCTCCGCGACGAGGGGAACCGCGACATAGAAAAGAACATATTCAACAGCATCCACCGTGCCAACGTGGATACCCTTGTGGGGTACAAGCTGGGTGACGTAGAGCACAGCTTCCTTGAAAGGTTTGAAGATTGAAAGGGGATAATTGATGCTGTCGCATCATGAATTGCACTGCGGCTCATGAATTGCCTACGGCATGAATTGAAACTAAAGACAAAGCCTCATAGCGAGCAAAGCGAGCTGCTTCATGTCGCCCTCGACGTCAATTCATGGCGAAGCCAAGTCATGCGATAGCGACCATTTTTCGGTGATTAAAATGTCAAAAATACTTGTAGCAATGAGTGGCGGCGTTGACAGTTCTGCCGCACTTAGTATCCTTCTTGACGAGGGACATACCCTAAGCGGTATTACCTTCGTTATCGATGATTCAGAGGCGGGGAGTCTTGCAGTGAGAGATGCCGCCGAGGTTGCCCGTCGACTGGGCATACCCCATGAAAAGCTTGATATTTCTGAAGTGTTCCGACGTCAGGTCAAAGAGTACTTTGTCCGTTCTTACGAGGCGGGTGAAACTCCGAACCCATGCGTTGTGTGTAACCGCGAGATAAAATTCGGCCTCCTCTGCGACCTTGCCGCAGAGAGAGGCTTTGACGGCGTGGCGACGGGGCATTACGTCAGAAAGACCGTAAGTGACGGAAGAGTTTGCCTTATGCGTGCCGCGGACGAGCGCAAGGATCAGAGCTATATGCTTGCTCACGTGCCCGAGGCATCTCTCTTGAATGCGGTGTTTCCTCTCGGTGGGTACACCAAGGACGAGATCCGCAGGATCGCCGCGGACACGGGACTTTCCGTTGCCGACAAAAAGGACAGTCAGGACATTTGTTTTGTCCCCGACGGGGATTACGTGGGATTTCTCACACGGTACAGAGGAAGAGAGCCTGATGGGGGGGATTACGTGGACCCCGACGGCAGGGTTCTCGGACGTCACATGGGTCAGGAGTGTTATACCATAGGTCAGAGAAAGGGACTCGGTATTGCCCTTGGACGGCATATGTTCGTGCTTGACAAAAATGCTAAAAGCAACACCGTGACCTTGGGAGATTCGGACGCGCTGATGAAGCGTGAGATCATCCTTCGATGTGTGAATCTCATCGGACGGGACAGGATCTGTGACGGTGAACGCCTCGATGTGAAGATACGCTATGCACACCGTGCCGCCCCCGCGGAGCTTTTTAACGTTGACGGGGGACTACGGGTCGTGTTCGGCACACCTCAAAGAGCGCCGTCGCCGGGTCAGCTTGCCGTGATGTATGCGGGGGACGTGGTCTTTGGCGGCGGAATAATATGTGGGTCGGCAAAGTGATCTTGAAGTAAGAAATAATTTACGCATTAATATACGGGGACAAGCTATGATCAAATTTGTTTTTGGTTCTTCCGGGACGGGAAAAAGCGAGTATGTCTATTCCGAAATAGAAAGATTACTCAGGGAAAGTGATAAGAAGATATGCCTTATCGTGCCGGAGCAGTTTACGGTTTCAGCCGAAGCGCACAGCGCCGAACGGTTTGAAGCTTCATCGGCCCTCAGACTTGAGGTTACGAATTTTACGAGAATTTGTGACTCGGTTGCCCGCCGCGTTGGCGGACTGTCTTATGTGAATCTTACCAAAGGGGCAAAGATGCTCCTTCTTTGGCGTGCCATGATGTCTGTGTGGCCCGCACTCACCGAGCTTAGCCGTGTTTCGGGCGATGGAACAAGACTTCTTGATTCCGTGTCCGCCGCAGCGAGAGAGCTTCATACAAGCGGTATCTCAGCGGCGGATTTCGCCTTAGCGGCTGATGAGCTCGAAAAGAGCGAGGGCGAGAGCTCCCTTTCCCGTAAAATGCGTGATATTGCAATTATCAGCGCGACTGCCGACGAGCTCTCCGAAAATGAATTCAGTACGGTTACCGATCCTCTTCTGCGCACTGCGGAGTGTGCTGAGGAAAGCGGATATTTCAAGGATACCGTTGTTTTTCTCGATTCCTTTTATTCCTTGACAGGCGCTCAGAATGTGCTTCTTTCGGCTATGCTCAGATGCGCTGACGGAGTGGTGTTTACCATTCCCATGGAGAGTAAGAGCGCTGACGGTATACACCTTGACGGAGTCAGAAATTATTACAAGACAGCCCTTGGTGCGGCTTTGAAATACGGCAAGAGTGAGCCTGAGTTTGTTTGTCTTTCGGGTAACAAGCGTGCTTTGACGAGGGAAATTGCCCTTGTTTCCGAGTGCCTTTGGGATCATGCTTCGGGGGAGTCTTTTGAAAGTGAGCTTCCGTCGGTCGAGGACTCGGTGAGGGTGTTCTCCGTGCCTGACAGATACGCTGAGGCTGAGGCACTTTGCGCCGAGGTGAAGCGACTTGTGGCGGGTGGTGCCAAGTATTCGGATATTGCCGTTGCCTGCGGTTCGGTCGACCGTCTTCGCGGAATCTGCGACAGTGCTCTGAGGCGGCACGGTATACCCTGCTTTATTTCGGAAACAACGCTTGTTTCATCTTCCCCCGCGGTGAGACTGATTCTTTCTCTTCTTAAGATTCCCGGAAAGTGGAAACGGGAGGACGTGACAAGTATCGTAAAAACGGGACTCTCTCCCCTCAGCGATCGTCTTGCCTGCGCATTTGAGTCATATACGGATATCTGGAACATCCGCGGCAGGCGGCAGTTTACCTCACTGTGGACTATGAATCCCGACGGGTACAGTGAGGACTTTTCCGAGAGGGCGCAAGATTTGCTTGAATGTGCAAACATAGCGAGAGAGGAGCTTGTTCCCCATCTTGAAAGGTTTTCGGACGTCTTTGAGGGGGGAGTCGCCGCAGTATCGGACATTTGCCGCGAGATAGTTGAGTTTTTCGACAGATCGGGGGCTTACGAAAAGCTCCTTGACAGAGCCGATTCCTTGGAGGCGGCGGGAGCAGACGATGATGCGGCGAGAGAAAGACTTGTTTGGGGCGAGATATGCGATGCCTTTGATATTATGGTGAAGATCATTCCTGACGCGGCGGTGGATGCATCGGGCTTTGCTTCGCTGTTCAGATATGTTATCACCGATGCGGACACGGGTGCCATTCCCACGGGGGTGGACAGGCTTACTGTGGCAAGTGCGGATGCTCTCAGAGTTGACGGAGTACGCCACATGATCCTTCTCGGTGCCTTGGACGGAGAATTCCCTCTTGACGTGGAGGACAAAGGCTACTTTAACGATGCTGACCGCGAGAAGCTTGCCGAATTCGGGGTCAGACTTGGAAACGACTCTGCGGTGAGAATGTCGGAGTCACTGTTCCGCTTCGGCAGGGCGGCTTCTCTTGCATCGGAAAGTCTTACGGTGTTTGTTCCCGAGACTTCGGGTTCGTCTCCTGTGCGGATTTCCGAGGGTGCTCAGCGTATTCTTGCTCTCATGGGTAAAGAGTCTCCCGAAAAATATGAATTCGGACTTGATAAGATATACGACATGGCAACTCTTGACTCGGCTATAAGGCGGGGGCACACCTCCCTTATTGATCTGAGGCGAGAGCTGTTCGGCGACGGCGGTGAAGCTGTTTTCGAGAGGGCGGGGGATGCCGTCGTCAGTGAAGGGGCGGCACTCCGTGTATTCGGACGGGATATGAAGCTGAGTAATTCGAAGATCGAAAAGTTCGTGAAGTGTCCCATGTCCTACTATTGCAGTAATGTTTTGAAGCTTTCGGAGGACAGGCGGGCGGAGGTTGCCGCAAACGACGTGGGTACGTTCGTTCATGCCGTTCTTGAGGAGCTGTTAAAGAATATTTCCATGCTTGACGGCACGTATCCCGACCGTGACGAGATACGGAAGCTGTGTGAGGAGCTAACGGACTCTTATCTGGGGCGTATAAGTGCCGACACAAAGGACGGGAGAATAGCTTACCTCTTCCGACGGCTGAAAAAGCAGGTGACTGTTTTTGCGGAGGCGATAATCAAGGAACTGTCTCAGAGCAAATTCGAGACCTATGCCACCGAGCTTCCCATCGGCTTTCAAGAGGACGGCAAGGCACCTCCAGAAAGCATCAGCTTCCCTCTAAAGGGTGGCGGAAGCGTATCTCTGAGAGGTTATATCGACCGACTTGACGTATTCAAGAAGGACGGCAAGGCGTACATACGTGTAATTGACTACAAGACCGGAAGCAAGACTTTTTCTTATGACAACGTGAGGCTTGGACTTGACGTTCAGCTTCTTATATATCTTTTCTCCGCCTGGAAGGCGAAAAACACACCGTTTCTTGACGGGGTGATGGGAAGTGATGCCGATGAGATACTTCCTGCCGGAGCGCTTTATTTCAACACACGTCCGGGGGATGCTGTGTCGGGTGTACCCCTCACCGCTGAGGAGGCATATGAAAACGTACTGTCCTCACTCGGCAGAAGCGGCATCGTTACCGATGATCTTGAGGTGCTTGATGCCATGGACAGCGGAATTACGGGCAAGTACGTGCCTGTGTCTCTTAAGGTGAACGGGGAGCTTAAAAAGAGCGCATCCGTTGCTACTCTTGAAAGGTTCGGTGAGATATACACCGAGCTTGAAGGAACGCTGAAGCGGATCGGAGCTGAAATGAAAAGCGGCTGTGCCGCGGCGCGCCCTCTTGAGGTACACGGAAAGAGGCCATGCGACTTTTGTAAAATGAGAAGTGTTTGTCGCCGTGAAGCGACAACGCAGTGAATTGCGCCGTTAGCGCATGAATTGATGCTTACGCATAATGAATTGACTTTGTCATGAATTGTCGCTGTCGCGACATGAATTGGCTTCGCCAATTTCACTTCAAAACACAGAAAGGAAGAATGCTATGGCTGATGTAAAATGGACTCCCGATCAGGAGCGTGCCATAAAAAGCCGCGGTAATATTCTTGTGTCTGCCGCTGCGGGAAGCGGAAAGACCGCTACTCTCAGTGCTAAGATAATGAATCTTCTGAGGACTGTACCGGATGTGTCTCTCACGCAGTTTCTTATCGTTACCTTTACCAATGCCGCCGCCGCGGAGCTTAAGGAACGCATCAGCCGTGAGATAACCAAGGCTGCCTCAGAGGACAAGGAGATGCTTCGCCACAAGCGCGACGTGGCGGGCGCGGATATATGCACCATTCACAGCTTCTGCATGAAGCTGATCCGCAGGTATTTTTCGACTCTCGACGTGTCCCCAGATTTTTCTATCTTAGACGAAACAACTGCCGAGAATCTGAAAGCCCGCGCCATGGAAGGGGTGATCGACGACTGCTTCAGAGGTGACTTCCCCTTGGGCGGCGACGGCGGCGCGGATATATTTACCCTTGCCGACACTGTGGGAAAGACCCGTGATGCCATGGGACTTGACGAGTCCATGAGGACTCTTGCGGGCAAGCTTGAAGCTATGGGCTACGGAGCAGAAAAGCTGAGATGCTATGCCGCCGCGCTTCTTGAAAACTCTGAAAAGGAATTTTTCGACACCCCCCACGGGCAGATTATCAGAGATGAATTTACGGCATTTGCAGCCCACAATTCAAAGAGACTTGATTATCTTATGACGGAAATGTCACTTTCGGAGATGGTGCTTGAGAAGTATATGCCGTCGGCTGCGGCTCTGAAGGATTACCTTGACAGGATAGCCGCTTGCCGCGGCACGTATGAGAATATGCGCGATGTGGTATTGTCCTACGAGGCTGTGCCCTTGTCAAGTCTTTCCGCAAAACACAAAACGGATGCATCTGAGGAATTCCAAGTCTTCCGCAAGGAAGTTTCAGCGAAGCTGACGAAGCTTACGGACAGGTATTTTTCTCACTCCGTCGAGTCCGTGAATGATGCGGCTAAGCGCACGTCGAAGATACTCGTCAGCTGTGCCGACGTGATCTCGGAGTATCGCCGCAGATATACCGAAATGAAAAGGGAGAGGGGAGCGCTTGACTTTACGGACCTTGAAGAATTATCCCTTAAGCTTCTTGTGGATGCCGAGGGTAACCCCACCCGAGAGGCTCTTGAGATTGGCGAGAGGTACCGTTTTGTGTTCATTGACGAGTATCAGGATACAAACTTCGTGCAGGATACCATTTTCCGCGCGGTCAGCGGAAAGGCGGAAAGATTTTTCGTTGGCGACATAAAGCAGAGCATCTACCGCTTCCGCGGAGCAGAGCCTGAGGTATTTTCGGGATACCGCAGAGCGTGGAGCGAGGACGTGGATGATGAGACCTCACACGACGGCTATCCTCTCGGTCACAGCATATTCATGAGCGAGAATTTCCGCTGTGCCGAGCCTGTTATTGAATTCGCCAACGCGGTGTCGCGGTATATGTTCCCCTACGGAGGTATACCCTTCAGCGAGGCTGACTG
The DNA here is from genome assembly GCA_017531765.1 of Clostridia bacterium. Lineage (GTDB taxonomy): Bacteria > Bacillota > Clostridia > Oscillospirales > CAG-272 > RUG11130. The sequence continues at coordinate 16,839 of JAFXKJ010000144.1, forward strand.
CCTCAGATACGGCGGAGTTGCCGCGGGAGACGTGCCCACAGAGGTGTGCCTTATCGACCACTCGAGAAATGCCAAGGGCTCGGACTCTGTCAGTGTTTCCGAGGCGGAATACGTATCTCACAGAATATACCGTCTCATAAAAGAGGAAAACTACAAACCGTCGGATATTGCCATCATTCTCAGAAGTGCCAACACCTCGGGCGGAGAATTCGAGGCGGCGCTGAAGGAAAAGGGGATCCCCGTGAAGCGTGTGGGAGGCTCGGACTTTGCCGAGGAGCCTGAGGTAATGCTCTGCCTCAACATTCTACGCACGGTTACAAATCCCATGAAGGATATTTCCCTTGCGGGAGCAATGTTTTCTTCCGTTTTCGGTTTCAGTATGGAGCAGCTTACCATGCTGAGGCTTGGGGACGGAGATAGACCGCTTTATGCATCCGTTGAAAGAGTTGCCGCCGAGGACACACCTCTCGGTGAGAAGTGCAGAAACTTCATTACCCGTCTTGGTGACCTGAGACGTGCGGAACGCGGTATGAGCGCTGACAGATTTATCGAACACGTGTATGCGGAGCTGAAGCTGTTTGACGCTCCCGAAGTGCGGGAAAGACTCTTTGGAGAGAAGCACCTGCGTATGCTCCACGAGCTTGCGAGAAGCTACGAGGCGGGAGGCTTCGGCGGACTTTACGGCTTCCTCGGTGCTCTTGACGATCAGCTTGAGGCGGGTCAGCTTACCACAGAGGGTAAAAATGACGAAAACGGCGTCACCATCGTAAGTATACATAAGTCTAAGGGACTTGAATATAGGCTTTGCTTCCTTTCCGAGTGCGGAAAGGAGAGAAATACCATGGATGAGAAACGTGGGCTGCTTTTTGACAAGGAGCTTGGCATCGGACTGAGGCTTCCCGACCCCGGAGGGCTGGTCCTGTGCGGAAATCTCATTCGAGAGGCGCTTTGCTTAAAGATGGCGAGGGAAGCGGCGATGGAGGAGATGCGAACTCTGTACGTTGCCATGACCAGAGCCAAGGAGAGACTGATCGTCACTGCCAACACAAACGTTTCCCCCGAGGAAGAATTGTCCCGCGCCGAGAAGCTCAGCCGTTTCACGGACGAGTATCAGGTGCTCCACGCTTCGAGAATGATAGATATAATTCTCCGTTCTCTTGCGACTGACAGCCGCGCAAAGCCCATCTATACGGTGATTCACAAGGACACGGAGCTTGAGAGAGGGGAAAGTGTGTCCTTTGAAGAGAAGACGGCGGAGCTCTCGGCAAGTCCCGAGGAGATAAGCCGCATCAGGCGGAATATCGGATTCGTTTACCCGGGCGCACACATGGTAAACATTCCATCGAAGCTGTCGGTGTCCGCCCTTTACCCGACGATACTTGACGGGGAAGATGAAAGCGTGTCTCTGACCCTTGACGGGGAAGCTGTCGCGGGCGGAGACAGAGCGAAAGTTGAGAGAGAAGCGATGCCTCGGCCGAGATTTATGACGGGGGAGGCTGCCGTAAGCGGTGCTGACCGTGGAACGGCGACCCACGTGTTCCTTCAGTTTGCGGATATGGAGCGAGTCAGAAGGGATGGCGTGAAGCGTGAGCTTGAAAGGCTGGTGGAATGTGGATTTGTTACCGCCGGGATGGCAGCTCTCGTAAACCGTGCGCAGGCGGAGCATTTTGCGTTCAGCGGAATTGTGACAAGGATGCTTGCTTCCCGCAAGTGTATGCGCGAGTTCAGATTTAACGTGCGTCTTCCCGCGGAAAACTTCACCGATGATGAAGCGCTGAAGGCTGTCCTTGCCGAAGGCGGAGAAAAGCTCACCGTTCAGGGTGTGTTCGACTGTGTGTTTGAGGACGGCGACGGAAAGCTGGTGCTTGTGGACTACAAGACGGACTACATCACTCCCGAGGAAATGAATAACAGGGAGGCGGCATACCGAAAGCTGAGGGAGCGTCATTCCCGTCAGCTTGGGTACTACAAGGAAGCAGTAAGGCTGATCTTCGGGCGGTATCCCGACGAGACGTATCTCTACTCACTCCCCCTTGGCGAGACCGTAAGCATATAAAATCACCGCCCAAAATGCCACGCGGCATTTTGGGCGGATTTTCGAAGGTGGATGAACTTGGCGGAAAATACTGACGCAAAAAACTTCGAAAAAACTTTTTCGGGAAATCTTTCAAAATGGTATTGACACCGCGAAGAAGTTGTGGTATAATACTCAGCGTTACGGCGCCATAGCCAAGCGGTAAGGCAGAGGTCTGCAAAACCTTTATTCATCAGTTCGATTCTGATTGGCGCCTTCAATAACAAAACGGGCACTTCGAAAGAAGCGCCCGTTTTGTTATTGAAGCGTCCAAATATTGTTACAGAATCGAACCGGATCGATAGGAGAAGCGTCCCACCGGACGCATCTCCGTCTGATTTCGGCTAAATCGCTTCGCGGCTAAATCCGATTTCGTCGGGCTTGGGGACGGATTTGATTTAGCCGTGCGGTGGCACGGTTTAGCCATCCCAATCCTCGGTTTCAGCGAAAAAACTATTTCGTTTTTCATAATGAATTGATTTATTTCTGTTTTTGTGCTATAATCTTCAAGCCGGATGGGGATTACCTAAAAAGCGCGGAGGAGTGTGAGTGAAAATGAATACGTTATCCTACATAATGAGTGTGGCGGCTCTCTTTTTGTTTTGCGGGAGCTATTTTTTTAACAGCAAAAAGAAATATCTTATTTTGCAGTTAAGCGGCAACTTGTTTCTGTCGCTGTCCTATTTTTTCATGGGTGCATATTTTACGATGGTGTCCGCTGCCGTGGGAATTGGGCGGGGAATCGTTTGCTATTCTTACGAAAAAAAAGGTAAAAGGGTACCCGTATACGTGATCGTCTGCTTGTGCCTTGTGACCGTGCTGAGCTACGTTATGATCAACTACGTTATCCTGTCGGGGGAGGCATCTCCGTGGGACGTTCTCTATCTGTTCGCCTCGTGTATGTATGCCGTCACCTTTGCAATACGGAACATTAAGCTCATGCGGTACGTGGTGCTTATCCCTCATATGAGCGCGGTTTTATATAATTTACTTGCTCATGCGCCCATTTCCTCTGCCATATCCTACGGGATCGAATTCGCGGTCACGGTTACGGCTATAGTTAAGTTTCGCATTGGGGAGAAGCGGCAGGTATAGAACGGATGGGCAAGCCGAGGCGGCTTACTTTTCCGAGCACCCTGCGGTGTTTTGAGTTTCAGCTTCGTTATAAAAAATCGGGTAGAGAAAATCTCTGCCCGATTTATTTTGCGTGCCCTCGGGGGCGCATTCCCATCAAACGGAAATCAAAGCGTATGACTCAAATGTATCCACAGTCGGTCCAAAGCCCAGTTTTGCATTTCGAGGAACATTTTTCCCTTCAGTTCGCTGTAATCTACCCGACAAAGGATGTGGTCTTTTTCGGTTGGCGGGAGAATTCTTTCATTTAATCTACCGAAATAGTACGTCTGAATCGGGTGAAAATAGCCTATTGCGGGATGCTTGCCGTACGTTTCCGCGGAGCAGAGTTTCCCCTCTACAAGGGAAGAACAGCCCGTTTCTTCAAGGCACTCTCTTTCGATACACTCCAAATGGGTTTCGCCGTCTTCTACTCCGCCGCCTATGAAAAAATAACCTTTCGGCGTTTTGATCACACCGATCTCATTATTTCGATAGGGTATGAAATAGGCGCCCTCTCTGTCTAAATATTCTGCATTTTCCTTTGTTCCGAAAACTTTATGCATGGAATGTTCCTCTCTGATAATCTATCACTTAAACAGCTCAAGGAAGAATATCTCCTTTTTATCCACCTCGAACTCACGTCCCTTGAGGTACAGTAGCTCCTCCTCGTCGGAGTCAAAGCGGAGCTTGTAGGAGTAAAGCGCCTGATATTTATACCCGAGACGGCGGTCGGAGGCGTTGATGCCGTATTTTCCGTCGCCCACGAGAGAGTGACCGATGGATGCCATGTGCGCTCTTATCTGATGGGTACGTCCCGTAAGCAACGTCACCTCAAGGAGTGCCATATCCCGTCGATGGTTCACCTTCAGCGTGCGGTAGGAGGTGATCATCTCTTTCGAGCCGGGGACTTGCATATTCAGCACGCGTACCGTGTTGGTCTTGTGGTGCTTGAGGTGGTAATGCTTCAGAGTCGCCTCCTTTTTTTCGGGGATCCCGTGAACGGCGCAAAGGTAGAATTTGCCAAGCTCACGCTTTTTGATAGCTTCGTTTACCGCGCGGAGCGTGGGCGCGTTCTTCGCCGCGATGACGATGCCGCCCGTGTTTCTGTCGATCCTGTTGCAGAGGGCGGGGGCGAAGGAGTTTTCGTTTGCGGGGTCGTATTCTCCCTTGGAGACGAGATACGCCTTGATCGCGAAGATGAGAGTTGTCCTTTCCGCCTCCTCGGTGCGGTTTTTGTCACCCTCGTCACCCGTATGTACGAGAATACCCGGCTTTTTGTCAACGAGAAGTATGTTTTCGTCCTCGTAGACCACGTTAAGCTGTACATCGGCCCTTTCGTATTCCTCGTTTGAGGTCACCTCAGAGAAAAATTCGTCGGGAATGTACATTTCAACCACGTCACCCACTGCGAGCTTCTGATTGATCTCAGCCCTTTTGCCGTTGACCTTGATATTTTTCTTTCTGATGAATTTATACATCTTCGACGTGGGCAGACCCTTCGCCGTTTTGGTGACGAATTTGTCCAGCCTCTGCCCGCTGTCGTTTGCGTTTACCGTAAAAGATCTCATGTGTTAAAACGTGCCTTTCAGTTAAATAATTATCACTTCTTTATTCCGAAGCGGCGGACTATCACGTCCTCGCCGTCACTGACTCGCTTCAGGACGTAGTCTGCCGTCAGAACGCCGCCAGAGATTCTGACGCCGATGTAGCCGACGCATCCGCGGGGAGTTTCAACGATGTCCTTAAAATAACCCGCCGACACCTCGTCAAGTCCCGCACCACATTCGATGGCGCGGTTTTGGTTTCCCGTACAGCCCGACTCGATATGGATGGGACCTTTCGGGCTCACCGCGAGGCGGTAATACTCACCGTTTATCTTCTTTATGACGTATGGTGAGGTGTGCTCGGCGCGTCCGTCGGCTGTTATGGGGTAGGTTTCGGAGAAAACGTGGTCGTGACCTGTGAATACCATATCCACCCCAAGCTTTGCGAAAGCTTCGTTAAGCTGACGTCTGAGGGCGGTTGGCTGTCCTGCGTTTTCGGGGTGTGAGCCGTACTTCCCGGGGGAATAAAAGGGTGTATGGATCATTACCACCTTCCATTTCTTATCACTTGAGGCAATGTCCCGCTTCGCCCACTCGATCTGCTCCGCATTCAGTCCCTGCCTTTCCGTATAACCGTAATCTCCCGACGAGAGCATGGTGAAGTGAACGGGACCCACATCAACTGAGTAGTAGAGAAGGGGCTCTTTTTTGTCTGCGGGAGGGGAAATATTAAAATATCTGTGAGTTACGTCCCCCGCGGCTGTCATGTGATCGTGGTTTCCCGTAACGGGGAGCATGGGCATGGACGTGAAAAGCCCTTTGTTATATTTCAGTGCACGTACCCAAAGGTCGTGTGTCTTTCCGTTTTCAACCACGTCGCCGCCGTGGAGGCAGAGCGCGGCATCGGGGAATCTTTCTTTGGCGTCCTGCCATGCACCTCTCCACCATTTTCCGAAATGCTTTCTGTCTTGGGAGTCGGAATAGACGGTGAAGGTGAGGCTATCTGAGTCGGTGTCCACGGTTTTCATTTTGAACTTTTCCGAGCAGTCGGAGCCGCATCCCACCCGCCAGAGATAGTTTTTACCTGCGGCAAGTCCCTCCATCACCGCTGTGACGTGGGTTTTGCCTTCGTAGTCCCGTGTGGAGACGCGGGCGGATTTTGCGTTTTTGAATCCTGTGTCACCCTCGTCGGCAAACTGCACGAAGGACGCGACATCGGAGTCCGTCATGAAGCTGACGCCGTATGCGGTGGCATCTCTGTTGTAGATCGTGAGTGTCAAGGCTTCGGGTATGAATCTTTTTTTCATCAGAGTATCTCCTGACGGTTCATTATGAGATTGAATTCAAGTCCAAGTGCGCTTGCCGCCTTTTTGCAAAGGAGCATTCGCTCAAGGAAAATCTCAAAATATTCCATAACGGAGCTGATACCTGTGTCGATTTCAAGCTCAAGGGTTATCATGCTGTGCAGCTCGTCTATCTTGAGACTTGATGACGTCACGGCATAATTAACTCTGTCGTGTATATCAAGCTTCACGTCTTCAATATTTCTGACTCGTGAACGGCGCACGTCGGATTTGTCGGCAAGTATCAGCGCGGCGGCAACGGCGTTGACGGGAAGCCCCCCCGTCTCGTCGTGATTACCGATAGCTGATACTATAAGTGAAGTATCAGCGGCTGAAAAGCCTAACTTGTCGAGAATACGAAAAGCCATGACAGCGCCCGTGTACGCGTGGTCACGCCTATTGACGAGATTGCCGATATCGTGGAGAAGTGCGGCTATCTGCCCAAGCTCCACCTCGTGCTCCGAGTAGCCGAGAGTTTCGAGGATATATTTCACACAATCCGCGACCTTTGAAACGTGCCCGAAGCTGTGTTCGGTAAAGCCGAGAGCGCCGAGAGTGGCGTCAGCGGCGGCAATATAGGTGCGGATGTCTTCGTTTTTTTGCAGTTCTTTATATGTCATAAGGATAATTTCTCCTGTTTGTGTGCTATAACTATATTGTACCTTGTTATTGTGAAATTCACAATAGTTTTTTTGTAAAACTTTGAAAAAAAGCAGCGGGAGAGGGGGGCCAACCGTTTGCGTGGGAGTGCGTGGAGTTACAGACACAACGTGCGGGTTATAATCCGACGACAGCCGAAGAAAGTGACTGCTAAAGTTCCCGATAACCTCTTCAAAAAAGTAAGCGCCCCTTAACTCCGACTCAATAAATGCTCTGTTGCAATGTCGGCTTGCGTTTGTTATAATTAAAACACAAAAGCGCTTTTGAATCAGATTAGCCATGGAGGTTAACGTATGTCAATTGGAACGACAATCAAAAAATTACGCCGCAATAAGGGAATCACCCAAGAACAGCTTGCGGAATATCTGGGAATTTCCGCCTCAGCCGTATCGCAGTGGGAATCGGAAAAGTCATGCCCCGATATTTATCAGCTTCCGATCTTAGCGAATGTTTTTGACGTAACAACCGATGAAATATTGGAAGTTGATATTAGAAACAACGAAGAAAAGATCAAAAGTATTGAAGCCGAAGCTTGGGAATTATCCAATAAGGGACTAAAGGATGAGGCGATGAACGTACTGAATGAAGGAATTCATAAATTCCCGAATTCTCACAAGCTCATGATGGCGCTTGCCGACATAACCTTCTGCGCCGCGTTCAGATGCGGCAGTGACAAAGAGGCTATGATGAGCAAATCGCTTTCTCTGTCGAAAAAAGTGCTTGATGAAAGCACCGATATCGAGCTGAAGGCGCGTGCTGTCAGCACCTGTGTTGATGTTTATATGAGACTTGGGAATGGGATGGAAGCCGAGCGTCACGCGATGATGCTTCCCGTCATGTCACGTAACGATCTGCTTTGTCAGATTTACAAGGGAGATCGCCTTGCTGAGCATTACAAGAAATTCATGGTACATGAACAGCTTACAAACGGACTTTATTACGCGGAGTGTCTTGCAGACCTGAATGGTGATGACGGACGTGCGCTTTACACTGACGGCGAAAAGATCAAGATATATCAGAAGATACTTGATGTGTACGCCATCATTTTCGAGGACGGAGATCTGGATTTCTTCTATCAGTTCCCCGCAAGCGTTCACTCCAGCCTTGCGTGTTTCTACGCCGGTGAAAATAACCGTGAAAAGACAGTTTATCATAAGACAGAATCCGTAAAATACGGTATACTCTTTGAAATATACGATTGGGAGCATGAAAAAACGTCTCTTCTCTTCCGAGGTGTCAAGGACGGCGGCTGGGTGAAAAGCTCGCCGAACGCCCCGTCAAGCGTAATAATCCAGCTTGCCGAGGAGTTTGATGCACCAAAGTATGACTTTATAAGAGATGATGAACGTTTCCGTAAAGCAATGTCAGATCTGCGTGGATATATCAACAAATAACATAAGTATATCAGACCGTCTGCGGACGGTCTGATATACTTATGTTGCAATACTGAAAATCTTTGAAAATATTTTATTTTTTTTGTAATTTGCTATTGACAAATGCGTCAAGTCGTGGTATTATATTAGGGCACTTAGTTCGAGTGTCTATGCGGGTGTAGTTCAATGGTAGAATCCCAGCCTTCCAAGCTGGTCGTGTGGGTTCGATTCCCATCACCCGCTCCAGTACCTTTAGCTCAGTCGGATAGAGCAACTGCCTTCTAAGCAGTAGGTCGAGGGTTCGAATCCCCCAAGGTACGATTTATGGTGGGTGTAGCTCAGTTGGTTAGAGCGCCAGGTTGTGGCCCTGGAGGTCGTGGGTTCGAATCCCATCATTCACCCTTTTATTTTTTTGCAAAAATGCCACAGTTTGCAGGACTCCATGTTGAAAGACATGGATTTTTTGTTTTTGAGATCGATACGCCTCACCGTACGTTATTATTTTCGTGGAGATAGGTTAAATCAAAAAGCAACGACCTTGTTATCCGAAAAGGGATAGCAAGGTCGTTGGTTGTATTTTTTTACAGCACTTTTTTGTTTGTCGACGTGTATGTACGTCTTACCAAACCCATAGCTGTAGCCGACGCGCTTACATTCTTTCTCTGATAACCGTGTTCAGAGCGTCGATGGAGTCATCGATGATCTTGCGGTTGTCGGGACGCACCGCGCAGAGTATCTTCTTACGTGTGCTGTCATATGCGTAGCGATCGTTGTCGCAGATGACGGGAGCGGGCATCTCGTAGATGTCCATCGCATCGTGGTGACGGAGCACAGCTACAGCCATATAGTCGCACATGACCTTGTGCCAATCGGGCTTTGCGAATTATTCCTCGGAATATATCTTCAGAGGAAGCTCACGCTTCAGGTGGCGGGACGCCTTTGTGTCGCCCTCAAGCCTGTTGAGGTCTTCGTGGAACATATCAAGGATCTCACTGCCGTCGGGGGAGCAGGGGAGCCAGATAACTGCAACGGGAAGATTCATAAGATACTGCGCCGCAGCGTAATCCGAGTAGAGATTCCATTCGTGGAATCCGCCCTTGTCATAGGTGCAGTTTGCGCCCAGCCAAATGATGACGATCTTATCCATAATGGAGGGATCCATAAGGCAGGCAGA
>JAFXKJ010000145.1 GCA_017531765.1 Clostridia bacterium
CAAGAACAAGCCTTCCTTCACAAACGACGATTCTCTCAGAAAGATACTCTATCTTGCTTCTCAGAACATTGTCGAACATTGGAGCGCTGTTTGTCGAAACTGGGATATGGTTTCTGACCAGCTCAGGATCATGTTTTCGGACCGTGATTCTTTTTGACGTATAGATTTCCCCGCCTATTAAGTATGTCCGAATATCGCCCACGGCATTCACGCTTTGGGCGCGCATACCGTGGACGTCATCCGGACAACGGCCTGATAGGCGAAAATCCCTTACTCCGTCTGCTTGCAGACACACCTTTTGATTGGAAGTCCTTTTACACAAAATTTTTCGCATTCCCATAAACTAAACACACCACCGCAGAAAACTTTTCGACATTATCTACTATCACCGCCGCGAGGCTTTTTCGCTTTTATCAGATCCTTCACCTGCTCAAGGTCTTCCGTCTTCACATAGCATCTTTCAATATTCCATCCGAAAAAGAAAACAGCCTGTATTTCTACAAGCTGCCTTCTTTGATTCAGTTATGGTTTTTAATTTACTAAGTCCTTAACTCTCTCTGTAAGCGGTCTTCCTTGAGCCATAGGTATATCTTTTTTTAGTACCGATAATCCTTCGGCAAGACGGGAAGTATGGATTATTTCATTTTCAATTCTGTCAAAAGTCTCTGTAATAGAAAGTGCCTCGTCGCGAGTTTCTTGTGCTTTTTCGTTTTCTCCAGTACGTTCGTAATAGTTACTTAACTCCATTAACATGTATGCCATGTTCACAGTACTCTTTCCGTAATCACCGTCAGGATAAATACTCTTTATTACATCAGTAAGTGATTTAAGCTTTTCACCTTTTCTATCGTTATCTTCAAATTCTTTACCGATACTGCTCAGTAAGTACGCTATTTCACATATCGCTTTCTTGCAAGCATCTTCTTTATCTTCACCGCTTTGCGAAAATGAGCAAGCAAGGTAATCGCGGGAGTTCTGCATTAGCGGCATTTCATCAAGAATTTCAGATATACGTTCTTGTGATATACCGCTTCCTTCGATATTGCATAGAGTTTTATAATATCGGCACATCAGCTTTTTTGCCCATATCCGTATACTATCAACAGTACAATGCTCCGTAATTTTTGAATATACTGCCTCGGCTTCGTTTTTTATTGACAAGGCGCTTTCGCTACTTTTCTGTCCGCACCACAAAAGAATGTTCAAGTACCTTACCCATAAGCTAAACTCAGCAGGATAGCTTCTGACTGCTTCCTTCATCGTTTTCAAGACATCTTCATACCGTGCCTGTTGCCAAAGGGAAGAATATTTGTCAATGTACTCCTGTATTTCTCTTTCTTGATCACGTTTGTCAATTCCAAGCAGTTTATCAGTTGACACATCAAAAAAAGCAGCAACGGTAGTAAGCATAAATAGGTCAGGTACAGTGTCCCCTCGCTCCCACTTACTTACAGCCTGAAAAGAAATACCTAAGAACTCCGCTAATCTTTCCTGCGTGAGTCCTCTGTCAATTCGCAATCTGCGCACATTTTCTCCGAAATTTATAATCATATATACTCCTTGTCGGTATTGTAAATATGTTCGATGAGATCGAGGACTTTATTGGAATATCCCCACTCATTATCATACCACGAAATAAGTTTGAAGAAGTTTGAGTTAAGCTCGATACTTGCTGTAGAATCATATATTGAAGTGTGAGTATCCGAATAGAAATCACTCGACACAACTGCTTCGTCTGTGTACCCGAGTATTCCTTTCATCTCGTTTTCGGAAGCATATTTAATACATTCGTTGATTTTCTCAAGAGATGTGGCTTTTTGAGTTCTTACAGTCAGATCAACCACAGAAACATCAACAGTAGGTACTCTGAACGCCATACCTGTGATCTTACCCTTAAGCTCCGGAATAACAAGCGAGCAAGCCTTCGCAGCACCTGTTGATGATGGTATTATGTTGACCGAAGCGGCTCTGCCTCCACGCCAATCCTTAAGTGACTGTGCATCTACCGTTTTTTGCGTATTTGTGGTAGAGTGTACGGTTGTCATCAATGCTTCTTCCACGCCGAAATTATCATGAATAACTTTCAAAAGAGGAGCAAGGCAATTAGTGGTACATGAAGCGTTCGATACAACATTCATACCGGAATCATACGATCTTTCGTTAACACCCATTACAAATGTCGGTGTCTCTTTATCCTTTGCCGGCGCAGTGATAACTACCTTTTTTGCTCCTCCCAAAAGGTGTACTGAAGCACTTTCCGAGGTACAAAATACACCTGTTGCTTCAGCAATATACTCTGCGCCTACTTCTTCCCACGGTATTTCAGACGGTTCTTTTATGCTAAATGTTCTGATAACATTACCGTCAACGATAAGACCGTTTTCTTCAAATGATATTTCATGATCAAATTTGCCGTGCACAGTGTCATATTTCAGCATATACGCCATATACTCCGTACTTATAAACGGATCATTGACTGCACAGACAGTAAATCTGTCAGGAGCCATGATAGCCGCCCTAAGAACAAGTCTTCCGATTCTTCCAAAGCCATTGATTCCTATTTTAATACCCATAATAATACCGCCTTTTCTTATTTGCATTTACAGTATATCATGATATTAACGTGAAAACAATAACCTTGTATGAGAAAACGTTTCTCTCGGCAAGAGAATTATTCAATCATAGATATAAGTGAATGGGCAGATATTCAATGTGTATTACGTTAACATCATCGTGCAATTTCCTTCTTAACTATTTTCGTCCTCGGTAAACCGAGTCTATCGCACAGAGTATCATTATAGTCCTTTCCGCTGAGTGGTGGCAGAGGACATACGTTATACTTACCCGTTAGCTGCTTATATATGGTGTTCATTGCTATTCGTCCGGCTGGGTCATTATCAAGCCTCAGATTCACGTGTTTTACCTCGGGGTGATTCTCAAGGAACTGTCCGAGCGCTAACGGCAACTTGCTTTCCTCCGTTTCTCTTTTCGGCTTGTACACTCCCGCGAGAGACACGAGGTGCTCCGCGTTCCACGGTTTTCCGTCAAGTTTCTGCATAGTTGCGTATGACAGCAGATCAACGGCACTTTCAAACAGATGCACGGTATCGCTGTTCGTGGCGGGTATACTGAACGAGAACCGCTTGTCACTGCCTGTCGCTTCGCCTTTGAAGTCCGTTCCTATCCCTCGCAAGTTAGCATAACGAGCCTTTGAAGTCCGTTCCTATCCCTCGCAAGTTAGCATAACGAGCCTTTGAAGTCCGTTCCTATCCCTCGCAAGTTAGCATAA
>JAFXKJ010000146.1 GCA_017531765.1 Clostridia bacterium
GGAGGATTTGTCGCTCACGTCCATGCCGCAATAGTCGGCGTATCGGTAGAGCATTGTCACAAGCTCCTGACGGGTAACCTTGCCGTCGGGGTTGAAGGTGGTCGCAGAGCTTCCCTTTACCACTCCCGACTCGTACGCCCATTCTGCCGCCGCGCGGTACCAATCCTGAATCAGGTCAACGAATGGGGATTTGGTGTTTGCCGCAGGCTCGCCCTCCAGGCGGTGGAGGATGACAGCAAGCATTGATCTTGTTGAAAGGTCACTCGGCTTAAATGTGTTCGCCTGACCTGCGCCGCCCATGATACCGCGGGAGGCAACGAAGTCAACGGCACTTTTGAACCACGCGTCCGCAGGCACGTCAACGAATACCTTTGACGAGTCATATTCGTCCGCACCCACGGGGATGACGTAGGCAAAAGTTGACAATAGCAACGCAAGTGTCAGTGTGAGAGAAAGTAATTTTTTCACGTTCATATTCAGTACCTCGGGAAAAGATATTTATGATATAATATTACCATATTAAAACACATTTGTATATAGATAATTGAAGAAAAAACCGAAAATCGGTGAGAAATGCCTGAAGTTCAATAAACCTTGACAACTCTCACCGCTTATGGTACAATTTTTATTGACAGTAAATACAGATACAGAATAAGGAGATTATCATTTTGTGCAGCCAAAGGCTGAATGGAGATTAATATGACCAAAGGTTTTATATTTGACATGGACGGCACGCTCATTGATTCCATGGGGATTATCTGCGAGCTTGATTTGCGTATACTTCACGAGCTGGGTCTTGACGGTAGAGACGACCTCTCCACAGCCATGCGGTATCTGCCTCTCGGCGACTCTGCCGCGTACGTGGCTGAGCACTCGGACGTTCCCTACACAGCCGATGAGCTTTTGGAGATCATGACCCGCAACGCTATCGAGGGGTACAAAAACGTAAAGGTAAAGGAAGGCGTGTTTGATTTTCTTGACGACTGCAGAAGCGCGGGTATCAGAATGGCGATCGCTACGGCAACGGAGCCCGACATCGCCGCCGAGGTTGCGGGACGGCTTGGGCTTCTCGCCTACATGGACACTCTTGTGTCCTGCACCGACGTTGGCAAGACCAAGGAGCATCCCGACGTATTTCTGAAGGCGGCGGAGAATATGTGGCTCTCCCCTGAGGAGTGCGCCGTATTCGAGGACGGTCTGCCCGGTGCCCTCAGCGCGAAGAAGGCACACTTTACCGTTGTTGGAGTGTACGACGCAAGCTCTGCCGATGACGAGAGCGTCATGAGAGAGCTTTGCGACAGATACGTCACGTCGTTTAGCTGTCTTGGGTGTGACGAGATATAATTTAATGATAAAAATCCGCAAAAGCAAAGGGGATATGAATAATGAAAGAAATTGCAAAGATCACAAGCTTCACCGTTGATCACAGGAAAATAGTGCCCGGAATCTACACCTCCCGCGTGGACGGGGATATTGCCACCTACGACCTGAGAACACGCCGTCCCAACGCAGGCGACTATATGAGCGACCTCACCATGCACTCCGTTGAGCATATGTTTGCCACCTACGTGAGAAACTCCGAGATCGCCGACAGAGTTATCTACTTTGGACCCATGGGCTGTCAGACGGGATTTTACCTTCTCGTCCGCGACGTGCCGAGGGAAGTGGTGCTTCGCGTGACTCTTGACGTGCTGAAACGTATCATTTCCCACGAGGGAGATATGTTCGGCGCATCGGAGATCGAGTGCGGAAACTACAGAAATCTTTCCGTTGAGGCGGCAAAGACCGAAGCGGCGCGTTATCTTGCGTCTCTCGAAGGCACCAAGGTAACTTTCAGTTACCCTGCGTGAGTATTAAATAAAGGAGTAAATAAAAATGCTTGGAATAATCGCTGCAATGCAGAAGGAAATGGAAAACATCGTCGAAAAAATGGACGGCGCAGTGTCAGAAAAGGTAAGCGGCATTGAATTCGTCAGGGGAAAGGTAAACGGTTGTGACGTTGTATGCGCCGTTTGCGGTATCGGCAAGGTGTTCGCGGCAATGTGCACCGAGGCGATGATCATAAAGTACGCTCCCGAGCTTATCATCAACACGGGAGTGGGAGGAACACTGACAAGGGAGCTTGGAATCGGGGACGTGGCGGTCTCTTCAGCCGTTTGTCAGCACGACATGGACACCACAGCTCTCGGTGACGAGCCGGGTCTGATCTCGGGAATAAACAAGGTATATTTTGAAGCTGACCTTGACGCGGCAGGTAAGATAGAGGCTCTTGCGGCAGAAATGGGAATTAAGACTTACCGCGGCACCATCGCCAGCGGCGACAGATTCGTTGCAAGTACGGCTGAAAAGGAGAGGATCACCTCCACATTCGGCGCCGTCTCATGCGAGATGGAGGGCGCGGCTGTCGGTCACGTGTGCTACGTAAACGGTGTGCCCTTTGTTATCATTCGCGCCATCTCCGACGATGCCGATGGCGGAGCGTGCGAGAATTACGGCGAATTTGCGGCGGCTTCCGCGGCAAGATCCGCCTCTCTGGTGTGCGCATTCGCAGGTGAACTTGCAAGGTGACGTCTATGAATATATCTGCAATTAAAGAATATGCGTATAATTTATTAATTACGTCAATTAAGAATGATAAATTTGATGAATATGTTTTTTGTATTCCTCCTTTTAGTGTTTTTGTTAAGGACGAATATGGAAATGAGGAAGAATGCGTTTTTGCAAAAATGGAAGCAATATATACTTATCATAGAAATAATCCAGATTTTAAGATAGATGAAAAATTTTATAATAATTTACGTAGTGCTATTTCTAAAGTAAAAGGTAGTTATAGTTTCTTATCACTGTTAAGAATGGTTGAATATCAAATAGTTTCTGAGAATGAACACAGAAGTCCATTTTCTCTTGATATTATAACTTTATTGGAGGATATTAAGAACAATTTATATAAAAATCAAGATTTATATAAAAGTGAGATTTATGAAAGAAAAAAATTTTGGAAGACTGTTGAACAGCATAATGAATCGTTGAATTCAAATTACGGTTATAAAATTTTATAATTATTATCAAGTTGAAATCGGTATCGATCCAATCACCGTCAACGAAGCAGTCAATTTATTTTAATTTGCCTTCGGCATGGATTGAGTCTTCGGCTCATGGTATTTATTCGAAAGGCAACAGTTTGGAGATTAAAAATGAATGTATTTACGAAAAAGTTTATTTCTCCCGGATTCGGTGCGGGGAGCCTTGAAAAACCCCATCCCGCGCCTCTTATACGAAAGTCTTTCAATATAGAAGTTCCACCGAAAAAAGCAACTCTCACCGTTACGGGAATCGGATTCTACCGTCTTTTTGTGAACGGTTGCGAGATAACGCGCGGACTTTTATCCCCGTATATTACCGACCCCGGACACGTTGTGGCTTTCGACCGATACGATATTAAGCCGCATCTTACCGTCGGTGAGAACGTTATAGGACTTATTCTCGGTTCGGGATTCCGCGCCCCCATTCTGGGGAACGCCGCCACTCTCACCTCCTCTGCAAGAGGAGACGTGATGTGCGCCCTTGTCTTGGACCTTGACGGTGATACCATCGAGTGTGACGAGAGCTTTAAGGTGCACCCTTCCCCCATTCTCATGAACGACCTTCGGTACGGCGAGCATTACGACGCGCGCCTTGAAAAGGAGACGGATGGGTGGACTCTCCCCGGCTTTGACGACAGCCGCTGGACTCCTGCAGTCCCCTGCGACGTGCCGAGAGGCGAGCAGAGACTGTGCGCGTCTCCGCCCATCAAAACAAGATTCACCCTTACTCCCGTGAGGATTTGGCGTGAGGATGATGCCTTCGTTTATGACTTCGGCAGAAACGGCGCGGGGCTTCTCTGCCTCCACACGGATATCCCCGAAGGACGGAGAATAGCCGTAGAATTTGCCGAGTACCTCATGGACGGAAAGTTTTACAACGAGACCATAGCAGGGGGACCCACGAGCGAAGCTTACCCCTTCGGCAGTCAGAATTACATATACGTGTCCCGTGGCGGCGAGCAGCATTACAAAACGTCCTTCACCTATCAAGGCTTCCGCTATGCCAAGGTGCACGGGATCACCGAGGATGAGGCGACACCGGAGCTGTTCACCTTTGACGTCATGTCCTCGGAGACCCGTGAACGCGGAGGCTTTGTGTGCTCGGACGAAATACTGAACGCTGTTCAGAGCCTTACCCGCGAGGCGACCCACTCCAACCTATTCCACATTCCCACCGACTGCCCCCACAGAGAGAAAAACGGTTGGACGGCAGATACGGCGGTGTCGGCAGTTCATATGCTCATTAACCTTGAGTGCGAGGAGCTTCTTTCTGAGTGGATGCACTCGGTTGTGGCGGCGGTAGCTCCAAACGGAGCAATGCAGGGATGTGTGCCCTCTGCTCCCGAGCTTTTCTACAACTCATGGTGCGGCCCCGGATGGGACAGCGTGCTCGTTGAGGTGCCCTACAGACTGATGGAGCTGAGAGACGATCTGAGAAGCGCAAGACTTGCCGCCCCGCATATTCTCCGCTATCTTGTTTATACTCTCACAAAGCGGGATGAAAGGGGGATCGTTTCCTTCGGGCTTCACGACTGGATGCCCCCTCACGACACGGTAAAGGCTCCCCGCGAGCTGACGGACACCCTGATGTGCATTGACATTGCCCGCAAAGCGGCGCTTATCCACCACAGGCTGGGGATGAGTGAGGTGTCTGAGTTCTGCCTTAACATTGCCCGCGGCTACAGAGATGCGGTGCGAGAGCATCTTATGGATAAGGACACCTGCATTATGGCAGGCGCGTGCCAGACCTCACAGTCAATGGCGATAAACTTCGGTGTGTTCGAGGAATGTGAACTGCCCATGGCTTTCGCCGCACTCCGAGACTTCGTACGGGGGACGGATTACCACGTGGACTGCGGTGTTCTTGGCATGAGGCACATTTTCCGCGCACTCAGTTATGGCGGAGACACCGAGCTTGCATATAAAATGATAGTAAATCCCACAGCCCCCTCATATGCCGATATGGTAAGGCGCGGCGAGACCACTCTTGCCGAGGATTTCAACGCGGAGGGCGAGAGGATCAACTCCCGAAACCACCACTTCCTGGGCGATGTTTCGGCATGGTTTATTGACACGGTGTGCGGGATCCGCGTGAATCCGCAGATGGATGTGTCCCTTGGACGGGGACTGAAAAACGGCAGATTCTCCCATTTCGACGGAGCTGCCCGCGTTGATATAGTACCGCATATGCCCCGCGAGCTTGATTTTGCCGAAGCGTACCATGAAACGCCTTACGGAAAAGTCAAGGTACGTCTTGAGAAGGTAAAGAAAGGGTGGATCAGCGTGAAAGTCACCGCAACGGGAGATGTATACGGAAAAATTCTTCCTCCCGAGGGGTATCACTTCGACGGGTGCGGTGAATATATCCTCGCAAGCGGAGAATACGATGCTTTTGCAGACTGAAAGCACCAAACTTATCTTTATAAAACACCAAATCCGAGCAAACTTCTGCTGGGATTTGGTGTTCTTTTCTTTTCAAAAGTACATATATTCCATAAATAACCTTGAAAACCGGCTGTCGGCGGAAAGGTCAACATACTGCGCATTCCGAAGGTCGGGGAAGCTGTCTTTACATGAGGTCGCATACTTCACCGCACCCATAAGGCTGGAGTTGCCTATCCCGTGGAGCTTTTTCGTTACTTCTTCGGAAATAAGCCCTATGTAAGCCGCGTTTTCCACGTTCAGTGATGCAGAAAAGCCCCCCGCTACGTAAACTCCTTCAATTTCCGAATAAGTTATACCCTCGCGAGTCAAAAGACACTCCACAGCGGCGCGTATGGCGGATTTCGCAAGCTGAAGCTCCCTTACGTCACGTCCCGTAAGCGTGACCGCGCCGCACAGCTGAAGCTCTCCGTCCTCCATATAGCCGCCCTCGTCGATCAATTCGCTTTTCACTCCGTAAGCTATGGCATCTATAAGCCCCGTGCCGCAAATGCCTACAGCCTCACCGCCGCCGATCACACTGCACCGTCCGTCCTCGTCCACGGCATAAACGGCACCGCGGGACGCGCTCATTCCGCAGGAGATATTCGCCCCCTCGAAGCACGGTCCCGCCGCGGCGGCTGTGCATAGGATCCTTTCCTTTGAAAACAACGCTATCTCAGCATTGGTACCAAGGTCAATGAGCAGTCTGTACCCCCCGCCCTCGGGAAGTCCCACGTATCCGATGCCGCTGACGATGTCTGCACCAACGAAAGCCGCGATCCCGGGGAGAAGCACCGCCTCACCCACTCTCTCAAGGCCGAGAGATTCTCCCGCAGTACGCACCTCCCCGAGAAACTCGGGAGTGTAGGGCGCACGACCCATGGGAGACGGGTCAACACCTGCGAAAATGTGAAGCATGGTGGTGTTTCCCGAAACGTACATCACCTCAGAGTACGCCATGCCAACTGACTCTAACAGCTTTTGCGACAGCTCGTTCACAGCCGATGTCACTGCAGCTCTCAGCTCATGTGTTCCGTTTTTCATGCAGTATTCGATTCGGGAGATAACGTCTGCGCCGAAGGCTCTCTGGGGATTCTCCGACACAAGTGTGGCTATCACCTCACCGCCCGCCACCGCCGCCATGGCAAGTGTGGTGCTCCCGATGTCAAGGCAAAGGCAAAGCTCCCCCCGCGGCACCGTGACTGACGAAGACGATGCCAATGCCTCTTCTGTGTCGGGCAGGATCACGGTAGTGTCTCCCAACAGGAGCTTTTGGCATGACAGCACGATCTCACCGTTTACCTCAACACTGCATTTTCCGCAGGTCCCCTTACCGCCGCAGGGGTGAGGATGATAAAAACCGTTTTCTCTCAAAGCACTGCTCAGTGTCACACCGTCCGGGACTTCCACAGTCTGCTTTTTTCCGTTTCTGATTACCGTTAAAAGGGACATACCGAATCCTCCGAAATTATATCTGCGAATTTTTTTGGTGAAAAGCTAAAATCGGGGTCACAGTGGTCTGCGCCCCGATTTCACTGCAGCTTACCTTATTTGCCGTAAAACTCTGCCGCCGCGGCAAAGAAAGCGTCGATGTTCTCCCAGGGAGTCTGAGGCGGAACGTCACAGCCCGTGGAAAGAGTGAAGTTTCCGTGACCTGAACAGCTTTCAAGAACTCTCAGAGTCTCACTGCGCACCGTCTCGGGATCTCCCATCTTAAGCACTCCCGCGGGATCAACATTACCCATAACGGGAACGTCGGCGGGGAACTTTTCAAGCATCTCGGAGAGATCGATGGAGTTACCGAAATGGTACGCCGCCGCGCCGATGGAAACGAGAGAATCCGTCATTCTGAGTACGTTATCTCCGCAGTTGTGGTAGATGACGATAAACCCATCATCCTGAAGCGCGTCAACGATCCTTTTTACGTAAGGGGCGGAAAATTCCTCTTCAAGCGAAGGAGAGAGAAGCCCCGCAACGGGCTCAGCCATAACAACGCCGTTTGCCCCCGCCGCCTTGAATGCCGCCGTGTAATTTTTCAGAAATTCCGTTGATTTTTCAAGAACGGCGTGTACCATGTCGGGGTCGTCGTAGCAGTCGATCATGATCTCCGACACGTCAAGAAGTCTTGCGGCAAGGGAGAAGGGGCCGATGATCCCCGCGAAAACGGGGCGGTCGGTGATAATCTCCACAGCCTTGCGAATTGCATCCACGCAGATCCCGCTGCGGGCAGATCCGACGGCGGGCACCTCAAGTGCTTCTGCCTCATCCTCGTCCTCTATCATACGTCCCGTAATAGTGGGAACCTCATCGTCGGAAAATCTCACCTCGGCGCCGAAGCACTCAGCCTCCACTGACAGATCCATAAGACTGACGGAGGCTGCAGTATTGCATCTTGCGGCAACCTCAGCCATTCCCCGCGCCTGAGAGGTACTGTCAGATATCAGCTCTCGCACACTGCACCCAAGAAGTGACACTGAGGGAAAAGACAGAATGGGGAACGCCTTCCCCGCTTTCGGGAGCTCCCTCAGCCATTCGCGCATATTCATTTTCATAAAACACAAGTTCCTTTGTATGTGTGATATTGTCGAGTCGCGGTAAGTGTTGCCGCCTCGCGTAAAACTATCAGTATTTACCCAGCTTTTTCGCAAGCTCGGTAATGAGCTTCATGTTCTCAAAGGATACCGAGGTGGGAATGGAGTGATCGGACGCAAACACGTAGCCTCCGCCCTCCTTCATGATGGGAATGATCCTCTCCATCTCACACCTTACCTTTTCGAAATCGTCCCAAAGCTGAGCGTTGATGCCGCCGTGGAACGCAAGACGGTCGCCGTAGAGGCTCTTCAGTCTGCGGGGATCCATACCCGCCTTAACCTCGATCCTCTCAAGCATCTCAACCCCCGTGTCAACCACGTCGGGCAGGAGAGGCTCAATAAAGCCGCAGGAATGAAGCTCGGTGACGAGCCCTCTCTCGTGCGCCCAGTCAACGGCTCTCTTGTGGTAAGGCTTCAAAAGCTCGCGGTACATCTTCGGTGAGAAGAAGGGGGAGTTTTTGTACCCCATATCGTCGTACCAGAAGATACCGTCGAACTCATAGCCCGCATCAAGTATACGCTGACAAAGGTCAAGGGATGTGGTAAGATAGGTGTCAAACACGTCGCAGATCCACTCGGGCTCTTCGATCATGCCCGCCAGCACGTTCTCCGTGCCGATCATATGTGAATGGGCGACGTCAAAGCCGAACCAAACGACAAGCTGTAGAAATCTTCCCTCGGCTTTCCACTTTGGGTAGTTTTCCTTCAGGAAATCCCACGGAATCCTGTCATCGGCAAACTCAAACATCTTCGATTTGGCTTCTTCCCACTTGTCGGAGTCGTCAAAGTAGCAGTCAAGCACCTCGGGAGTAGAGTCAAGTTCACTGAAGATCTTTTCCGTCTGCCCCCAAGGGGTGGTCATGATGGTATATCTGTCGGTCTTTTCGATGATCTTGTTACCGAAGCGGGGGGAGTTGTCGGGGCAGACCTGCACTATCTTGTCGTAACCGAAATAGTCAGCCCAATCAACGCCCTCGGGCAGACCTTCCCGTCTCCAGCGGGCAAGAGTACCCGCCCAAGGGTAGTCCACCATCAGTATTCGGTCAATGTCCTGACGGCGGTATGTGCGGAGCATACGCTCACGGGTAGTCAATTCAGCCATGAGTTCCTCCGATCAACATTACATATTCTTGCAGAACTCAACTGCCGCATCAGCCGCGCTCGCCGCGTCAACAGTGTAGCAGTCAGCGCCGATCAGCGCACGGAAGTCATCATTTACGGGGGCGCCGCCGATCATGATCTTAACCTTGTCTCGGATGCCCGCCGCCTCGGCTGCCTTGACAACGTCTCCCATAACGCTCATGGTCGTAGTGAGCAGTGCGGAGCAGCAGATGACCTGACAGCCCTCATTGATTGCCGTTTCAACGAAGGTTTCTGCGGGAACGTCGGTGCCGAGGTCGATGACCTCAAGACCCTTGCCCTCCATCATCATCTTGACCAGGTTCTTACCGATATCGTGAAGGTCACCCTGAACGGTACCGATGCAAACCTTTCCCACAGCTTCAACACCGCTGTCTGCAAGGTAGGGTTTGAGAACAGAGATCCCCATATTCATAGCTCTCGCGGAAACGAGCACCTCGGGAACGAACACCTCGCCCGCCTTAAACTTCTCACCGATAACGCTCATACCCGCAAGAAGACCATCGCTGAGGATAGCCGCAGGATCACAGCCTTCTTCAAGCGCCTGAGCGACGAGAGTTTTAACAAGCTTTGACTTACCCTTCTGAAGGTTTTCTGAAATTTCAAGTAAAATTGACATAGCAAACTCCAATCCGCCTTACGGCTTTACAATGAACGCGAAACATTCACGTCATTTTCATATCAGATAATTAAAAATATTTTACGGCGATACAACGCCGCACTTACACAAATATAATTATATCAAAATTCACAGGCAAAAACAAGAGCAAAGTAAAATTTTCCCGAATGGAATTGTCGCCGGGAGAGGGGAGAAGGAATGGCTGCTGTCGCGACATGAATTGGCTTCGCCATGAATTGACAACTCAGTTGTCATGAATTGCACGCTACGCATGAATTGAAACCCAATTTAGCATTTCCCATTGCCCTTGACTTTCTCTACGTAACCACAACTAAAAAAGCATTTCCCTTTCGGAAAACGCTTTTTCATTCATATTCAATTACTCAGCGTCAGCTACCTCAGCTGCCTCAGCAACGATTTCTGCTTCTTCCTCAGCTGCAGCTTCCTCAAGAAGTGCTCTGATGGAAAGGCTTACCTTGTGAGCCTCATTGTCGATTGCTGTGATCTTAGCGTTAACGATCTGACCAACCTCAAGTACGTCAGCGCTCTTTGCGATCTTGTGATCAGCGATCTGGCTGATGTGGATAAGACCGTCAATACCTGCAACGATCTCAGCGAATGCACCGAAGGGTACGAGGCTTACGATCTTAACCTCAGCTACGTCACCCTCAGCATACTTGTTAGTGAAGATGTTCCAGGGATTCATAGCGTCGGTCTTGTAGCCGAGAGAGATTCTCTTTCTCTCAACGTCAACGTCCTTAACGAATACGTGGATCTTGTCGCCTACAGATACAACCTCTGCAGGGCTCTTGATTCTTCTCCAGGAAAGCTCAGTGTTGTGAACCATACCGTCAACACCGCCGAGGTCAACGAATGCACCGTAAGAAGTAAGGCTTCTTACCTCACCGTCGAACTCCTGACCAACCTCGATGGAAGCCCAGAACGCCTCTTCCTTAGCGCGTCTCTCCTCACGGAGAACTGCCTTGATGGAAGCGTATGCCTTCTTGCGGTCAGCCTTGATCTCGATGATCTTAACCTTCTGTACTGTTCCAACGATTGTCTGAAGCTCAACATCCTTGGGAACACCTGTGAGAGATGCGGGAATGAATACCTTTACGGAATCGATGTTGATGATAACACCGCCCTTAACAGCCTCAACGATCTTACCCTCAAGGATCTCACCGGACTCAGCAGCTGCGACGATCTTGTCCCAGTTCTTGTCGGAGTCGATTCTTGTCTTGTCGAGAGTTGCGATACCGTCTATGTCGCTAACCTTGATTACCTTAGCCTTAACTGTGTCACCAATGTGGAAGAGCGCTTCAAGCTTAGCCTGAGGGTCGGTTGTTGCTTTATCATATGCAATAACGCCTGTTGTCTTGTAGCCGAGATCGAGCTGGATCTCACCTGCAGAAACGGCTGTTACAATACCTTCTACCACATCTCCCGGATTAAGTGTCTTCATTGAAGCTTCGAGCATTTCAGCAAAGTTTTCGTTCATCTGCTCATTCATTTTTCTAAATACCTCCTGTATTACACTGTCAGGTGTTGATGCACCCGCAGTTATTGATAATTTTGCCCCCTGTGGGATCTGTATGTTCGGAAGCTCGTCCGCACTGCCGATAAAGTAAACAGTGGGACACTCCTCCCTTGTTACCTCGTAAAGCTTCCGTGAGTTGGAGCTCTCATCGCTTCCGATCACCAGCATTATGTCGGACTCAGATGCGAGAGTTCTTGCTTCAGTTTGTCTTTTTTCCGTAACACTACATATTGTATCAAAAATTAATGGATTTGTATATACCTTTTTGATAATTTCTAAAGATTTTTTCCATTCTGACAGCTTTTGCGTGGTCTGAGCCGCCATGGAAATGGTAAATTTGCCAAATTCTGCCGCTTTTTCGCTTTTTGTGAACTCTTCAAGCTCCCGTGAATCCTTAAAAGTGAGCCCCTCGCCGTCGGCACAGCTCATAATTCCCTGCACCTCGGGATGCTCTGCGGCTCCGACAAGCATGAAAACCTTGCCCTCTCCCGAGTTCTCGCGGGCGATACGTCTCACCTTTTCCACGTAAGGGCAGGTACCGTTAAGGAGGGTAAAGTTGGGATATTTTGCCGCGGCGGCTTCCAGAAGCTCCACGACCTCCCTCAGCTCCCCGTGTGCTCTGATAACAACGGTCACCCGCTGTCCACTTTGCACATCACAAAGCACTCTGTCAAGATCAGAGTACGCAAGGCACTCAGCCCCGCGTGAGGTGACGTCGTCAAGGTACACCTCGTTGTGGATAATATGTCCGAGGGTGTAGACCCTATCAGCCTCGCTTTTGTTTTTCAGTGCTTCCTCAAGCATTCCCGTGGCGCGCCTCACTCCAAAGCAAAAGCCTGCGTTTTCGGCGATCCTTATGTGGTGCATTACTCAGCTCCCCCTTCTTCGGGGATGGGAAGCTGTCCTGAGCCCTCGCCGTACTTCAACTCACACGCTTTGGCGAAAACATAGCGGGTTGCGCCCTCGTAGTCCTTCTTGCCATCAGCTTCAAAGGGGATCTCGTCGAATTTTATGAGCTTACCGAAGATGACCTTGTTTTTTCTGAAGATCTTGGTCCTTCCCGCCGCGCTGTCGATAAACACGGGAAGCACGTCAGCCTTAGCGCGGTAAGCGATCATACCCACACCGCCCTTGACCTCCGTCCCGCGGGGGTCGACATATGGGTGTCGCGTTCCCTGAGGGAAGATTCCGACGACCTTACCCGACTGAATTTCGGATATGGTACGCTTGATGCTTGTTATATCCGCACCTCCGCGGTTTACGGGGAAAGCGCCGAGAGCTGAGATAAGCTGTTTTAATACGGGGATCTTAAAAAGCTCAGCCTTACCCATAAAAAACACCTGTCTTGAGGAAGCAACCTCAAGGACGAGGACGTCGGAAAAGGAGGTGTGGTTGCACACGAGGATACATCCCGTCTCGGGGACGTTTTCCGCGCCTTCAGAAGAAACTCTCCAGAGTCCTCTGATAGGACGGTGGAAAACTTTATAAATAAATCCGAAAAAGCTCATAGATATACCTTTCGTTTGAATGCAAAACTTAGACACAGACAAAGTCTGTGTAATGCAAAGTGCAAAGTGCAAAATGCAAAGTGATTTTTTAATTAATGTGGAGTGAGTTATTTTGTAGGGCGGGGGTTTACTCCCGCCGTTTTTCGTTAAGATTTAGCCGTACGTTCGCGGGCGAACTCAGTTCGCCCCTACGGGATTCTGTAGGTTTTCGTCCGACAATAGAAATAACGTGTAGGTTTTGTTTGAGGACACACGCCCATGGGCAGCCAACTGTTTGCTCTGCAAACGA
>JAFXKJ010000147.1 GCA_017531765.1 Clostridia bacterium
GATACATCGCTGAGAACGAGGGCGGCGACGGCATCGTTAAGATCGTCACCGACAAGGCTCACAGCACTATCATCGGTATCCACATGATCGGCAGTTACGCTTCCGAGATTATCTATGGCGCTGCTATGATGGTTGCACGTGAGATGAGAGCGAAGGACGTAACAAAGATCGTGTTCCCCCATCCCAGCGTATGTGAAGTCATTCGCGAAGAGATGTTTTCAATCAAGTAATTTAATAAATAAGGAGATATATAACTATGCCTAAGAGTCAATATATTAGCCCTGAGATCGCCTTTGAGCGCGGCTTTGCTAATTTCAACAGCATTCCTCTCTGCTCCTACAACAAGACACTTGCAGAAGAGAAGAAGATCTACTCCAAGGACGACTTCCTCAGAATCTACCACGACATGAGAACCATTCGTGAGTTCGAGTCCATGCTCAACGACATTAAGGTTAAGAGCGAGTACAACGGCGTTAAGTACAACAACCCCGGTCCTGCTCACCTTTCCATCGGTCAGGAGGCTTCCGCTGTAGGTCAGGCTTACTGCCTCGACATCAACGACTTCACCTTCGGCTCACACAGAAGCCACGGTGAGATCATCGCAAAGGGTCTTTCCTCCATCTACAAGCTTGACGACCAGGAGCTTCTCGACATCATGAGAGAGTTCCTTGACGGCGCTATCCTTAAGGTAGTTGAGAAGGAGTGCAAGACAAATGATGTTAAGGAGCTTGCTAAGAACTTCCTTCTTTACGGCGCGCTTGCTGAGATCTTCGCCCGCACCACAGGCTTCAACCGCGGTCTCGGCGGCTCCATGCACGCATTCTTCATTCCCTTTGGTATTTTCCCCAACAACGCAATCGTTGGCGGCGCGGCTCCCGTAGCTCTCGGCGCGGCTCTCTATAAGAGAAGTAACCACAAGCCCGGTATCGTTATCGCTAACTCCGGTGACGGTGCGTGCGGACGCGGTCCCGTTCTCGAAAGCCTTAACTTCTCCTCTATGGACCAGATCACAAAGCTCTGGGGCATGGAAGGTAAGTATCCGAACGGCGGTATGCCCATCCTCTTCAACGTATTCAACAACTTCTACGGCATGGGCGGTCAGACCAAGGGTGAGACCATGGGTTACGACATTCCCGCACGTCTTGCGGCAGGATTCAATCCCAGCCAGCTCCACGCAGAGAAGGTAAACGGCTACGATCCTCTCGCAGTTATCGATGCTACCACACGTAAGAAGGAGCTTCTCCTTAACGGCTCAGGTCCCGCATTCCTTGAGGTTGCTACCTACCGTGTATCCGGTCACTCCCCCTCCGACTCTTCCACATACCGTACAGTAGAGGAGATCGAAGAGTGGAAGGCAGCAGATCCTATCCTTGCTTATCGTCTCAAGATGATCGAGGGTGGAATCGCTACGTCCGCTGAGTTCGATGCTATCGATCAGGCAGTTATCGACCGTACAACAAAGATCATCAAGCTTGCTATCAACGACGAGCTCTCCCCCAGAATGGACCTCGAAAAGCAGCCTGACATGATCTCCTCCATCATGTTCTCCAACCAGCACGTTAAGTCCATGGATCCTACCCGTGAGCCCGAGGTTCTCATGCCCAAGGAAGAGAATCCCAGAGTTAAGCAGCTTGCTACAAAGGCTCGCTTTGCATACGACGAGAACGGCAAGGCTGTTCCCAAGATGAAGCTCTTCGGTCTCCGCGACGGTCTCTTTGAGGCTATCCTTGACAAGTTCTACGAAGACCCCACAACCATCGCATACGGTGAAGACAACCGTGACTGGGGCGGCGCGTTCGCTGTTTACCGCGGTCTTACCGAGGCTCTGCCTTACCACCGCTTCTTCAACGCTCCTATCTCCGAGTCCGCTATCGTCGGTTCCGCAGTAGGTTACGCTATGGCAGGCGGTAGAGCTATCGTTGAGCTTATGTACGCTGACTTCATCGGCTGTGCAGGCGACGAGATCTTCAACCAGCTCTCCAAGTGGCAGTCCATGTCCGCAGGTATCCTCAAGATGCCCGTTATCGTTCGTGTATCTGTTGGTTCTAAGTACGGTGCTCAGCACTCTCAGGACTGGACAGCTCTTACAGCTCACATTCCCGGTCTTAAGGTTTGCTTCCCCGCAACACCTTACGATGCTAAGGGTCTCATGAATCAGGCTCTTAACGGCACTGACCCCGTAATCTTCTTCGAGTCTCAGAGAATCTACGATATCGGTGAGCAGTTCCACGAGGGCGGCGTTCCCACAGAGTACTACGAGGTTGACTTCGGTGATCCCGACGTTAAGAGAGAGGGTAAGGACGTTACCATCCTCACCATCGGTGCTACGCTTTACCGCGCACTTGAGGCTGCAAAGACTCTCGAAGCTGAGTACGGCATTTCCGCTGAGGTTATTGACACACGTTCTATCGTTCCCTTCAACTATGAGAAGGTTATCGAGTCCGTTAAGAAGACAGGTAAGATCATTATCGTTGGTGACGCTGTAGACCGTAACTCCGTAATGAGAGATATGGCTTCCAACATCACCGAGATGTGCTTCGACTACCTCGATGCACCGCCTGTAGTATTCGGTTCCAGAAACTGGATCACACCTGCATTCGAGCTTGAGAAGTACTTCTTCCCGCAGGCTGACGGCATCGTAGACGTCATCTGCCAGAAGATCATGCCGATCGCCGGTCACGTCTGCACCATCAACGAGAGCGAGATCGAGCACATCGAGCGCTCCAAGAAGGGTCTCTAATATAGTATAACCTCCGGGGCATACACAGTCAGCTTTGATTATGTATGCCCCGATTGTCGTGTTTGAGGTAGATCTGTTAAAAGAAAAAAGCGTAAATGCTCAAACAGTATTAATATAAAGCCTACAGTAATGTTTATCATTAACGGATATACCTGAATAAGTAATGAATGGCACACCCTAAACGATTTGATTCGTTTAGGGTGTGCCGTTTTTATCGCAGGACTATATACAGTATAAACAAATAGTAACATATGTAATTGTTTATTCCGCTGAAAATAAAGCATACCTATTGACAAAAGCGTTCTACTGTTGTAGAATGTAAATGTACCACAAATGTAGAATGCATCTGCAGGAAAGGATGGAACGTTATGGATTATAAGCTTACGGATGCCGAGCTGACTCTTATGAACATCATATGGGACGGCGGAGAGGTAAAGGCAATTGA
>JAFXKJ010000148.1 GCA_017531765.1 Clostridia bacterium
AACGGAGGTGTATTCAGATGGCAAAGTGCTCTGTATGCGGAAAGGGCGTAACATTCGGTCAGAACGTTTCCCACTCCAACCGCAAGACCAACAGAATGTGGAAACCCAACATCCGCCGCGTTAAGGCTGTTGTTAACGGAACACACAAGACTGTATATGTATGCTCTAGATGCCTGCGCTCAGGTAAGGTTACAAGAGTGTAATTGATCACAGATCGCAATAAACTCCCTTTCGAGGGAGTTTTTTGACGTTTATATGTAATTGTGTTTTTATGGAACAGTCAAAAAGTCAAGCAGAAAACAAAGAAAAGAGGAAGCGATGAAAGAATATACTGCGATCGTCTCACATTCGGCGGAAAAATTTGCTTCACGTTTGCAGGAAGAGTTTGAAGTTCTTTTTCTTCCGCCTGACAAGAAACTTGACACCCCCGTAAGCAGCCACGCAGATATGAACGTGTTCATACTCGGCAGAAAAACTGTAATATCCCGTGCATACGGTGAAGAGAATCCATGGCTGATTGAAAGGCTCAGAGAAAATTGCGCCTTGGACGTTATTTTGTCGGACGGCGAGCGTGGAGGGAAGTACCCCTATGACATAATGCTTAATGTACTCGTTTGCGACAAGGTATGTTTTTCTCTTAAAAAATACACCTGCAGGGAAATCATTGAGCTGATCGACGAAAATAATATGCGCCACATCAATGTCAAGCAGGGGTACGCGGCGTGCTCGTCTCTTGCCTTCGGTAAGTATATTGTTACGTCAGACACGGGTATTCACAAGGCAGCCGAAAGCGCGGGAATAGAAAGTCTTTTAATATCAAGCGGAGCAATTACTCTTGAAGGCTATTCGGAAGGCTTTATCGGCGGAGCCTCGGGGGTATGTGGAAATAAGATTTACTTCGCGGGTGACGTTTTGACACACCCCGACGGAGAAAAAATCCTCCGTTTCATAGAAAAGGGAGGATTTGAGGCTGTGTCACTGTCGGAAGACGGATTAACAGACGTAGGCGGTATTAAATTTCTAAAAAACATCACATCTCTGATATGAGAAGCTCACTTCTGCCACTAAGTGTTACGTCCGCACATCCGGCAGGGATGAAAAGCGAATCTCCCGCAGAAACGGAAAGACATACACCGTTACACGATACCACCGCGTTTTCGGCATGAGTAAACAATAACGAAACAAACGACTGTTCGTCAACTGTAAAAACAAGCTCGCCATCGTTATTCAAATGCGTAACTCTGAAATACTCACAGTCACAAAGGATTTTTCCGCTTGCAACAGACGCTCTTCTATTCGGATTCCCCGAAAAGGAGAGCTCTTTTATTTCTTCGGGAGTATACTTCTTTACCACATCAACAGCCTTTTCGCGATGAAGCTCACGAGGCTTACCGTCAGAGTCAAGTCTGTCGTAGTCGTAAATTCTGTATGTTATGTTGGAGTTCTGCTGAATTTCGGCAATCAGTGTGCCTTTACATATTGCATGGATCTGTCCCGGAGGAATGAAAAACACGTCACCTGTTTTAATCGGAATTTTTGTAAAAAGTTCGGCGGATATTGTACCGTTTATGGCTTTTGCAAAATCAGCTTCCGTAACACTTTCGGAGAGTCCGTAAATAAGGGATGCTCCGTCTTCAGCATGAACGACGTACCACATTTCGGTTTTACCCGAAGAGTTCTCGTGTATGCGGGCATAGCTGTCGCCGGGATGTACCTGCACAGAAAGATCTTTTTCCGCATCAATGAATTTGATGAGAAGGGGAAAACTGCCGCCGCGAAAGCTTTCTCCAACGGCAGCGGGGTACTTGTCTGTAAATTCACGGAGGGACATTCCCATATAGCAACCGTTTTCAATATATGACATACCGTCGTCTCTTACAGTCAATTCCCATGATTCGGCGATCTTTTCAAACTCGGATTTTTTATTGTAAAGCTCTCTGAGCTTTACGCCGCCCCAAATGATATTTTTAGGAACAGATGATAGTTTCATAGGATAAAAGTTCATTTTAGTTCCTCCGACTATAAAAATCACAGCGATTTTATATTTGTTTGCTCGATAATTGCAAAAAATCAAAAAATATATTTAAAAATCTCAAAAAAAATTATTTAAGACGAAATTCGAATATATGCGGTGGTATTATCAAAGATTATACAACATATTGATAAAAATGTCAATTCTTAATTGAAAATTGACCGTTTTTGACCTGAAAGTGGAGCGATACCGTCGTAAAAAGGTGAAAATTTGTATTGACAAATCTGTTAGACATATGTATAATAATATTTACTACACAACAAGATGATTGATTTTGGAGAAATAATATGAATGTCGAAAATGTAAACGGTATTATTGAAGAGATAATCAGCCGTTCCAAGCCGGTTGATTACACGGTGAAGCTTCCCGATGCCGAATATGATGTTATGGAGGCTATCTGGGAAGGTGCTCCTCCCCTTAACACAGCCTATCTTATGCAGAAGGTTGGAAATCAAAAGGGATGGAAGGCACCCACCCTTATATCATTCCTTGTACGCCTTGAAGACCGCGGCTTTATCGCTTCCTACAAGAACGGTAAGGAAAGATACTATATTCCCATTGCTCTGAGAGAAGAGTATATTCATACTGTTACCGATAATTTTATCAGTCAGTATCACGGCGGTTCTTTCGTCTCCGTAATGAACTCCTTCTTTATGGACAGAAACCTCAGCGAAGACGACATCGATGCACTTCTTGAGTGGCTCAAGAGCAGATATTAATATGCTCAGCGCTCACGATAAACTCAGATTTGACAATCTCATTTCCGATTTGGTGCTTCACGGAAGACCCGAAATGGGAATCGGAACTTACAGTGAAAAGAGTCTTCATTACATTCTGAAAAACTTTTTTGAGAATGACGCTGACTGTCATGAGGTTGCTTATAAAGGCTTTGTTGCCGATATTAAGAATAAAACGAATATAACCGAGATACAAAGCACCACGCTTTACGGTCTCGGACATAAGCTTGACGCATTTCTTGAGGATTCAAGTGTGCGTCTTGTTTTTCCTATTATAAAAAAGCGCCGCATAATTTGGATTGATCCCGTTTCCGGTGAGACCAAAAAAAGCAAGCGATGCGTAAGTGACGATATATTTTCTTTCATTTCCGAACTGATTTACATAGTTGACTATCTTCGTGACCCGTCTCTTACCGTTACCGTCATAACTCTTGAAGCGGACGATTATCGGAAACTTGACGGAAGAGGCAAAAGCCGCAAGATCAGTGCTTCGAAAGTTGATCTTGTTCCCACAGAGCTTATAGATATTAAAGACATGGTTTTCCCCGCTGATCTTGCAGAATTCGTTCCGAAAAGCTTGGGTAAGTTTTTCTTAAGGCAGGATTTTGCTAAGGCAACCCGTCTCAGAGGACGTTCCCTTTGGGCAGTCCTGAAAGTGCTTGAAGAGATGCGTATCATACGCAGAATTGAAAATGACGGCAGACGTCACAGATACGAGAATTGTTACGACTCTTGACGAATATTGTTCTTTCCGATTTTTAATTTATTAGTTAGCAGGAATAATACGTACCCAAAAATGCTTCCAGCGAAATTTAGAATTATATCATCAACGTCAAAGCTTCCGAGACCTGTCAGAAGCTGAAGCGTTTCCGCGCCTGCGATTATCGCAAGTACACGAACTTCATTGTTTATAAATCCGACTTTACTCGAAAATTTGGGCAAAAAATAGCCCAAAGGTAAGAACAGAAGAAAATTGCCGAGGATGTTGATACGTACTACAGAGACAGATACGTTTCCTGCTTCAAGAGCAGAAAGATAATTCTTGATCGTCTTAAACGGTACTAAATTTGCGTTTTCATCAAGCCTTTCTCCGAGAGAAGAAAATTCTAATGAAAAATTTCTGCCGTTTCTCAGAAATAAAACCACAATGAGAATGACACAGTACATTATAAAAATTATCTTTGATATTCTGAAAACTCGTTTTTTCATTAACTTGCCTCTCAAATGATAATTACCTGTCAGTATGTTATGCGGAAAGAGTAAATTGAATTCAAAAAAAACATACGGGTTCCGTAAATTTTCGGAACCCGTATGTTTTTTATAATTAAAGAGTTATTGTCTTACCGGTCTTTGAAGACTCAAATGCCGCAAGGATAATGGAAAGAACTGTTCTTACCTGATCGTACTTTACAATCATTTCGTCGTTACCGTCAATTGTGTCCAGCATATTCTTGTAAAGAACTGCCCAGTCCTGATCGAATGTAGTACCGTCATCGGGGAACTCAACTCGTCTGAGACCAAGGTCATATTCTACGATCTCGCGCTCGTATGCACCCTCACTGCTGTAAGCGGTAACAGTCTTGGTCTTCTCGCCTTCGATGATGCTTTCTCTGAGCATACCCTTGCCTTTATAGATACCGTCAACCCAAAGAGCGCCCTTGTCGCCGTAAACTGCGAATCTGGGAGCGTCAACGAGGAAGTGACCGCTGACAACCACTCTTGCGTGTACACCGTTGTCGAATGTGAACTCTACAATGCTTCTGTCATCAACCTGAGATACAGTTTCGCTTCTGAGATAAGCTCTTACGTCAACAACGGGTCTGTCAATGAGATAAACGATCTGGTCAATGAGGTGAACACCCCAGTCGTAGAGGATTCCGCCGCCGTGGTCCTCAAGAAGTCTCCAACCGCCCATGTAACCGCCCTTGAAGTTGGATTCGATGTCAGAAATCTTACCGAGTCTGCCATCTTCATAAGCCTTCTTAACAACGAGGAAGTCGGTGTCCATTCTTCTGTTCTGGTGAACGAAGAAGTGCTTGCCGCAACGCTTGGCGGTTTCAACCATAAGGTCAAATTCCTCAAGAGTCATAGCAACGGGCTTTTCGCAGATAACGTGCTTGCCTGCTTCAAGCGCACGGCAAGTCATCTCGCAGTGGAAGTTATTAC
Source organism: Clostridia bacterium (assembly GCA_017531765.1). GTDB lineage: Bacteria > Bacillota > Clostridia > Oscillospirales > CAG-272 > RUG11130. The sequence continues at coordinate 4,936 of JAFXKJ010000148.1, forward strand.
CGCAGGCAACGACAACGATATCCATGTCATCGTGCTTGATGAAGTCTTCAAAGTTGTCGTAAGCCTTCATTCCGCGCTCTTCTGCAAGCTTTCTCTGTGACTCACGGAAGTCAAAAACTGCAACTGGCTGAAGGTCGTCGCATACGTCGTCTCTGTCGTGAGCGACCTCCCAGTGGTAACCGCCACCCATGTTTCCGTAGCCGATAAAACCAATTCTGTGCTTCATGATAAAATTTCCTTTCAGAAAATAGATTTTCTAAATAATTACTTCTCGGTAAGCTCAACCTTGATCTGAAGTTCTTCAAGAGTCTTGGGGTCAGGGAGACCGGGACACTTGGAGAGAAGCTCAGAGGCGTTCTGTACCTTGGGGAACGCGATAACGTCACGGATATCCTCAAGACCGAGAAGGAGAGTTACAAGTCTGTCAAGACCGAATGCAAGACCGCCGTGAGGAGGTACACCGTACTTGAAAGCTTCAAGGAGGAAGCCGAACTTTTCGTCAGCCTCTTCTTCTCCGATTCCGAGAGCAGCGAACATCTTGTTCTGCATTTCGGTGGTGTGGATTCTGATAGAACCGCCGCCAAGCTCTGTACCGTTCAGTACAATGTCATAAGCTCTTGCGCGAACTGCACCGGGATCAGTGTCGAGAAGGGGAATATCCTCTTCAAAGGGCATTGTGAAGGGGTGATGCTTTGCGTAGTATCTGTCATCCTCTTCGCTGTACTCAAGAAGGGGGAACTCCGTTACCCAGAGGAAGTTGAACTTTGTTTTGTCGATCATGTTCATTTTCTTTGCAACGTGTACGCGGAGCGCACCGAGTGCATCGAATACAACGGCATTCTTGTCGGCAACAATAAGGATAAGGTCACCCTCAGAAGCGCCCATCTTAGCGATAAGAGCGTTCATTTCGTCCTCGCTCATGAACTTAGCGAAGGAAGAAGAAACAGTGCCGCCTGCGTTCTTGTACCATGCAAGACCCTTTGCACCGTAGGTCTTAACGAAATCAACGAGCGCGTCAATTTCCTTACGGGACATAGTTGCTCCGCCCTTAACGTTGATACCGCGAACAGAACCGCCGTTCTTTACCGCGCCTGCAAATACTGCAAAGCCGCAGTTTGCTACAACGTCGGAGATGTTGACAAGCTCCATTTCAAAACGGGTGTCGGGCTTGTCGGAACCGTAACGTTCCATAGCCTCGGCATAAGTCATTCTGGGGAAGTGAGTATCAAGAGGAAGACCCATGAATTCGTCAAAGAGTCTCTTGATGAAGCCTTCGTTTACCTCGATGATATCGTCTTCATCGGAGAAGGACATCTCGAGGTCGATCTGAGTAAACTCAGGCTGACGGTCAGCTCTCAGGTCCTCATCACGGTAGCAACGTGCGATCTGGAAGTAGCGGTCAAAGCCGGCATACATGAGAAGCTGCTTGTAGAGCTGCGGAGACTGGGGAAGAGCATAGAACTTACCGGGATGAACGCGGCTGGGAACGAGATAGTCACGTGCACCTTCCGGAGTAGGCTTGATGAGGTTGGGCGTCTCAATGTCGATAAAGCCGTTCTCAGCGTAATAGTTGCGTGCAATGTTAGTGATCTTGGAACGGGCGATTATATTGCCCTGAAGGTCGGGACGGCGAAGGTCGAGGTAACGGTGTGTAAGTCTGAGTTCGGTCTTAACGTCGCTGTTCTCAACGATAGCGAAGGGAGGTGTCTGAGCTACGGAGAGGATCTTGAAAGCGTCAACAGCGATCTCGATCTCACCTGTTGCCATGTTTGGGTTGATAGCCGCCTCGCCTCTGGAACGAACCACACCGGAGGCTGAAAGTACGTACTCAGCGCGTACGCCGAATGCGTCGTCGAAAATTTTCTTGTCTGTATCAGCGTCGAAAGCGAGCTGAACGATACCTGTTCTGTCTCTCATATCAATGAAGATGAGACTTCCAAGGTCTCTCTGTCTCTGACACCAACCCAGCACGGTTACTCTTTCTCCGATGTTAGATGCATTTAATGTACCGCAGTAATGTGTTCTCTTATCTGATTTAGCAAATGAAGCCATTTTATTATACCTGATCCTTTCTTATGTCTCAGTTATTTTCTTTGTTACTTAAAATAAATTCAGCCGCAGCGGAAATTTCGATTTCGGTCTGATCACTTGTTTTCATGTTCTTGATCACAGCTTTACCTGACTCAATTTCGGAGTCACCGAGAATGAGGGTGTATTTTGCACCGATTTTATCGGCGTACTTCATCTGAGCCTTCAGGCTTCTGCTCATAACGTCGCATTCAGCAACAATCCCGCGACGGCGAAGCTCGGTTGTGATACAGTTCGCGGAAAGGGAAGCCGCATCACCCAAAGAAGCTATGTAAAGCTCAGGTGCGGGAGCCGTCGGTACGTACGCGCCGCACTGCTCCATTGCCATAAGGAGTCTTGTGATACCCATGCCGAAACCGATACCGGGCTGAGAGGGACCTCCAAGCTGTTCCATAAGTCCGTCGTAGCGTCCTCCGCCGCAAACGGTACTCTGAGCGCCGATACCCTCGCAGATGAACTCGAATACGGTACGTGTATAGTAATCAAGACCGCGAACGATATGTGTATCGATCTCGTACTCAATTCCCGCCGCGTCAAGCATGGAGGTGAGACTCTTCATGTGAGAGTCACAGTCATCGCACAGGTGATCGATGGACTTGGGAGCTGCTTCTGCGATAACCTTACAGTCAGGATTCTTACAGTCGAGGATCCTGAGAGGGTTAGCTTCAAGTCTTGCCTTGCAGGTGTCGCAAAGTTTATCCTTATTCTCAGTGAGATACTCAACAAGCGTCTCTCTGTAAGCGGGACGGCATTCGGGACATCCGATGGAATTAAGATGAAGCTTTATTCCTGTGATACCAAGCTCACTGAGAAGTGTATGTGCAAGAGAGATAACGGTGAAATCTGCCGCCGCACCCTTAGCGCCGAACATCTCCGTACCGAACTGGAAGAACTCGCGGCTTCGTCCTGCCTGAGGCTTCTCATAACGAAAGCAGTTGATTATGTAATAATACTTAAGGGGCATGGGATCGGAGGTCTTTCCGTTTTCGATGATAGCACGGACTACAGAAGCAGTACCTTCGGGACGGAGTGCGAATACAGTACCGTCGCGGTCGGTAAAGGTGTACATTTCCTTCTGTACAACGTCTGTGGTGTCACCTACACCTCTTTTGAAAAGTGACAGTTCCTCGAAAGTTGGGGTGCGGATCTCAGAAAAACCGAAACGTGATGCCACGTCTCGCATTTTACCTTCAACGTAGTTCCATACGGTAGATTCGGGAGCTAAAATATCCATTGTGCCTCTCGGCTTCTTTATTTTTTCCATGTTTTATTACCTTCCTTTTCAAAGCTCATAAAACTGATTGTATTGAACTTTGGGCATAATGATTCACAATACTGTAATTATATCAAATAAACGGAAAAATATCAAGTACCGAAAGGAATTTTCAAGTTTTCATTTTGGTTTTTTGCTTTTTTATAAGTATTTGTTGCATAACAGTGATTTTTTGATGAATTTTGTTAAAAATATATGCTAAATCGGAAACTATAAGTCGAAAACTATTGAAAAGCACAACAAAATATGTTATAATTATAACGATAACGTATTTAATATACATTATAATTCTTGTATTTTATTGAAAGAAGTATTTCAAAATGAATCAAAGGTATTCATATAACAATTCCAAAAAAGCCAAAGTATCCGTTCAATCGAATAAAAGACGGGGTTTTCGGTTTTATATATTGGTCGCGGCAGTTGTTTTGTTTTCTGTCTTGATTTCCATTACAGTTCTCTCATCATGCGGTGAAAGCAACGCTCCATCAGATGAAACAGATAAAACCGATGTAAGCGGTATTGAGAGAAATACCGATATTGCAGATTCAGAAAAACAAAAATATGATTTTCGGGAAAACGTAGGAAAGTATCCCGTAGAATATGCGGCGTACACAGATAATACCGCAACCTTTTCCGAGGATTTCTCTTTTTCGTCGGCTATACTTATTGATCTGAAAAACAATGAGGTCCTTGCCGCAGATAATGCTGAGGACAGAATGTATCCCGCATCTCTTACAAAGATAATGACTCTTATTGTTGCAGTTGAAAACTGTACCGACCTTGATAAAACATTTACCATGACCGCTGATATTATTGATCCTCTGTATTTGGAAAACGCATCTGTAGCCGGTTTTTCAGCAGGAGAAAATATCACGGTAAGGGATATGCTTTACGGACTGATCCTTCCGTCAGGTGCTGATGCGGCAGTCGGCCTTGCGGAGTTCGTTGCGGGAAGTGAGGCTGAATTTGTTAAATTGATGAATGAAAAAGTAAAAACGCTCGGACTCAAAGATACGAGATTTATGAACGCATCAGGTCTTCATCATCCAAATCACTACAGCACTTGTCACGAAATGGCTCTTATTCTCGAATACGCTTTGAAAAATGATACAATGCTTAAGATTCTGAGTACATATCAGTATACCACAACGCCAACTGCTGAACATCCTGAGGGAATTCTTTTGACAAGTACGCTTTTCTCCCGTATGTACGGAAATGAGCCTGAGTGCGCATTTGTTGTGGGCGGTAAAACAGGATATACCATTGAAGCTCATCACTGCCTTGCAACCTTTGCGGTAAAATGCACCGAGGATGAGTCAGAGGAGGCAATCTACGCAAAGTCACCTGATATGATACTTGTAACCGTAGGTTCGTCAGACCGTTGGGGACCTATATTTAATGCCATTGATATTTACAGTGCATTTTCAAATCCCACAGCTGAGATAAAAGACAGAACGGTACACCCAAGTCGGAGCAGGTAGTGCGCCGGTTCAAAGATTTGTGACATGACTCAAGTTATTTCACCCATTTTGTGCAGCCGTAGGCTGAATAGAGTTAATTTGGAGGATGAGCGATGACAGAACTTGAAAAGATTGAATATGCCAAGTCATTTATCGATAAGCTTGCTTGCGGTGTAAACCCGTTGGACGGTTCATGTGTGCCTCAGAACGAGGTCGTTAACAATGTACGGATCTCACGGTGCTTTTCTTACGTTTCCGAGATTCTGCGTCAGGTTATCGAAAACGGCGGAACTGTGACTGTAAAACAAGTGAAGACGAAGAAGAGTGAATTCTTCCTGTCAGATGAGCAGAAGGTTGCACTCTCAGTATCCGAGATTCCGCTTACCGTAAGTGAAATAACTGAATATCTGAATTCTTTCGTTGATACTGAAACAATGAAGAAGATAGCCTCTACCTGGATAACGCGTTGGCTCGTTAAACTGGGATTTTTAGACGTCGTGGCGCTTCCCAACGGCAAAAGCAGAAAGACTCCCACAAAACAGGGGTGGGAACTTGGAATTTTTACTGAGGAAAGAGTCGGACAGTACGGACCGTACGTTGCGGTCTTATACCGTCATGCGGCTCAACAGTTTATTTACGATAATATAGATGCCATCATGGCCTTTAAGGTTGCGGAAAATGAATCAAAGAACAGTAAAGCAGAGTACCGCGGACAAAAGTGGACTGATGATCAGGATGTTCTTTTGAGAGATATGTATTCAAAGAACACCTCAGTAGAAGAGATGGCGACTATCTTAAAAAGATCGGATGAAGGTGTACGCTCTCGTCTTAAAAAACTCGGTCTGGTCGAAAACAGAAGCGATGCTTTATAACCCTGATTTATTATTCGGTTTTAGCAGTATATTGGCATAAAACAAATGCCTCATGCATTAGACCTTGATCTGTTGCATGAGGCTTATTTTATTAATCACTTTATTCGGAAAGAATGTCTCCTGCCTTTTTGTTACCGTAAACCATGCTCCAGTCGCTGTCAAACGCGTCGATAGCGTACATTGTAAGAGGATGATAGATAAGGGTAGAGAAGAGATCGGGATTGATGGTAACGGAGTGCGCTCCTACCATTGCAACCTTGTGTACCTGTTCGCAAGTCTTGAAGCTTGCGGCAAGAACCTTTGTCTTGAGGCCCTGCATATTGAACATCTTAACAATTTCTTCAACAACGTGTACGCCGTCGGAAATAATGTTATCAAGTCTGTTGATGTAAGGAGCTACGAAATCAGCACCTGCGCGAGCTGCCATAAGAGCCTGCTGCTGTGTGAAGATTGCGGTAGCTGTAACCTTGATACCGCGAGCCTTACACATGGACATAGCCTTGAGACCTTCCTCTGTGATCGGAATTTTAATATAGAAGTTACCGCCGACAAAATCGCGGAGAAGTTCGGCTTCTCTTACGATATCATCTGCTACGCAAGCTGTAGTCTGTACGTGAAGCATCTTATCATCACCGATAATATCTCTAATATCACGAAGGAGCTGCTTGAAATCTGACTTTGCGGATGAAATAATCGTAGGGTTGGTGGTTACGCCGGAGATAGGGAAAAACTCATTACATTTTTTGATGCCTTGAATATCGGCACTGTCAACCATAAAAAGCATATTTTTGCCTCTTTCTGCATTTTACTTTATTATACGATATAATTTTATCACATAATTCTTTAACTGTCAAGTTTACTTGTAAACATGATTTTTAATTTCAGTAAGAAAAACTTGTACGTATTGACGAAAAACAACTCAAAAATTTGTTACTTTGTACGAAGAGCATTAATTTGAGTAAAAAGATATATAAAAACAACCTCACACATCTGAGGTTGTTTTTACATCGTCTTTATCAGATATTACTTAGATCATACATTCCGAGATATTCTTTTGTATTCAGAACCATCTCACGGAACAATTCTCTTGCATCCTTTCTCGAGCAGGTCACAAGCGGGTCATTTGCAAAGACATTGAATATACCTTCAACGTCACGGGCAGCAATGGCACGGTCAAGCTCTTCCTGCTCAGCGCATACTCTTGAAACCATTGAGTAGATTTCCTTGGGAACCTCTCCTGCCATAACCGGAGTGATGGCCCCGTCATGGAACATCGCATTCGTCTCAACAATGGCACCGAGAGGAAGATTGGGAATCTGTCCTACGTTGGGAATATTTGCGTTTGTCAGTAATGAATCAAGACCTAAGAGAGAACGCATTTGATCTACGCCGTCTTCGCCTGATGTCTGTATCTCAAGCTTTTCTTCACCGCTGATGAGCCTACGGCTTCTTTCGTTTCGATCTTTAAGGTCTTCAAGCCTCCATGAAATGGGAGTGAGTGCAAATCCCCACTCGTAAACAGTTTCGGGATCTGCAAGATACCACTTACCTTCACAAAACTCAGCAAGATGTCTGTCACCTGCCGCAGCGATGTAACCGTAGCGGAGGAACAGATCCAGCTTGATTCTGTTAGAGGTAGCAAAAGCACTGTTTCTCCAGTTACTGTCAAATCCCTTTGTATACCCCTCAGCGACATACTTTTCAGCAAATTTTCTGTAGATGGGGAATAGGTCGAGATTTCTGTATCTGGCTCCTGTCAACCATGTGAAGTGGTTAACTGATACGGGATTGATCTTAATGTCACGTCTCTTTGCAACTTCAATACCGCAAATATCCTTAAGTGCTTCTCTGAGGAAATCCTGAGTCTGGAATACCTCGTGACAGCATCCGAAAGCTTTGATCTCAGGGAAAACTCTGTAGAGAGTCTTAACGCAAAGTGCCATGGGATTGGTGTAGTTTATTACCCATGCATCGGGGCAGTAGGTCTTGATGCATTCGGCGATCTCCTCAAACATGGGAACTGTACGCATGGATCTGACAATTCCTCCGGGACCCGTTGTGTCACCGACTGACTGATAGATACCGTACTTTTCGGGAGTGTGGACGTCTGAGGCCATAGCCTCGAAGCTTCCGGGTTGAATGGAGATTACAACAAAATCTGCGTTTTCGTAAGCTTCCTTCGCAGTTTCAACAGCATGATAGTACCATTTTGAACGTGTGTCTTCGATGTCATTGAACATATTACCGATGATCTCGTTATTCTTTGCCGACTCATAGTCAATGTCGTAAAGGTAAACGTCACCCGAAAGATCGTCACATACTGCAAGGTCGCTCATAAGAGCCCATGCCCAGCCTCGTGAACCGCCACCTATATATGCGATCTTGATCTGTTCAGCCTTGTTGTCTCGATAAATCATAGTTATTTTTCCTTTCTGAGAAATCCGAGAAGTTTTTTATTATTTACACCTAAATAATACGCACCGGTCGATACAAATACAGCAGGGAATATAACAAGAACATAAGCTATGGGGTTATAAGGAGAGTATGTACGGATAAGACCTGTGTACATTCCTTCCCAGAATACAGCGATCGCCTTGCATATACCGTTGAGACTGCCTGCCCAAGTCCATGAGAACGGTCCGTTTTCATGACCGAAAATAGTTCCCACAACGATACAGAGTGCGAGGATCATGTTGGGAATATTGGCAATAAGGGATACCCAAAGACCGCGAAGAGGCTTCATTTCGGCTCTGCCGCCGTCAATACGAATTCTCTCCTTTCCGCCCTCTTCCCACATTGCGGAATAAATGAGAGAAATGTAGAACGCTATTGCAAAAAGACTTGTAAAAACGAAAATAGAGTCTCTGGTAACTCCGAAGCCCGAAATCGTGAAACCGAGGATCGTAGCACCTGTTTGATTAAGGAGCAGTTTTGTTATGATCTTGGAATTGTCTTTGATGTACTTTAACATAAAGCTTGACCTACCTATGAAAATAGTTGTGGATATATTATATTGCTTTTGAAATAATAAAGCAAGCACCTTTGAAGATAGTTTACAAAAATTACATAATTAGTACGGAAATTGACGTAATATTCCGTAATGGATTTGTAATGTAGATAAAAAATTGGTGTATCTTTCAATTAAATTCTTTCAGATCGTACTTTGTACTTGAATCTTTTATGATTTTGTATTATAATGGTTTTAATAATATCGCTATGTGATTGCATTTTCCGCCCTTGGGATCAATGCGAAAGGAGACAAGTGAAACCTATAGAGCTTGATGCAATGCCGCCTCTTGCCATAGACTTTGCAAGACACAAAAAAGCTGTCCAGGGATGTTCGGTTAAGACGGTTGACGAATATTTGCTTGACATACGAATGTTTCTGAAATTTATAAAGCTGTCAAGAGAACATCATCCTCTGACCGATGAGAGTTTTGAAACCTGTAATATATCGTCTATGACCGCAGATGATTTTGAAAAAGTTACAACGTCTGAGATATATGAGTTTCTTTACTATCTTGATACTGCGCGCGGCTCTGCCAGTAAGAATAAAGCAAGGAAGCTGTCTGCCATTAAAGCGTTTTTTAAGTATCTTACCGTAAAAAAGATGTTGTTTGAGCAGAATCCTGCAATAAATATCGAGACCCCAAAACATAAAAAGGAGCTGCCGAAGCACCTGAGTATAGATGAAAGTGTTCTCCTTCTGAACACTGTTCAAGGTGACGTTACTTCTAAAAACAGAACAAGAGATTTCGCCATTTTGACATTGTTTCTCAATTGCGGTATGCGTCTTTCGGAGCTTTGCGGAATTAATCTTAACGATATTGATAACCGTTTGCGTTCCGTGAGAGTAACAGGTAAAGGCTCAAAACAAAGAATAATCTATCTCAATGATGCTTGCCGCATATCTCTCGGGGATTATCTTACGCTGAGAATGCAGACTCCAGCAAACAAAGGTGAAAATGCTTTATTTATATCCTCGCGGGGAGCGAGAATAAGCGTTAAGACAGTTCAGGCTATGGTTTACAGGTATCTCGATCTTGCAGGACTTGGAAATAAAGGCTACTCTGTACATAAGCTTCGTCACACAGCGGCAACTCTCATGTATCAGACGGGAGAAGTCGATATCCGCGTGCTGAAGGATATTTTGGGTCACGAACAGCTTAATACAACTCAGATATATACCCACGTTTCCGACAAGAGTATGGAATCCGCAATGAGCAAAAATCCCCTTGCGAGTGTCAGTGTCAAAAAAATTTACAATGAAGTCGCAAAGGAAGAATAACTGAAGATATAAATTTAACACACAATAAATTCAAAAATACAGCTACGGAGAAACATTATGAAAGAATACATCTTAAAACTGAATAGCGAAGCGCAGGTTTGGGAAAATGCCTCCCCCATAGGTGCAGGTTCAATTGGCGCCATGATTTACGGCGGTGTTGCAAGTGAACACTACTGCCTGAATGAAGAGTCAGTATGGGACGGCTCTCCTATGGATACGCATATTCCCGATTATTACGAAAAATTCCTTTATATCAGAAAGCTGTTTCTCACGGAAGGTCCTGCAGCCGCCGAAGAATGGGCTATGGCAAACTTCAAAAATTATTTTTTTGAGGTTAAATCTTATGAATATGCAGGAGACTTCTATATTGACGTACATAATGACAGCGAAGCTGAATCATATGTCAGAAACCTTGACTTAAAGCGCGGTATTTTTACCGTTGATTACGAGAGATACGGTAAAAAATATCATCGTGAAAGCTTCGCCTCTCACCCCGCACGTCTTATTTGTACCCGCGTTGAATGTGACCCGACGGAAAGAGTAAAATTTTATTATAACAGAGAAAACGTGGTCACAAAGAAAATTGATGTTGACGATAAAAACGGCATACTTATCCTTGATATGTACTGCACAACTGCCGACGGTAATAACAGGTTCAGAGTTACGATTCGTGTGGAAACCGACGGATTTCTTCAGCAGTGGTGGGATGACGTATACCTCTTTAATGCCACCTATGCGTATGCATATGTGTCTGTAGTTACCGATTTCAGAGATCCCGAGCTTGATACTATGAAGTATCTCTCCGCGGTTGAACGCGGCTTTGATGCTTTGAAAAAAGAGCATATAGATGACTTCTCCAAAATCATGGATCGTTCGGATATCGTATTCGGTGAAGCAGATGATGAGCTTGAAAAGCTTAGCGTAGGACGCCGTCTCCGCCGTCTTTCCGATAATGAAGAAGCTGTTGACCTCGGAATGATTTCCCTTTATTTTCAGTTCGGTAAATATCTTCTCGTTTCCTCCAGCCGAGAGGATACCTTAGCGGCAAATCTTCAGGGACTTTGGGTAACAGGTCTGAAGTCCCCTTGGAACAGTGACTATCACACAAATATTAACCTGCAGATGAACTATTGGCCCGCTGAAAGTGCGAATATATCTGAGTGTACCTATGGCCTTTTCAATTACATAAACGATACTTTGATCGAGGGCGCACGTAAGGTTGCCAAAGATAATTATATGTCTCGCGGTGCCGTTGTACACCATATTTCCGATATTTACGGCTTTGCTGCGGCAGGTGACGGAATCTGGGGACTTTGGCAGGTAGGCGGAGCGTGGCTTGCTTATCAGATGTGGGAAAGATACCTTTACTCAAAGGATACGGATTTCCTCAGAAATACCGCTTATGAGTTTATCCGCGACAGCGCACTGTTCTTTATTGACTCACTGTTTGAAGGTCCCGACGGTAAGCTTCACTCCGGTCCCTCATCCTCTCCCGAAAACTCTTATTTTGTTGATCATAACGGTGAGAAGGTCTCGGTTTTCCTTGCGATCTCTCCCACAATGGATATTCAGATCATCGGAGGGCTTCTTGATTTCTACGCTGAATGTGAAGATATCCTCGGAATTGATCCCGCGCTTGGTGCAAAGGCAAGGGAAGTACATGCGAGAATGCCCAAGATGAAGATTGGCTCCTTCGGTCAGCTTCAGGAGTGGCTTGAGGACTACGAAGAATTTGAACCCGGACACAGACATATTTCCCATTCCTTCGGGCTCTATCCCGGTTCTCAGATTACCCGTCAGACTCCCGATTATTTTGCCGCTATGATGAAAACTCTTGAAAGAAGACTTGAAAACGGCGGCGGTCACACAGGTTGGAGCCGAGCTTGGCTTATCAATCTCTTTGCGAGACTGAGAAACGGTGAGGAAGCGTATAAGAACTTCCGTGCGCTTCTTTCAAAGTCCACTCTTTATAATCTCTTCGATAATCATCCTCCGTTCCAGATCGACGGTAACTTCGGCGGTTGTGCCGCTGTCGCTGAAATGGTAATGCAAAGCCACGAAGGCTTCATTTCGCTTCTTCCCGCACTCAGTGAAACATTGAAGGACGGTTATTTTGAAAATCTCTGCGCCCGCGGCGGTTATACAGTTTCAGCGGAATGGAAAGATATGAAGATCACTTCATTCACTGTTAACTCAAACGGTGCAGAAAAAGCTGAAATCGAGCTTCCCGAAACTCAAAAGGATGTGACTTTCGTTGTCCTTTCCTGCGGATGCGAGTTTAAGGCTATTGACGGCAGACTTACTGTGCCTTGCGGTAAGACATTGACACTTAAATAGTTCAGGTATCACATTATGTTAAAACTTCCTAAAATTTTTCAAAACGGAATGGTTCTTCAGCGCGACGTGCCCGTGAAAATATGGGGTGAAGCTGATTGTCCGGTTACTGTCTCAATTGATATGCACTCTGCGGTCGATTTTCAACATGACGGTAAGTTTTCTCTCACTATTCCTCCTCATGAAGCAGGCGGTCCTTACACTATGTTCATCGAATGCGGCGGTGAGATAATAAAACTTCATGACATATATTACGGTGACGTTTTCCTTGCCGCGGGACAGTCCAATATGGGTATGCCCATTGATGAAACCGACGAAACTCTCGATGAGTGTGATAAAGTGATCCGTATATTTACTCCCGACAGAATTTGGGATGAAATTGATATGCGCCGTCCCGAAACAGACGACAGATGGATTGCAATCTCAATGGAAAACGCCCACGGCATCTCTGCCGCCGCTTCCCATTTTGCGGTGGATATTGCAAATCGCTATGATATTCCCGTGGGAATCATTTCCTGTAATCAAGGTGCATCATCCATAAGATCATGGCTCTCTCCCGAAACAGTGGCAAAGGATCCTGTCTTCGCTCTCAATACCAGGTGGCATACAGACTGCGACATCTTCAGCTTTATTAACACTCCAAGCGAACAGTATCTTGAAAGACTCGTGCCCTTAGCTCCGTATACCGTAAAAGCGGTCCTCTGGTATCAGGGAGAAAGTGATGCCGACACTCCAATCGCATACTCTTATAAGCATCTCTTTGAACTGCTCGTTGACGATTGGCGCCGCCTTTGGAATGATGCTGATCTTCCGTTTATTACAACTCAGCTTACCTATCACACGGTAGAGTTCCACTCTCAGATTTGGGAGATCCTCCGCGAACAGCAGCTTGCCGCCGCTGATGAAGGACATAACATCGGCATGATAACTATCGGAGATGCGGGAGCTTACGGTCCGATTCACCCAATGGAGAAAAAGGTAGTCGGAAAACGCCTTGCACTTTATGCAATGGGTATGCTCTACGGAGAGAATATTCTTTACCGACCTCCTGTTTGCCGTAAGGCAACAAAATCCGACGGTAAGGTGATCCTTTCGTTCTCGGATGCGGGAGAGGGACTTTATGAAACGAAGCCTCTTGAATTTTATGTCATAAGCTCTGACGGTCTTATCCGCAAAGCGAAGTATGTGATCTCGGGCAGTGAAGTAATTCTCGACACAGAAGCCTTTGAAGTGTCCGAGGTTCGTTTCTGCTTTGCGCCTGATCTTCCCGTGTGGCTTTATTCATCAGCGGGTTTACCTGCATCACCTTTTAGAATTTCGGTATCTTAAAAATAGGTTGAAGGGAGAACATAATTATGATAAAACTGCCTCGAATATTCCAAAACGGTATGATTCTTCAGCGTAATGAGCCTGTAAGGATCTGGGGAGAAGCTGACCATCCCGTGACGGTTTCAATTGATATGCATTCTGCGGTGGATTTTGATCGTGACGGTAAATTTTATCTTGAGATTCCCCCTCATGAAGCAGGCGGTCCGTACATAATGTTTATTGAGTGTGCGGGTGAGATCATTAAACTTCACGACATCTACTTTGGTGATGTTTTTCTTGCGGGAGGCCAATCAAATATGGCCCTGACTCTCTCTGACACCACGCAGACTCTTGATGACAGCGACGGTGTTATCCGTATGTATTCGGTATCGGGTGATAGTGAAAACGGAAGAAGCTATGACGGACGTGATGTATGGTTGCCCATCACTCAGAGTATGGCGGAATATATTGCCGCAGGCCCTTCACATTTTGCCGTTGAGATAGCAAATTCACAAAAGATCCCCGTGGGTATTGTTTCTTGTAGCAGCGGAGGTTCAAGTATCCGTTCGTGGTTATCACCTGAAACAGTTGCAAGTGATCCTATGTTTGATTGTCACACTATCTGGCACTTTGAAGTATACAGATATGGATTCAATGCACTATCGTATCTTTATAATCAGAAGCTTCTCTGTGTAGCACCGTACAATATCAGTGCGGTCCTCTGGTATCAGGGTGAAAGTGATGTAGCCGATAACTCTGCATACTCCTATGCGCATCTTTTTGAACTTTTGATGGCAGATTGGCGAAAGCTGTTTCGGAAAGATAGTCTGCAGTTTATATTTGCACAGATAAGCTACGGCCCACCGAGAAGAGAGCACGAGGTGTGGTATATTATTCGTGAGCAGCAGTTAAAGCTTCACCTAAGGGATAACGGTGCACACATGATCACTACAGGTAACGTAGGTGATCACTATGATCTTCATCCAAAGGACAAAAAGACCGTCGGACACCGATTTGCTCTTGCCGCACGGCACATACTTTACGGTGAAGACGTTGAATCAAGATCGCCCGTTTGCACCGAAATGACTGTTGAAGGCAATGTGGCTGTACTGAAATTTGCCGATGTTGGAGACGGACTATATGCAGATGCTCCTCTTGAGTTTAAGGGACTTAGCGTTAAGGGTCATCCATTTACAGGCGAATATGAGATTTGCGGTGATGTTGTCCGTGTTTGGTGCGAAGGAATAATTCCCGCAGTTGTGAGCTTTTGTTTTGAAAATGATGTGGAAGTTCATCTTTATTCGTCAAGCGGTCTTCCCGCATCCCCCTTCAGAATCGCAGTTCGTGAGACACTTGCAATCGGGGACTGAAGAAAGGATCAAAAAATGTTGAAACTTAATAAACTTTTCCGTGACGGAATGATACTTCAGAGAGATGTACCCGTGAAAATCTGGGGAGAAGCCGATTATCCCGTTACTGTTTCCGTTGATATGCACTCAACAGTGGATTATGCTCATGACGGCAAATTTTTACTTACTCTACCGCCTCATAAAGCAGGAGGTCCTTATACTATGTTCGTTGAGTGCGGCGGGGAAGTTACAGAAATTCACGATGTTTATTTCGGTGACGTTTTCCTTGCGGGCGGTCAGTCCAATATGGCAATGACACTTGAAGAGACCCGTCAGTCTCTTGAAGAATGTGAATACCTCGTGAGAATGTTTACAACCGACCGTGAATGGGAATATTCACGACGTCCCGAAACTGATGAGAGATGGATTGACATTTGCGAAGAAAATAAACGCGGTATTTCCGCAACCGCATCGCACTTTGCAATTGCTCTTGCAAACAAGTTAAAAGTACCTGTTGGTATTTTGAACTGTAATCAGGGCGCATCCGTGATACGTGCGTGGATTTCTCCCGATGTAACTGAAAAAGAACCGATATTCGGAGAGGGAACTGTGTGGCATCCCGATGCGGAAGACGACGAATTTCCCTTTAACAAAACAAGCTATCTTTATCTTGAAAGGTTGCAGTATCTTCACCCTTATAAGATCAAGGGTGTTATATGGTATCAGGGTGAGAGTGATTCATTTAAGACGATGGCTCACAAATACCGCGATCTTTTCGAAATGATGGTACGGGACTGGAGAAGTAAATGGCTTGACGATAAACTACCGTTTATTGTGGTTCAACTTGCACCGTACAACGCATACAAAGACGAGTGGTTTTACGTGGTACGCGAGTGTCAGTTTATGGCTTCGGAGACTATCCCCAACGTTGGTGTTGTTACTATCGGAGACGTGGGCGACTTTAATGACATTCACCCAAGGGATAAAAAGACCGTCGGAGAGAGACTTGCGCTCTATGCGAGGGGAATGATCTACGGCGAAGAGGTTATATACCGATCTCCTGTTTGCCGTAATGCGGAGTATGACGGAGAAGCTGTGATTCTCACATTTTCCGATGTCGGTAACGGACTTTATGCTTCCGACGAGCTTAAATTTCACGTAAAAGATATTGACGGAAATGTTTACAATGCGGATTACGAGATTCTCGGTGACAAAGTGAGACTTGTGACTAACGGAGTAAAGCCTGATGAGGTTTTGTTCTGCTTTGATAACGGAAGTTGTGTCTCACTGTTCTCATCGGCAAACCTTCCGGCAATTCCTTTCAGAATTAAAATATAAAAATATCTTGAATTTTTGAAAAACTACTTTAATTTTTGAAGAAAATATAGTATTATATAGAAAACAAGCTATTTATATCATTAAAGTAAAATTTTGTCTTTTAAGGAGAATGTCATGAGTTATAAACTTGATAAAATTTTCTGCGAAAATGCTGTTCTTCCCGCAAATGTACCGGTACGAATTTGGGGAGAAGCCGATTATCCTGTTACCGTTTCCATCGACTATCACAGTGGTGTTTGCTTTGCAAAAGACGGTAAATTTTCACTTACTATCGATCCTCATAAAGAAGGCGGACCTTACGTAATGTTTATCGAATCCGAAGGGGTTGTAACCAAGATTCCTAATATTTACTTTGGTGATGCCGATCCTAAGGATTTTGAGTAAAATATTTGGCACACCTGCGTATGCTTGTTTTCCTAATAAGTATACTTGTACGGTGTGCCTGCTGTTTTTATTTAGTTTTGTGCAATCAAAATGAAAGGTTAATTACTATGCTTGAAAAAAGATTACTTGAAGACCTGCTCAGTATTGCAGTCTCAACGGGTGCTGACTTTGCAGAAGTATTTTCCGAAAAGACCCGCAACGGTTCGATTCGTTTGCTTGACAGTGTTATTGAGTCAATCGGAGATAATGTTGTGTCAGGAGTTGGTATCAGAGCATTTCTCGGTACTAAGACAGTTTACGCTTCCACATCAGATATGTCTAAAGAATCTCTTGTCAGATGCGCAGGCAGTGTAGCGGCTGCTATCGGGGACAAAAACATCAAGGGAAGCGTTAAGCTTACGGAAAAGATATTTCCGAATATTCATCCGGTTAGCGTTGTGCCGTCAAGCGCGGATATGAAGCTGAAATGCGAGCTTTTGAAGGAAGCCTGCGGTGCTGCCCGCGAGTATGATTCCCGTATAGTACAGGCGATGGGTATGCTTTTGTCGGTAGACCATACAATACAGATCGCTAATACGGAAGGACTTCTTACCTCCGACAGGCATATCAGAACACGAATGGCAGTAAATGCTACAGCGGCTGACGGCAGTGAGATGCAATCGGGAAGTTTTGCGCCGGGGCGCGGAATGGGACTTGAAACATTTGAACTGTTTCCGCCTCGCGAAATAGGACTCACAGCCGCAAGGCAGGCAATAACAAATCTTACGGCAATGCCTTGCCCCGCAGGTAAAATGACAGTAGCAATTGAAAACGGTTTTGGTGGCGTTATTTTCCATGAAGCGTGCGGTCATTCTTTGGAAGCAACCTCAGTCGGGACAGGTACGTCACAGATGTGTGGCAAGCTCGGTCAGAAGATCGCAGGTGATAAGGTTACTGCCGTTGATGACGGTACTATCCCCGGAGCATGGGGAAGCGTGAATATTGACGATGAAGGTAACCCGACAAAGCGTAATGTCCTAATTGAAAACGGAGTATTGAAGTCTTACATGGTAGACCGTCTCGGTAGCCGAAGACTGGGACTTCCCATGACAGGTAACAGCCGCAGACAAGACTACACCTTTGAGCCTACGTCCCGTATGACCAATACCTTTATTGATAACGGTCCTGATAAGAATGAAGATATTATCGCTTCCATTGATTACGGTCTTTACGCAAAAAGTATGGGAGGCGGAAGTGTAAATCCTCTCACGGGAGCATTTAACTTTGCTGTCAGCGAAGGATATATTGTCAGAAACGGCAAAATATGCGAAGCGGTACGGGGCGCATCTCTTATAGGTACGGGGGCTGAGATTCTTATGAACATAGATATGGTAGGACAAAATCTCGCCACAGGTCAAGGAATGTGCGGAAGCTCAAGCGGTTCTGTTCCCACTGATGTGGGACAACCTCTCATCAGGGTCAGCGAGATAACAGTAGGAGGTAGCAAATAATGAACTTTGAACTTCTTAAAGAAGCAATTATTAAACGTGCCGCCGAGCTTGGCGTTACTGATTATGAAATTTACTATGAAAGCTCATCAAAGTCTTCTGCAGAAACTCTCGGACATGAGATCAGCGCACTAAACTCAAGCGAAGCGGGCGGGATCTGCTTCCGTTGCTCTGTTGACGGAAAGATGGGTTACGCATCCACTCAGCTCATGGAAATTACTGAAGCTGAGGAGCTTGTTGAAAGAGCACTTGAAAACGGTCGATATACCGAAAAGGATGATAATGTCGGTATCTTTGAAGGCTCTCCCGAGTACGTACGTCCAAATGTAAATGAATTTAAGGCTTTGTCTCCCGAGGAGCTTAAATCTGTCGCTCTCTCTGTTCAGAAAGCGACATACGGTGCTGACAGACGCGTTGTTGACGGTACTCAGTCCCAGGTTGAAAGTATTTCAGAGACAGTTCGAATAGTAAATTCTCACGGTCTTGATCTTTCGAATTCAGTTGGAATAAACGTTGTGTTTGCTGAGGCAGTAGTTGAAGACGGCGGCGAGCATCAGAATGACTATATTATCAAGGAATACGGTAAGATGTCAGACTGTGAACTTGCCAAAACCGTTGTTGAAGGTGCTCTCAGTAAGATTGGCGCGGATTCTGTTACCACCGGTAAATACAATATCGTTTTCGATGCTGTTCAGATGCGAACTATTTTAGGCGTTTTTACGGGAGCTTTTTCTGCTAAAACAGCTCAGGCGGGTATGTCACGTCTTGCAGGTAAAGAAGGCGAGAAGATCGCAGCCGATTTTGTAAATATCACTGATGACCCTATGAGGGACGGTACACCGATGCAAGCTTATTTTGATGCGGAGGGTGTTGCCGCCTTCCGAAAAGACGTTGTTCGTGATGGAGTCCTTGTAACCCTTCTTCATAACAGAGAAACAGCATCTAAAGCGGGATGTGTAACCACAGGAAACGCAAGTAAGGTGAGTTATTCATCTCCAATTGACGTTAAACCTCATACCTTTTGCATAGAAGCAGGGGACTACAGCGAGGATGAGCTGTTAAAGCTTGCAGATCACGGTATTTATATAAATGAGGTTAAGGGACTTCACGCAGGAGCTAACCCTGTAACGGGAGACTTCTCAATTGAAAGCGCGGGATTCCTTATTGAGAACGGAATTAAGACAGTACCGGTCAAGTCCTTCACTGTAGCGGGGAATTTCTTTGAGCTTCTACGCGATATTTCAGCTCTTTCCGATAAAGTTGATATAGGCTTTTCGGGAATAGGTGCGCCTGCTGTTTTGGTTAAAAACATGAGTGTAGCAGGTAAATAAATAAAGTTAGGGTAGACCCGATGAGAAGGTCTACCCTGATTTTTAGTATACGATTATTTTCTGAGTTCGCCGGGTTCAAGTCCGAGGCAAGCTTCAAGAGAAGCCTTGCAAGACGCCGCATTTGCCTTGGAACCGTCCTTGTCGTCGCCCTTTGCGAGAATATAGAACTTGATCTTAGGCTCTGTACCTGAGGGACGCGCAACAACTACGTTTCCGCTTTCAGTCATGTAGTAAAGCACGTTAGACTTGGGAAGTCCCGTTGACTCGACCTTTCCTGTGACAACATTAAGTGATGTTTCAGCCTGATAGTCACGGAAGTTAATGACCTTTTCGCCGCCAAGCGCAGTGGGGATGTTCTCGCGAAGGCTGTTCATCATTCCTGCGATAGCAGCCTTTCCTTCAAGACCTTCCTTGTAAATCTCAGCGGAATCTTCGGTGTAATATCCGTACTTAGCATAGAGAGAATCCATAGCATCAATAAGCGTCATGCCGCGAAGACTATAGTAAGCAGCCATTTCGCATATAAGCATACACGCAACAATGGAATCCTTGTCTCTTGCGTAAAGGCCCTTCATGTATCCGTAGCTTTCTTCATAGCCGAGAAGGAAGGTTCCGACCCCCTTTTCCTCATGAGTTCTGATTACCTCAGCTATAAACTTAAATCCTGTCAGAACATTGTGAAGCTCTACACCGAAGTGACGGCAGATCGCACTTGCCATTTCACTTGTTACGATAGTCTTTACCGCATAAGCATCGGCGGGAAGCTTATCCTGCTCCTTGAGTGCTGTGAAAATGTAGTCAAGAAGGAGAGAACCCATCTGGTTACCGGTTACGCACTCGAACTCACCCGCCTTGTTGCGTGCCATGATACCAACTCTGTCTGCATCGGGGTCGGTTGCAATAATCAGGTCTGAACCAACCTTTTCAGCAAGCTCGATACCTAACTTGAAGGAAGCGGGGTATTCGGGATTCGGCTTGTCAAGACCCGGGAAATCACCGTTAGCTTCCATCTGTTCGTCTACGGTATAAATGTGCTTGAGTCCGATACGGCGCATGATCGCGGGAGCGTGCTTTGCACCTGCACCGAAAAGAGGAGTATAAACGACTTTAAGATTGTCTGCAGCCTTTGCCACAACGTCGGGGTATACGGATTCTCCCGCTACGTTGTCAAGAAAAGCCTTATCAAGCTCGGGACCGACGATGTTGATAAGCTCTTCCTTAGCATCTGCGGGGGTGGGAACGTCATTTAAGATATCGGCACTCGCAATGAGGGCTGAAACTTTGTCTGCGTTTTCCTTAGTAGGCTGTGAACCGTCTTCCCAATATAATTTGTATCCGTTGTATGCACTGGGGTTGTGAGATGCTGTGATATTGATACCTGCGATGCAACCGAGATGTCTCACACCGAAGGAAAGCTCGGGAGTGGGACGAATATCATCGTAAAGATATACTTTAATACCGTGAGCTGAGAGCACCTCTGCGCTTCTGCGAGCAAAAATATCGGAATTATTTCTGCTGTCTCTACCGATAATTACGCCTTTTGCTTTGGCTTCCTCACCGAGAGAGTCAATAAGTCTTGCGACACCTTCTGTAGCATGGGCTACGGTATAGGAGTTCATCATTGCCGTACCTGCACCCATTTTTGCACGGAGACCGCCAGTACCGAACTCCATATAGGACGAAAAACGGAATTCGATTTCTTTTTCGTCTGACTGAATAGAGAGGAGTTCAGCCTTTGATGCTTCGTCGATAACAGGTGAGGCGAGCCATGCCTTATAACTTTCCATGTAGTTCATTTCAATGTTTATCCTTTCGAAAATTAATTTTTGTACTGTCCGAGTATAACGTGAGCAGGGTATTTTCCGTTGAGAAAATATTTTAACACAGACAGAGAATTACTGTCTGATGTAAAACTAATGTGGTGGTCATACAGATCTTTCATTGGTGACTTAACAGACGTTATTCTGACTATATTGCATCCAATTTCACTTACCGCAATACACAAAGACAGAAGATCATTTTGAGTGACAGACGGTAGATAAGCTTCAAGTACGTTACCGAAGGAATCGACAGTCCCCCCTGTAACGAGAGCAATTGACTGTACAGAGCCTTCTCCGGTTGAAACTTTCGTTACGGCCGCAATTTTCAGCTCATATTTCATCAGCATACTTCTGAATGGCATCAGGAGTCCGTCTGCGGAACTTTCAAGGGGGAGAATACATGAGTCAGCTCTATCATAATAAACGTCTTCACACGCGCTCTTGAAGTCATGAGAATAAATTGCACGAAGTCCGTGAAATTGTCTTGAAAACACATCGAATGCTTTATCTGCAAGTTGATTTCTGATATAGACCGTCAGCCTTGGAGAAAGATTTTGGGCATTTTCATCAATAATTTTTAAGCTTCGTGTCAGCTCCGCACAAAACCTTGCAAACAGAGGAAGACTGTAGAATTCGCCGCTGAGTGATTTGAAAATTTCGTGTGACTCCATTGGAGTTAAACTCGGTTTATCACATAAAACCAATTTTACCGCTTTATTTATCACGGCACCTTCGATTTGTCGGTGATCGTTTACGCTCTCTCGCAGCCAACCGAAATTATCTCTTATCACGTGTTCTTTGCTGTTATCCATGATTAAAGGAGTCCGAGAATGCTGTAAGAGCCGTCAATAAGACTCAGAAGCTCATCAGCATCAAGTTTACGCTGACTGAGCAGGGAAAGACTGTAGATTTGCTGTGCAATTTTTGCTGCGAGATCGGGGTCACTGTCACATTTGTTTTCAAGCTTTTCTATCAAGGGAGAAGCTGTGTTTACCGTAAGAGTTGACTTCGCATCGTTCATCTTGAATCCTGATGAATCCATACCGTTCATTGCATAAAGACGCATAAGATCTTCAATTCTGCGGGATTCTTCTGAGACATTGATCACTGCGGGGACTGAACTGTCTTTGAATCGATCAAACTTTATTTCAACATTTTCGCCCGCAACTTTTCTGAAAACCTCGGCAACAGCTTCGATTTCGCGTATCTCGCCGTCATCACGGAGATGTTCGGCGATTTCAGAGTCAACTCTGAGGAATTTTACTCCCTCATTAGCCATCTCAACTGAATTTATATACTGAGTATCGATTATTTTGTCAAGGAGAATAACTTCGATTCCCTCGGTGGCAAGCATGGAAATGTATTTTGACTGAGCAGTTTTGTCAGTAGTGTAATACACTTTATTTTCGTGCTTGTCTTTCGCGGAATCAAGATATTCTTCAAGTGTTACAAAACCACCCGAGCATTTTTCATATAGTACAGCACCTTTGACTCTGTCAGCGAATTTAGCGTCTCGCATACATCCGTATTCAACGAATGTTTTCAGATCGCGCCAGAGGGATTCGTAGTTTTCTCTGTCGGAATTGAACATTGATGTCAGCTTGTCTGCGACTTTTTTGGTAATGTGAGCAGATATTTTTGAAACGTATCCGCTGTTTTGGAGATAGCTTCTTGACACGTTAAGGGGAAGCTCGGGACAGTCGAGAACACCCTTGAGCATTAAGAGATATTCGGGGATGACTTCCTTGATGTTATCTGCGACAAAAACCTGATTATAGTAAAGCTTCACCTGACCCTCAAGACTTTCGAACTCACCCCTGATTCTTGGAAAATAAAGTATTCCCTTGAAATTCAGAGGATAATCGGCTTTAAGGTGAATATGGAAGAGAGGTTCTTTGAAATCATGGAAAACTTTCCCATAGAAATCTTTGTATTCTTCCTCGGTGCATTCGGAAGGGTTCTTCTGCCAAAGCGGAGAGGGATCGTTTACGGGAACGGAGTCATTAGTTTCCTCGTTATTATCTGCGGAATTTTCAAAGAAAATTTCCACAGGCATAAATGCACAGTACTTAGCAAGGACTTCCTTTAGCTTATATTCGGAAAGAAATTCCGCGCCCTCATCGTTAACGTGCATGACGATTGCTGTACCGCGCTCGCCGATCAAATCATAGTAATCGTCGTAATTTGTTGTAATTTCAAACTGACCGTCATCACCGCACGACCATTTAACTGCGGGTTCACCGTTATATGATTTTGTTATAATATCAACAGTGTCACTCACCATAAATGAGGAATAAAAACCAAGACCGAAGTGACCGATAATACCGTTTGAAGCAGCGGCGTCTTCGCTTCCTTCGTACTTATTTATAAAGTCGATAGCACCTGAAAGCGCTATCTGACAGATATACTGTCTGAGTTCATTCTCACTCATGCCAATTCCGTCATCTGTAACGGTGATAGTTTTTGCGTCAGTGTTGAGAATTACTTTAATTTTCCCGGGTTCATTTACGATATCTTTAGCTTCTCCGAGAGAGATAAGACGTTTGAGTTTCGTCACGGCGTCACACGCATTTGAAACGATTTCTCTCAAAAAGATTTCTTTTTCGGAATAGAGCCATTTTTTTATAATGGGAAAAATATGTTCAAGTTCAATACTGATACCACCGTGTTCAGTAAAATTTGCCATTGGAATAACCTCTTTTCGTGTTGGACTGCATATATATAATAGCTACTCTAATTATATAACCAAAGGGAGTTTTTGTCAAGATTTACGTGTGATTTTTGCTTTTCTTACATCAAAAACTGTTAATATCGCATAAGTTTTGGATCATATAATTGCGTTTTTGGGCAACCAATTTGTAAAAAGCGTGAATTTATCAATAAATCTGCGGTAATTTTTATTCAAAGAGGTAAAAATAAAAAAACTTAACAAAAACTATTGTAAAATTATAAGTTTTGGTATATAATATATATTCGAGGGAAGTATGAATAATACGCTCCTCATTAAAACGTTTCCCAAAGAAAAAACATATATTATTTTGGAGGACATCACTATGTCAGTAAAAGTTGCCATTAACGGTTTCGGTCGTATCGGCCGTCTCGCATTCCGCCAGATGTTTGGCGCAGAGGGTTATGAAGTTGTTGCTATCAACGACCTTACAAAGCCTTCCATGCTCGCACACCTTCTCAAGTATGATACTGCTCAGGGTCGTTACGACGGTCACACAGTAGTAGCTGACGATGAGGCTGGTACAATCACTGTTGACGGAAAGACCATTAAGATTTCCGCTGAGAAGGATGCTGTTAACTGCCCCTGGGCTGCTAACAACGTTGACGTTGTTCTCGAGTGCACAGGTTTCT
>JAFXKJ010000149.1 GCA_017531765.1 Clostridia bacterium
GCCTCTCACTCCGGGAGAGGTGGCATTTCAGGGCAAATGACGGAGAGGGCATTCTACTTTGGGCGATAGCCATATCGTGCGGGTTATAAGCCTACGAAGCGGGACGCCACACGGGGTTTCGACGGAAAACGTCCCCTACAGAGGTCAGGTGGAGACGGTACGTTAGGTTATAGACATAACGTGCAGATTACTGCCACAGACACCCACCCTTGGGCAACCACATAGGGTTGCCCCTACGGGACAGATGGAGACGGTGCGGTAGGTTATCGGTCGAACGTGCGGTTTATAACCCCAAACATAATCTTTTTCATATCATTCGCGGTGTGCATGATGACACGCTTGGCGTTTGGCTTGCGGGTAAAACAATAAACAACAATAAAACAGCAAACAATAAAGAATAAACAAAAACGCACTATATACAAAAAAAGACAATTTTAATCAGATCTGTTGATTTTAAGATGGAAAAAACGAACATATCTCCGTGCTCATCGGGGAATTTGACAAAACAATATTATTTTATGGAGAAATTCGTTTGCTTATGAAAAAATCACCGGAACTTTTAGCTCCTGCAGGCTCGCCCGAAGCCTTGCAAGCCGCCCTCGAAGCAGGGGCGGATGCCGTATATTTCGGCGGTGAGCTTTTTTCAAACAGAATGCGGGCAAAAAACTTCAGCGAAAAGGAGCTTGAGAGCGCCATTCTTCTTTGCGCCTCTCACGGAGTCTCCTCATATATCACAATGAACACCCGTCTCAGGGACAGAGAATGCGATGAGGCATTCGCTCTCGCACGTCACCTGTACGAGGCAGGTGCCACTGCCTTTATCACCGCTGACCTTGGCCTTGCGGCATACATCCGCGAGAATCTGCCCAAAGCCGAGCTTCATGCAAGCACACAAATGACGGGAGTGAATTCCCTTGATGCCGTAGCCCTGAGAGAGCTGGGATTTTCACGCATGGTCTGTCCGCGGGAGCTGAGCTTCGGTGAGCTTTGCCGTCTTGTTAAAGAGTCGCCCATCGAGATCGAGGCATTCGTACACGGCGCACACTGCGTTTCCGTGTCGGGTCAGTGCCTCATGAGCTGGGCAATGGGCGGCAGAAGCGGAAACCGCGGCGAGTGCGCTCAGCCGTGCCGTCTTCCCTACCGTGTCTCATCCGTGGGAAGCCGCGGCGGCAGTACCTCCCACCCTTTAAGCTTAAAGGATATGTGCCTTGCTTCCCATATCCCCGAGATCATATCCTCGGGAGTTGCCTCTCTCAAATTGGAGGGGCGGCTCAAGAGCGCAGACTATGTCTACGGGGTCGTAAGCACGTACCGCCGTCTCCTTGACGAGGGCAGATGTGCCACCCCCGACGAAATAAGATACCTTGACGGTATTTTCTCCCGCGGCGGCTTTACTGACGGATATTTTACCTCCCGCTACAGAGGAATGACGGGAATGAGAAGCGAGAGTGCCGTATCTACGGGAGAAAAATTTGAAAAATTGACGAGAAAAATCAAGCTGAGCGCCCACTGTCACCTTGAGCTTGGTGCTCCCGCGGCTCTCACCGTGTCTAACGGAGTAACCTCGGTAACATCCTACGGTGACGTGGTGAGCGAGGCTAAGACCGCGCCTCTCAGCGAGGATGCGGTGTATAATAATATCGCAAAGCTTGGCGGAACTCCCTGCTCCCTTGCGAGAGAGGATTTCCGCTGTACCCTCATCGGTGACGTGTTTGCCGCATCGTCCCAGCTTAACAGCCTGAGACGGGACGCGCTGTCAAAATTGGAGCTTAGTGTGAGACACAGCATCCGCCGCAGTGCAGAAGAGAAAACCGAGGAAGCCTTGCCGCGGATAGCTCCCATGGAAAAGCTGAAAACGGCAGAATTTTTCAACACCTCCGCGATACCGCCCGAGGCGTTCGGATACTTTGACGTTATATTCACCCGTTTCCCCGAAAAACTGAAGGGTCGCGACGGCTGTGAGATAGGCCTTGATCTGCCGCCGTTTTGCGCCGATGCCTCAAGGCTTAAGAAATCAGTTGCGGATTTTGCCGCAGGCGGCGGAAAATATGTCCTTTGTCACACTCAGGGGCAGATATATGCCGCAAAAGAGGCGAAGCTTCAGGCAGTGGCATCAATGCGACTGAACATCAGCTGCACGGCGGCGGCGCGCGAGCTTGCTCGAGCAGGGGATGTCAGGATCATCCTCACTCCCGAGCTTGGCACGGCGGCGCTAAGAAGCATTTCAAAGGAAGTTCCCGTGACGGGGGCGGTGGTTTACGGAAAAGTGCCTCTTATGCTGATGCGCAGATGTATCATGAGCGACAAGAGCTGTAGCGGAAATTGCGGCGGCGACGGTTGCCACCTTCCCGCAGATCTGTCGGACAGACGCGGAGCGAAGCTGAGCGTTATCCCCGTGGGAGACAGAGTGAACGTAATCCTCAACCCAAATGTTATTTATATGGCAGATAAAATGAATGAGCTGACAGCTCAAATAGCGGAGCATTATATATTCACCGATGAAAATGCGGCTGCGGTGAGGTGTGTGATCAAAGCATACCGAAACGGAGAAAGTGCCGCCGCCTGCGGCATTACGGCATTCAAGCGGCTGTGACGGGGTTGGGTGTTCCCTTTGCGCCCCGCGCTGTCCGACGGTCCGCTTCGGCTTGCAGATTGGACGGTATGGCTGCCGTCCTACGTTGAAGTCTCGGCTATCCTACCGCGTAGGATTACAACCCATACGTTATGGCTATCGCCTTGCGTTAAAACCACGCTTACCCGTAGGGGCAACCCTATGTGGTTGCCCAAGGGTGGGTGTCTACGTCGGCAAACTACACGTCTGACCGATAACCTACCGCACCGTCTCCATCTGACCCGTAGGGGCAACAACCGTAGGTTGTTGTCGCATTTCGCGTAGCGAATATGCCGTGGGCGTCCTTGCTCCGCCCGCTTCGTAGGCTTACACCCGTACGTTATGGCTATCGCCATTTGTTAAGAACCATCTCAAACGCCGAAGTTTCTTCGTCGCGTTGCTCCTCAACTCCTTGGCTGACTCTCTATTTTTGTTGCCTTCGGCAACAAAAATAGAGGAAAAATCTTACGTTTAGGTTACAACCCTCACGTTTGACGATAAACCAACGTTATAATCCCCGCCGACCTGTAGGGGCGTAACCGTTTGCTACGCAAACAGGGTGTGCGTCCCGCTTCGTAGGTCTACAACTCGCACGATATGGCTATCGCCTTGCGTTGGAACCACGCTTACCCGTAGGGGCAACCCTATGTGGTTGCCCAAGGGTGGGTGTCTGTGGCAGTAATCTGCACGTTTGACCGATAACTTGTCGCACCATCCCCCTCTAACCTGTAGGGGACGTTTTCCGTCGAAACCCCATGTGGCGTCCCGCTTCGTAGGATTCAACCGCACGATATGGCTATCGCCTGTCTCAAATTTCAAAAACCAATTTAGCATTTTAATTACCTTCGGAGGCCGATTTGAAAAGAACTGCATTTTTTGATAAAAATTACCTTGGCAGAGTGGTACTGTATGTGTCTCTTACCGTTCTTGCCGTGGGAATCATGTTTTATATCGGTTATCACCTGACGGGAGATGCCCGCGGCGGTATCGATACGGTGTATGCAGTAAGCGATACACTCCCCCGCACCGTCAAGGGAGACGCATACATTATAAGGGACGAATATCCCATTTCCGACAGCGTTGGCTCAGGCTATCTCTCGCCTACCGTCCGTGACGGTGATAAGGTCACCGCAGGGGGCAAGGTCGCCGATGTGTATAACACCTCATCGGCGGCACTCAGTGAGAAAATAACTCTCATCGAGGAACAGATAGCCTTTTATGAAAAGTGTAAAAAGACCTTCGTCACCGTAGGTGACACCACAAGCGTGCACAGGGATATTTCGGAAAGCGTGATTGCCATCCGCAGACGTATCGCATCGGGGGATGTGAGCTATGCCTTAAAGGCAAAGCCCACGCTTACCATGTCTATCAGACGGCTTGGTGTACTGACGGGCCGTGTTAAAGACTTTGAGTCTCAGATAGCATCGCTTAACACTGAGCTTGCGAATGTAAAATCGACCCTCGGTACGGCGATAGGAACGGTGTACGCACCCAAAGCGGGGTACTATTTCTCCACCACCGACGGGTATGAGGGAAAGTTTTCCGCGAAAAATATCGACTCTGTGACGTATTCCGACATGGTGAACGTTATGGAAACGGCTGATGAGGCTCGCCCGCAGGCGGGTTCGGCGGGCAAGATCGTCACGGGATTTAAGTGGTACGTGGCTTGTCGCATGACATCAGCCGGGGCGGCAAATTTCAAGCAGGGCAGTACCTACAGCGTGGGACTGTCTGAGAATCCCGAGCTCCCCCTTGATATGAGAGTGAGCAGGGTTATTACAAACGCCGCTGAAGCGATAGTGATCTTTGAGTGTTCAAATATTACCGACGGCTACGATTATACGAGACTTCAGGAATTTGAAGCAGTTTATGAGGAAACAAGGGCATACAAGGTGCCGGTGTCGGCAGTACGTGTACACGAGGGAATGCAAGGAGTGTTCATCCTTGACGAGTTAAAGGTAAAGTTCCGCAGAATTACAGTGATCGAAGAGGAAAACGGTTTCTATCTGTGTTATTCCGCAGATCCTTCTGAGGAAGCATCAGACAGCACATACGGATATTTGATGGAAAACGATGTGGTGATCACATCGGGAACGGGATTATACGTAGGAATGACTTATAATCCGAAAAAGTAATTTGGTTTGATGTGTCTGAATGCGCCGGCCGCACGGAAGATACCCCTACACAACGTCATTTCGTCTGAATGATTACGCTTTAGCTTGCGCATCGCCCCTTTGAGCGATAACTTATCGCCGGAATTCCAATGTACTCGACATCCCCCCTCCCGTGGTGTACAGAATTTTCTAAAATATAAAAATCATGTATTCTGTTGTAATTTTTTCTAAAAACCTATTGACAAATAGGGGAAATAGGGTATAATATACTTGCAAGCAAGCAAATTGCACGATAGCAAGTAGCAAGGGTGCAATCCGCCACCCTGCAAAGCATACGTGAACTTTGTATCAAGGAGGCACATTGCCCGTTATGACTGATAAGGATTTGAAAAAGCTTAACCGAAAGCAGCTGCTTGAGTTGCTTTTGGAACAGACCGAGAAGGTCGAAAAGCTGCAAAGGCAGCTTGCGGAGACCGATAAAAAGCTTCATGACCGTACTCTCTCCGAAATGTAGGCGGGAAGCTTCGCGGAAGCCTCTCTGAAGCTGAACGGCGTGTTTGAAGCCGCTGAAGCTGCCGCAAATCAGTACGTTGAAAACGTGAAAAAATCCGTACTTGCTCAAAACAGCACCGAAAAGCTTCCAAAGTCAGCGCGGGAAAGAATAGCCGCCATTGAGAAGAAGTACGAGGAACGCATTGCCGAGATCGAGCAATCCTGCGAGGCGCGTATTGCCGCGGCGGAAGCTCGCTGCAAGGAAAGGGAAAACGCCGCTGAGGAAAAAATAAAGAAGCTGTCCCATGTCCTCCGCCTTATGTACGAAGAAAAACAGCTTCTTGAAAGTATATTCGAGGATATTAATATAGAATGAAGAAAAAAAACAAACGTCTCTCTGCTGCCTCAAAGGAAGCCTCTCCTGACGTTGAGGGTGCTGCCGAGGAAAAGAAAGAGAACACCGAGCCAAAAGAGGGGTGCACTGCCCCCGGCACTCCTGATGCCGACGGCGCTGATAATCAGCTTACAAGTAAACTGGTTAGCGCAGAGCTGAAAAGAGAGCGAAACAAGCTCCGCTTCAAGAGGCTGCTTAAAAGTACGGTCTACGGTTTGGTAATCGTTGCCGCCATCGCGGCACTGATCGCAACCCTCGTGCTCCCCGTCATTCAGATCTCGGGAGACAGTATGGACCCCACCTTGAAAAACGGCGACATCGTGGTCCTTGTAAAAACGACTAAACTGGAAAGAGGCGACCTGTGCGCCTTCTACCACTCAAATAAAATTCTTATAAAGAGGGTCGTCGGGCTCCCCGGTGACGAGATCACCTTAGACGGTGACGGAAACGTTTTCATCAACGGTTACGCACTTGAAGAGCCGTACGTTTCCGAAAGGGGACTTGGAGAGTGCGACATTGAGTTCCCCTACACAGTCCCCGAAAACCAATACTTCGTAATGGGTGACCACAGAGAATCCTCTATTGACAGCCGAAGCTCTGTCATCGGATGCGTCGCATACGACGTGATCATGGGAAAGATCCTTTTCACCGTATGGCCGCTTGAAAGCTTCGGAGTCCCAAGCTAACAAAAACTCCTATTCACGACTACCTAAACTATCAAAAGGAGGTGACTTATGGTCGACGCTAAGACCCTGAAATATGTAAACAGAGTAAAACATAACCGAGAGATTACCCGCAGCGTTATGATGCTTCTGCCCATACTCGCTATAGCAATTGCCATTGCGGTGTTCTGGTGGCTGAAGCTGACGGGAATCACAATGACTTCCGAAGCCTGCTGCGGTCTTGAAGAACATACACACACGGCGGAATGCTTTACGGATAGCTACACCTGCAAGGAAGCCGAGCACACGCACACGCCCTCCTGCTATTCAAACTTAAAAGCCGACCTTGAGACCCGTGAAACATGGGAAAGCACGTTCAGTCACCTCTCAGACGAGCTGAGTCCCGCAGATAAAGCGGCGGAAATAGCCAAAACTCAGCTTGGCTACAAGGAAAGCTCACTTAACTTTGTGGCAGACGAAAACGGCGTCCGTCGCGGCTACACGCGCTATGGCGAATGGTACGGAAACCCTTACGGCGACTGGTCTGCGATGTTCGTTTCCTTCTGCCTCAGATACGGAGGCTTCGGCGATGCCCCCATCAACTCGGGCGCGGAAGCCATGAGACTTCAGTGGGAAGAATCCGATATGCTTCTCTCCGCCGAAGAACACACCCCCATCCCCGGAAACACGGTCTTCTTAGACAAGAACCTTAACTCTCAGGCTGATGCGGTAGCGATAGTCACCGCGGTAAGCAGTGACAGCATCACAGTCATCGAGGGTGATGTTGACGGCGAGGTAGCGGAAGTTACCTACAGCAAAGCGGGCGGCGAGATCATCTCCTACGGAATCACAGCCCCCGAAAGACTCCCCGTCATTACCTTGGGAGTGCTGCAAAGCTCACCGAGAGTCAAAGTCGGTAACGCTGCAGTCCAAAGCCACAGCCTCCTCACCTCGTCGGGGGCAAGATTTGTGATCTACACCCAAGGCAACGACGGCAACTACTATGCAATAAACGGCAACGGCGACGCTGTCAGAGTCTACGTTGAAAGCGACGGAAGCATCACCTGCGACGAGGACAGAGGCGACATCTGGTGGACCTTCACAAGTCAGGGCACTTACGATGGTCAGAACGCTTATTACATACAGAATACACAGACCGGACTTTACTTCCACCCCCACGTTGACGAC
>JAFXKJ010000150.1 GCA_017531765.1 Clostridia bacterium
GAGAATATCTGCAGGACGAACATACCTGCGTAGTACAGGTTCCAGATACGGATGTTTATTCCGAGACTCGCGCCGACGAAAACAAACATGGGAATACTTCCTACAGCCATAGCTATGACCGCGATGGCGAGAAGACGGGTGGGCGTATGATACAGATCGTCTATCATGAGAATAGCGTCGATAAGATAGAAAACGATACTGACGATGGCAGCCATAAGGGAAAATACCCACAAGCCGAAGGAATACGAATTTCCCGTTTCAGGCGGAGTTTCTAAAATTGATACCACCAGTGCGATGAGAACCAATACAAAGCTGACAGAGCTTACTGCCATTGCGATCATCGCGGGGATCTTACTTTTTACGTTGCGTGTCATATGTGCCACCTCCATAAAGTTTTTTGGGAGATCTCTGTATTTATTATATCATGAAAATGTGAGAAGTGTCAAGGTGAACCGTAATATCGTACGGGCGGAAGCCGTGTGTCTCGTGCCGGACGTTTGCTTTCGGGAGATTCGTGAATCTCCCCTACAAATGAATCTTGAGTTCTATCCGTAGCCGCATGATTGGTGCGAAACTTTTGTTTTCGGGAGGTCGCATTTTGTTTCGCGAAATGCTGTATCCATCCCCTACGACGGTGTGGATCCACTTCAGTGGGAACACGTAAAAACACCGCTGACGGTGCTCCCGTCAGCGGTGATATTTGTTTGGTTTGGTTTGGAAAATTACTTGATAGCAGTTGTCTTTTCCTTCTGGATCACGTCGTGTGCGCCGCCTTCTACGATACTTGTGGAGGATACAAGTGTCAGCTTAGCCTTCTGCTGAAGCTCTGGAATAGTGAGCGCGCCGCAGTTGCACATGGTGCTCTTTACCTTGCTGAGGGTGAGTGCTACGTTGTCCTTAAGTGTACCTGCATAAGGAACGTAGGAGTCAACACCTTCCTCGAAGGAGAGCTTCTTGTCGCCGCCAAGGTCGTATCTCATCCAGTTACGTGCACGGCTGGAGCCCTCGCCCCAGTATTCCTTGTAGTATGTGCCGCCGATGTTTACCTTGTTTGTGGGGCTTTCGTCGAAGCGTGCGAAATATCTTCCAAGCATTACGAAGTCGGCACCCATTGCGAGAGCGAGAGTGATGTGGTGGTCGTAAACGATACCGCCGTCGGAGCAAACGGGAACGTACACGCCTGTCTCCTTGAAGTATTCGTCACGAGCTTTGCAAACCTCGATAAGAGCTGTAGCCTGTCCGCGGCCGATACCCTTTGTTTCACGGGTGATACAGATTGAACCGCCGCCGATACCAACCTTGATGAAGTCAGCACCGCAATCAGCGAGGAAGCGGAAACCGTCAGCATCAACTACGTTACCTGCGCCAACCTTAACTGTGTCGCCGTATCTCTCTCTGATCCACTGTATGGTGAGCTTCTGCCACTCGGAGAAGCCTTCGGAAGAGTCGATGCAAAGAACGTCAGCGCCTGCCTCAACGAGAGCAGGAACGCGCTCAGCGTAGTCACGGGTGTTGATACCTGCACCTACAACGTATCTCTTGTCAGCATCAAGAAGCTCATTGGGGTTCTGCTTATGCATATCATAGTCCTTACGGAATACGAAGTAGCAGAGCTTACCCTCAGAGTTTACGATGGGAAGGGAATTAAGCTTGTTGTCCCAGATGATGTCGTTTGCAATCTTGAGAGTTGTACCCTCGGGTGCAGTTACGAGCTTTTCAAGGGGAGTCATGAACTCTGAAACCTTTGTGGAGAGCTCCATTCTGCTTACTCTGTAGTCACGGCTTGTAACGATACCGAGAAGCTTACCGTTTGCTGTGCCGTCGTCGGTTACCGCAACTGTTGAGTAGCCGTTCTGTTCCTTGAGAGCAACTACGTCGGCAAGAGTTGAATCAGGGGTTACGTTTGAACCGCTTACAACAAAGCCTGCCTTGTAATTCTTTGCGCGGCTGACCATAGCAGCTTCATCTTCGATGGTCTGAGAACCGTAGATAAAGGATACACCGCCTTCGGTTGCAAGTGCAACAGCGAGTCTGTCGCCGGAAACGGACTGCATGATAGCGGAAACCATGGGAATGTTCATGGTGATCGCGGACTCTTCGCCTTTTTTGAACTTTACAAGAGGAGTCTTGAGGCTTACGTTTGCGGGGATGCACTGACTTGAAGAATATCCGGGGATGAGAAGATATTCGTTAAAGGTATGTGAAGGTTCGTTGATGAAAATTGCCATTTTTATATTCTCCTTATCTTTTTATTCAGCTTTTGCTTCGCAGTATATGCAACGGTAGGTTTTTGTGTCGCGGTCAACGAGCTTGAAGACGTGATCAAGCTCCTGTTCAACTGTTGTGATACAGCGGGGATTTTTGCACTTGATAACGTTTGTGAGAGTCTCGGGAAGCTCAATGGTCTTCTTCTCGGTAATCACACCGTCTTTGATAATGTTTACGGTAATACCGGGGTCAACGTAGCCGATAACGTCAAAGCTTACGGGAATGTCAGCGTCGATCTTAATGATATCCTTTTTGCCTGTCTTACGGCTCGCGACGTTTCTGATGAGAGCAACGGAGCAATCAAGCTCGTCAAGACCGAGAAGCCCGTAAAGCTTCATTCCGCTGCCTGCTGTGATGTGGTCGATCACAATACCGTTGATGATTGAATCTATTTTCATGTTCTATCCCTCCGTCAGATTGTTCCCGCTTCGGTGAGAAGCTTGAGGATAAGTGCCATACGAACGAACTTACCGTTGAGAACCTGCTTGAAGTAGCATGCTCTGGGGTCACGGTCAACGGAAACGGAAATTTCGTTTACGCGGGGCAGGGGATGCATGATAACCAGGTCTTCTTTTGCGCTCTTCAGCTTCTCTGTGTCGAGAATATAGCTGTCGCGGAGACGGAGATATTCTTCTTCGCTGAAGAATCTCTCACCCTGTACTCTTGTCATATAGAGAATATCAAGCTCGGGCATAACCTCTTCAAGACTGCGTGTTTCAAGATAGGGAAGACCGTTCTTCTCAATAACGTCACGGATAACGTAACCGGGGAGCTTCAGCTCATCGGGAGAGATGAGTACGAACTTAATACCTGTGTAGCGTGAAAGCGCGTTGATGAGGGAATGCACTGTTCTGCCGAACTTAAGGTCGCCGCAGAAGCCTACGGTAAGACCGTCGAAGTGACCCTTCTCACGCTTGATGGTAAGAAGGTCGGCAAGGGTCTGAGTGGGATGGTTGTGTCCGCCGTCACCTGCATTGATAACGGGGATAGATGCATTCATGGATGCAACGAGAGGAGCGCCCTCCTTGGGGTGGCGCATTGCAATGATATCAGCGTAGCAGCTGATAACCTTTGCTGTGTCGGCAACACTCTCACCCTTGGATGCGGATGAGCTTGATGCCTCGGAGAAGCCGATGACGTTACCGCCAAGCTCCATCATAGCCGCTTCAAAGCTGAGACGAGTACGGGTAGAGGGCTCGAAAAAGAGAGTAGCGAGCTTCTTGCCGTGGCATACTTCGCTGTACTTCTTGGGATTTGCAATAATGTCAAGTGCTGTATCGAGAAGAGAATCGATCTCTTCAACGGAAAGATCAAGTATATCTATAAGACTTTTCATGCTTTTGCTCCGTTAACTGCGAGGTAATTTTTGATTCTTTCAACGTTCTCGCGGTTTGCTTCATCTTCTTCGAGGAATTCGATAATATCGTAAACATCAACTACGGAGTATACGGGGAAGCCGAACTCATCGGCAACCTCCTGCATAGCGCTCTTATCTGTCTTGCCCTTTTCCTTACGGTCAACCATAACGAAAGTAGCGGCAACCTTTACGTCAGCGAGAGGGGAGAGGATCTCCATGCTTTCACGGATAGCAGTACCTGCGGTGATAACGTCCTCAACGATAACTACCTCTTCGCCTGCCTTCGGAACGTATCCTACGAATACACCGCCCTCACCGTGGTCCTTTGCTTCCTTACGGTTGAAGAAGAAGGGAACGTCGATACCTACTCTTGAAAGTGCGCCTGCAGCGGAAACTGCGATCGGAATACCCTTGTAAGCGGGACCGTAAAGAACACACTTTTTATCACCGAACTTTTCGGTATAAGCTTTAGCGTAGAACTCACCGAGACGGCAGATCTGGTCACCGGTCTTGATCTCACCGGCGTTGATGAAATAGGGGATCTTTCTGCCGCTCTTGGCGGTAAAGTCACCGAACTTCAGAACGTTTGCGCTCTGAAGAAATTCAATAAATTCTCTCTTGTAGCTTTCCATTTATATTTCTCCTCTTTACAGTATTTTTTATATTCAATTACCCGCTTCATCAGCGAAACGTGCAATCATTTCGTTCTGGGAATCGGGGATAAGCTCAATGAAGCGGTTGCTGAAGCCGCCCACACGGACGATAAGGTCAAAGTGATCGTGGGGATGCTTCTGCGCATCGATGAGGTCTTCGAGAGTGGCAGTGGTTATCTGAGCCATCTGGCCGCCGTACTTCATGTAGGTGCGGACGACACCGACGATCTTTTCTCTCTGTTCCTCGCTTGCGGTAGCTGTGATGGGAATACGGGTGTTTACCGTAGTACCACCGAGACCGAGGTGAAGCGGAAGCTTCATTATGGAGTTGAGCATCGCGGTAAGTCCCGATTTATCAGCGCCTGTTCTCGGACCGATAGTATTGCCGAGAGGATCACCCATTCGGTGACCGTCGGGGAGTGCCCAGGTCAAGTTTCCGAATCCACGTCCACCGCCCTGAAGGGAACAGGCACCCATATATGCGCCGCCTCGTACTGAGCGGTAATTTGCAAGGTCACCCCAGAACATTTCAAGGGTACGGGCTGCCCATTTGTCAGCGATGTCATCGTCATTTCCGAACTTAGGAGCATCGAGAAGCACCTTGCGCATACTGTCATATCCCTCGTAGTTCACCTTCATAGCCTCAAATATCTCGGCGAGTGTGAATTTTTTGTCTCGGAATACAACGGTTTCAAGTGCCGCAAATGAGTCTGCGATAACTGCAAGACCTGCGGTCTCAATTACGCCGTAGTTATACTTTGCTCCGCCCGCATCCTGATTTATGCCTCTTTGAGTACAGTCATCGGTAATAACGGATTTAACAAGCTTTGCAAGATTTTTATCTCTCACAGTCTGACCTACGTCACAAAGATGGAGGAACGTGGGCGTTACGTGGCGTACCTGCTTTACAAAAGCTTCCCAAAGCTCTTCTGCGGAGCTGTAATCGGGAAGATTTCCCGTAGGAAGTCCCACCTGAATACCCGTCTTAACGTCAACGCCGTTGTAGAGCGCATACTCAAATGCTTTTGCAAGGTTAATGGTCCCGTCCTCACATCCGAAGTTGCTTTTTCCGGGGATCTCGATCTCCTGACAGCCGAGCATGGTGTAATCTCTCGCATCCTCAAGGGATACGCCGTATCGGCGGAGACCGTCGATAACCAGAGTGTCGCTGACGATGGTAGGATCACTCATACCCTCGCTCCACATCTTAACGAGAAGATGAAGAAGCTTGTCGGGTGAGTTGTCGTGGATCCTGAGTGAGATTCTCGGATGCACGTCGTGTGCGGTGCGAAGGATCTGAAGTATCAGATAAGTAAGCTCGTTTGAAGCATCCTTACCGTTTCTCGGCAGAACACCGCCGAGGGTTATATTGTGGCTTCCGTGACGGCGTATCTTTGTGAGAAAATCGCACATGATGTCTTCACGCGAGACAGGCTCGTCACAGCTGTCATTATAGTAAGGGAACAGAGTCTGGTCAAGTCTGCCGAAGCAATCGACCCAGTCCCACAGACCGAAGAACCACATGAGCTGTGTCGCTTCAAGGAGGTTTTCGGGAGCGTTGTGGGCTACCTTACGGCAGTTAGATGCGATAAGCAGGTATCTTTCCTTCTGCCATACGTTTTCTTCGGACAGGGCAAGCTCATCTGCCTTATCTGCATGGAGAAGAGCAAAAGCGGAAAGTCCCTCAAGTATGATCCTTTGAGCCTTGTAGAATTCAAGCTTTTCGGGATCGGTGGTGTTATATACGTAGGAATTAAGTCTGTCGAGGAGTCCGTCGATTCCGTAACGGAGGAGGGTAGGATAACCGGGCACTGTATGTCCCTGATAACCGCCGCATCCGCCGAGACCTGCATCCCAGCCCTTACGGTATATCTCTCTGCCGAGGATGCGATCGCCTTCCTTGTGCATCACTTCCATCGTAGCGGGCCACAGTCTGTCACGGAGAGAATCGATCCTTTTGTCAATTAACTCCTTCATTTCGGCGTATTTTTCACCGCCGCGATATTCAACAAGATCTTCCCAATCCTCAATTCCGAAGGAATAGTGCTCCGTAAGTCTTCTGTCGGGTCTGTTATTGCCGACGAGGATCTCATAAGGACA
>JAFXKJ010000151.1 GCA_017531765.1 Clostridia bacterium
CTTATGCGAGAGCGAGAAAGATAGCAGAAAAGCTGAAGGAAAACATTCCACGCCAGCTCTTTGAGATACCCATCCAGGCGGCTATCGGAAGTAAGGTCATCGCACGTGAAACGGTAAAGGCAATGCGCAAGGACGTGCTTGCCAAGTGCTACGGCGGTGACATCACCCGTAAGAAGAAGCTTCTCGAAAAGCAGAAGGAAGGCAAGAAGAAGATGCGTCAGCTTGGCAGTGTGCAGATCTCTCCCGAGGCGTTTATGGCTGTCCTCAAGCTGGGTGATGAATAAGCGGGTGCGGCTATGCAGTTTTCTTACAGCGATAAAAAAAGGCTTGGACTATACGTTCATGTTCCCTTTTGCAGATCCAAATGCGCCTACTGTGATTTCAATTCCTCCGTGCCTCAAAGCGCAGATATAATGTCCCGTTACGTTTCCGCTGTGATAAGTCACATGGAAAGCTACAAGAACATCATCAAGGAGTACGAGGTTGACAGTGTATTCATCGGCGGCGGCACTCCCACAGCTTTACCGAAGGAAGAGCTTGTTCGTCTTGTGCGCGCCATAAAGAAAATATTTCCTCTGTCCAAGGGAGCGGAGTTTACCGTTGAAGCAAATCCCGCTACCGTTTCACTTGCTTCTCTGAAGCAGCTTCGCCGACTCGGTGTTAACCGTCTGAGCTTCGGTATGCAGAGCGCTGACAACCGCGAGCTTAAGGCTCTGTCCCGTGCACATACCCGCGAGCAGTTTATCGAGTCCTACAGATTGGCGAGAGAGGCTAAATTCGACAACATAAACGTTGACGTAATGTTCGGTATTCCCTATCAGACCTACGACTCACTGCTGAAGACCCTTAGATTTCTCACCCGCATCGGTCCAGAGCACATCTCTCTGTACAATTTGAAGATCGAGCCGGGAACGCCCTTCCACAACAATATGAAGGCTGTGAAGGAGGTTTGCGCCGATGAGGAGATGGAGTACGCAATGTACACGGCGGCTATTGAATATCTTGCCTCATGCGGGTATTACCAGTATGAGATCTCCAACTTCGCCCGCCACGGTTTTGCCTGCGCCCACAATCTGAAGTATTGGAACTGTGAGGAATATCTGGGATTCGGCGTGTCCGCACACTCATATTTCAACGGAAACCGCTTCTCGTTCATTCCCGACGTTCGAAAATACATCCCCGCCATTGAGGACATGAATTCAAGTATTGAGCTCACCGCCGACTCCGAACAGCTTGAATCCCGTGAGAGAATGGGAGAATATATCATGCTCCGATTCCGACTTAATGACGGACTTGACCCGAATGTATTTTTTGAAAAATTCGGAGTTTCCTTTGAAATCTTGTACGGCGGTAAGGTTCAAAAATACTTAAAAAACGGATTCATGATCTTCAATGGAGGACGTTATGCTCTGACTCCCGCGGGAATGTTCGTTTCAAACTATATACTCTCTGATATTCTTGAATTTGAGGATCTCGGTGCTTACGTGGGAAATTTCTGAAGAGTCCCGAATAATAAGTTAAAGAAATGACGATAATCTTACCGTAATCGGTAGGTTTACCGTCATTTTTTACGTTTTGAAAGGATATGTTTTATGAAATTTCTTCTTACGTTCAGTTTTTCCGTACTTATCGCAACTCTTTTACTTAACTTTCTCCCCGTGCACGGTGAAGAGGCAGTATACGAAGACACCGTGAGACTCCACGTGATTGCCGCCTCCGATTCCGAGGAGGATCAGGAAGTAAAGCTGAAGGTCCGCGACAGTATTCTTCGGTGCATCAGCGAAGAAATGAAAAATGCACGTGACACTGAGAGTGCAGTTCGCCTCATTGACAGTATGAAAGGTGAGATAAAACGCTGCGCCGATGAAACCTTGAAGCTTGAAGGCTTTGACGACGAGGTAAAGATCGAATTCGGGCATGAAAAGTACCCCGTTAGGTATTACAGCGGCTTTACACTTCCCTCGGGCACGTACAAATCCCTCAGAGTCGTGATCGGAGAGGGCGAGGGAAAGAACTGGTGGTGCATACTCTTCCCTTCCGTTTGTATGAGTAATGCGGTAAGCGCCAAGGAAGATTACGTCATGGCAGGATTTACTCCCGATCAGTACAAGATCATCGACAACAAAAGCTCTCGTAAATACAAAGTTCGCTTCAAGATCCTTGAGATACTGTCGGATTTTACGGATCGGTTAAAATAGATTAGGGAGCGCAAATCAGGTTACAATATAAGGAAATAAAAGGCAGAAGCACTCGGAAATAAAAATATTAAAAAAATTTGATTTTTTTGAAAAAAAGTGTTGACAAACAGATCGGGCTGTGGTATAATACTATTGTTGTCGCGGGAAACCGAGCAGCAAAATGGCGGAGTAGCTCAGTTGGCTAGAGCAACCGGTTCATACCCGGTAGGTCATGGGTTCAAGTCCAATCTCCGCTATACGGCCCGTTGGTCAAGCGGTTAAGACACCGCCCTTTCACGGCGGTAACACGAGTTCGATTCTCGTACGGGTCAAATAAAAAAGGAACGCAGAAGCGTTCCTTTTTTATTTGACCCGTACAAATCTTAGTATTCCATCACTATCAACATACTCTGCGCGAATTTCCCAGTTCGATTCCCTCTCACTGAACGCGAATGCGTTCTTTTTTGTTTTTATTCATACTGATCGACCGGGGACTAAAAAAATCATATATCCTACTTGAAAACAAAGATATTTTAATGTATAATTATTTGTAATATCAATAGTTTTTTTCGTTTCTTCACATTGGATAGTGAAAGACATGAAAAAGATCACCTGCAGTGAATATTTCGATAAAGTATACGGATTGGCTCGGCAAATGTATCGCCGGAGCTTGCGGAGCATTGCCTGAAAATGGAAAGCTTATCCATAAGAACCGTGACTGTATTTGAATCCCTCCTCTGACGTAAATTCATTATGTAACTCAACACATCGGAGACCTAAACATGAATGAAATAATCCGAATCGAACATTTGCATAAATCCTACGGTGACGTAAAAGCCGTATCGGACATCAGCTTCTGCGTAAGGGAAGGCGAGCTTTTCGCTTTTCTCGGAGTCAACGGCGCAGGTAAATCAACAACCATCAACATTATGTGCGGTCAGCTTTCCAAAGACAGCGGTAAGGTCACGCTTTGTGGCAGCGACCTTGACTCGGACATCAACAGCATTAAAGGAAAGATCGGCGTTGTGTTTCAGTCCTCGGTTCTTGACCCCGTGCTCAGTGTATACGACAATCTGCAAAGCCGTGCCGCACTTTACGGTATCATGGGCAAAGCCTTCAAGGAAAAGCTTTCCGAGCTTTCCTCCCTTCTGCAGTTTGAAGATCTCCTGAAAAGACCTCTCTCTAAGCTGTCAGGCGGTCAAAAACGACGTATTGACATTGCGCGAGCTCTCATAAACGATCCGCAGATCATAATCCTCGACGAGCCTACAACGGGTCTTGACCCTCAGACGAGAAAAAATCTGTGGGGTGTTCTGTCCGATCTGCGCCGAAGCAGAAATCTGACTGTATTTCTCACCACACATTACATGGAGGAAGCGGCAGATGCAGATCACGTGGTCATTCTCCGATGCGGAAGGATCGTTGCCGAGGGAACGCCTCTTGAGCTGAAAAACACTTATACGGGAGACTATATTACTCTTTACGGAATAGACGAGGCTACTGTTAAAACTCTGGGTAAAAAGTACGAAAGACTCCGCGATGCGTACCGTATCAGTGTGGAAAACACTGCTGAAGCCACAGAGCTTATTCTGAAATATCCATCGGTCTTCAGGGATTACGAGATCATAAAAGGAAAAATGGATGACGTTTTCCTGAACGTTACGGGTAGTTCCCGCGAAGGAGAAAACCGAATATGAAAACTCTTCTCATACTTATTAAGAGAAACACCAAGATCTTTTTCAAGGATCGCGGTATGTTCTTTACTTCTCTCATCACCCCCGCGATCCTTCTCGTTCTGTATACGACGTTTCTGAAAGGAGTATACAAAGATACCTTTATTTCAAATTTGCCCGAGGGTATTACGTTTGCCGAAAATATCATAGATTCACTTGTTGCAAGCCAGCTTATTTCATCGATCCTTGCTGTGTCTTGCGTTACGGTTGCCTTCTGTTCCAATTTTCTGATGGTAATGGACAAATATAACGGTACTGTGAAGGATCTGACCATCGCTCCCGTTCGTCCGTCGGTGCTCGCTTCGGGATATTATGTCGC
Organism: Clostridia bacterium; assembly: GCA_017531765.1. Classification (GTDB taxonomy): domain Bacteria; phylum Bacillota; class Clostridia; order Oscillospirales; family CAG-272; genus RUG11130. The sequence goes on from JAFXKJ010000151.1 coordinate 4,230, forward strand.
AAACCTTATATCTACACTGATCATCTGTTACGTCGCATACGGCATCAGCATGGGCTACGTTATGCTCATCGGCAGCTACATAACACTATCGGACGCCATTTGCCTCTTCCTCGACGTTACCCTTCTTGCTCTTTTCGGCGCGTCACTTTCCTCGGTCATCAATTTCTTTTTATCAACTCAGGGACAGATATCCGCTGTGGGAACAATAATCAGCGCAGGCTACGGCTTCCTTTGCGGAGCGTATATGCCAATATCCTCCTTCGGCGACGGACTTCAGAAGGTTCTCCTGTTTTCCCCCGGCACTTACGGAACAGCATTGGTGCGCACCCATTCACTGAACGGAGTTCTTACCGAGCTTGAAAAAAGCGGTGTACCGTCAGATGTGGTAACTTCATTCAGAGATGCTCTCGACTGTAACCTATACATATTCGGTGAGTCTGTCAGCACGTCTGTGATGTACCTTATTCTCGGCGGAACGGTGTCGCTTTTGGTCATTGCCTATATCCTACTTAACGTATTTAAGAAAAGCAAAGCATAAATAAGAAAAGTCACTCGCACATGGGAGTGACTTTTCTTATTTATTTCGTATCCTCTTTCTTCTGTAAAAGCTCTAAGGCTCGCTTTACCGAGTTCGGCAACGGAAGTCCCATAAGACCCGCATTTTCGGTTATGGAAATCAGCTCGCTGACAATAAAGGCACTGCAAATACCGTCTCTGATCATCTGAAGCTCGAATATCAAATCGAGCCTCGCACCAACAAGCACGAAAACGAGTATCATGCACTTTTTGACAAGTCCTTCGAATGCCGCATGACTGCAAAGTGTACCACCTTCACTTTTGGGTGAAGTCTTAAATACCGCCGCCGTTACAATACCCGTAATAAAGTCAAGTGCCATAAATATACATAAAGTAGTCATAGAAGCCGTCCATGAACCGAACAGATAAGATACTGCACTGCTGAAGATACCGCAGGCTGTCATTACCGTTGTTTTCACTGTTTACAATGCTACGGCGCATCTCCTTTCATATATTTCCGTGTTGGCTGTCTTTTACGAGGCGTTTCAGGATTTGCCGAGTCAAGTCAGCTTTTATCAAGTTACATATTTTTTTGCGGAGCTTCCGGTTTCATGCCTCATCGGTTATATACAGAAAGCTATCTGAGATGTCTTAGCATTTGTTTTTGAAGCGACTGTACTACTCATACGTATATAAGTAGTACCGATCTCGGCTTGAGTACCGTACATAGCACTCGGCGTAGTATCACGGCTTGATTGACGCATCCACGAACCGATAGCTCTTGCGGCTAAAAGCGGACCGTGGTAATCACTTCTGTAATATGATTCGTAATACGGATATACCGTACCGCACGCGGGGAAATATTTGTACCAATCCGAGTCGGTATATCTTCTTCCCCAATACGCCAGAATCTTCATTTCAGACATTGACAGCGGGAACAGCTTAAAGTCTATATTCGTGGTCGTAGCAGGAATTGCGCTACTTCCGATTGAATCACAAATCTTTGTTACCGGTTTGATCAAAGACTGAAGCTCAGACGGGAATTTAGGCAGTAAAACCGATTCAAGCTCCGCAGAAAAACTGCTCCAATCGGATATGTAGAATGTGTCCGCAGGAGAGCTTGCCAAAAAGAACGTGATTTTCGCCTTTCCGCTTCCGTCAGCAAGGTCGTCATGGTCGAAGCCTATTATAACAGCCGTTCTGTCTGCGCCGTCAACGCTTATGACCTTCTTGTCGCCGATATTGAAGTATTCGCTCGCCTCGCCTGCCTCGGCAATTTCGGCTATCTCAGCCCAAGTAGCGTTGGCAAGGGTGAGCGTTTCCGTCCACTGGGCATAATACGAAGCATTTCCCGTAACTTTAGCAAGAGCAGGCTCCCATGAGCTGAATCTGAATCCCTCTTTCTCGGGAATATACGCCGCTGAAGGCATACTTCCGTAATCCACAGCTTCTGTTTTCAGAAGTGTGTCACCGTCGTAGTAGGATATGGTGTACTTTCTCGGAGTTGCTTTGTAGCAGGCGTAAACCGTTCTGTCTGCGGTAACTGCCTTCAGCGCATCCTCGTCAGCGGTGTCGTCGTCAGTCAGACTCCATTCTCCCGAAAAGGTGTAGTAATATCCGACGGTTGTTGCCCTCGTCGGCGCGCTGATAAGTCCCTTTTCGTACACGTCGATGCAGTCGTCACCGTTGACGACCGCCCTTCTGTAAAGTACCTCATCGCCGTTCATGAAGGTTACGTAGCAAAAATCGGGATTCGTACCCGTTGCGGCTCCGTCGTCGTAGCCTTTTTTATAGCCGTACTTGTTGCCGATAATAAACGATGTAATGTCCATTCTCTACCTCCTAATATTACCACACAAGCACGGTCACGTTGCCGTCACCGTCCGTGATCTTCACGGGATTGCCGTCGTCGTCGTACTCGATAGTGGTAGTCTTCACCGTACCGTCAGCATAGGTCTCAACGATCTCGCCCGTGGTGTCAAGAGCCGAGAGATCCACACTCGTCGGCGGCACGTCGGAGTCCTCCGTATCATCCGAAGTGATGGGAATGACCTGCGCTTCCACAGTATCGTTGGCATTGACGAGAAGAATGATCTTCAGGCTCATCAGCTCATACGTGCCTTCAAACAGCGCAAAAGCCTGATTGTCGGACGCGATACAGACAAAGGGGATTCTGACAGGAAAACCCATGTAAGTAAACGTACCGTACACGAATTTCCCATCTTCCACAGCCGAGTTGATGTCGTTAAACGGAACACCACACGTTGCCGTCATGTTTGTGGAATCAACGGTAAAATTAACGGGGAAAATCTCAGTCTCCCCCGAGCCGCCGTCTCCGCCGCCCGTGTCTTCCGAAGTGATGGGAATGACCTGCGCTTCCACAGTATCGTTGGCATTGACGAGAAGAATGATCTTCAGGCTCATCAGCTCATACGTGCCTTCAA
>JAFXKJ010000023.1 GCA_017531765.1 Clostridia bacterium
ACACCGACGGTCATTGGGGTGAAGCGGCTATCGAATTCGTCGTTGACGCAGGACTCATGAACGGTGTTGGCGACGGCACAAGCTTTGCGCCCAACATGAATCTCACACGCGGCATGGTAGTAACAGTTCTCTACCGCGACAACGGCTCACCGAAGCAGGATTTCAAGGGTACTTTCCTTGACGTTGCCGATGGGCAGTATTACACCGCGGCATCTGAGTGGGCATATGCCAACGGTATCGTAAACGGTACGGGCTTTGACGATTGGGGTGTTCCCTACTTCTCTCCCGACAGAGATATTACCCGTCAGGAGCTTGCGACCATGTTTAAGCGTTACGCTGACTTCAAGTACGTTGACACTACCGTGGGCGCTGCCGATATTGCAAGCTTCCCCGACTCCGCTTCCGTTGCTGACTGGGCGACCGACGCTGTAAAGTGGGCGGTTGGTGTTGGTCTTATCACAGGTAAAGGGGGCGGCGGTGCTGCGACTCTCTCTCCCACAGACAAGGCAATGAGAGCAGAATTTGCCACCATCATCAAGCGCTTCAAGGAAGCGGATTTCGAGTACAAGCTCGTATACAACTCCCCCGTGGTACAGAGCACGTACACAGAAAAGCCTTACGCGAAGGTTGAAAACGCCGACATTTACGTTTCTGTAGACGGAAGCGACTCCAACCCCGGTACCATCGACAAGCCTCTTGCAACCTTTACTGCAGCCAATGCTAAGGTTGAGGAGCTTAAAAAGACAGCTAAGGATGAAATCGTCGTTGCTTTCAAGGCAGGTAACTACGGTGAACTGAACTACATCGGTATCGCCTCAGGCACCGAAAAGGTTCCGGTAAAGTACTGTGCTTACGGTGACGGAGAGGTCATCTTCTCTAACGGCATTGAGATCAAGCTTGATGAGTTCGTTCCCACAGACGAGGGGGACCTTGAGCTTCTCGGTGACGTAAACAACAAGAACATTATGAAGGTCGACCTCTCGGGCAGATTCGACTCCTTTACGGGCAGAGCAAGACTTTTCAGCAACTACGGCATCTGCTACGAGGCTCGCTTCCCCAACAAGAACGCAAACGGTAACGTATACTACACGAATCTTACCACGACCTACGACGAACGTAGCAGTATTCTCGTTAAGGGCGCGCTTCCCAAGATCATCGCTTCCTTCAAGAATATCGACAACATGAAGGTCTCAGGCTACCTCCGTACAGGCTGGCTTATGGACACCTTCCCCGTTAAGTCATACGATCCCGAGACAAACATCCTCACCTTTGACTTTGAAAAGGCAACATTTGACAACGGATTTGACCTTGACTCATACCCTCTCATGTTCGAGGGCAGAACAGACGACATGGTCTACTTCCACAATCTCCCCGATCAGCTTGACGCGGACGGCGAATATTACTTTGATGAAGAAACAAAGGTGCTCTACGTTTACAATCCCACCTCCGACCACGCAATCGCTGTGGGCGGCGGCATGATCAGAGCAGACGGAGACTATCTCAGCTTTGTCGGTCTTACCTTCATGGGCGCTACAGACACTGCAATGGGCATCAACGGCGACCACAACACCATCGACCGTTGCACATTCAAGTATATCAGCGGTAATCAGTGCATCATGAGCTTCAGAGCTAACTACTTCACCGTTGAAAACAGCGAATTTTCAAACTTCGCCTGCGGCGGTGTCGTAAGCCAGGGCGGCGGTAGCATGGTATATCTCACCGAAAGCCACAACGTTATCCGCAACAACTATTTCCACGATTTCGGCGCTCCCGAATTCTTCTCAGGTTCAGGTGCCATCGGTGTTCAGAACAGCGTCGGTACAGTAGTTGAGCACAACTTGCTCGTAGACGGTGCTCACGGCGGTATCGTATTCAACGGAACGATTAAAACCGTTATCCGCTACAACATTCTCGACAACATGGTAAACAACTCTCAGGACTATGGCGCAGTTTACGGCGGAGGTCAGGCGCTGAGAGGAAATCAGATCTGCTACAACCTCATCATGAATATGACGTGGAACAAGCCTATCTACGGCGTATATATCGACGAATGCGGTGCAGGTCAGGAGGTTTTCGGTAACATCTTCTACAATGCAGGTGCTCACGCAGTTACGCTTAACGGCGGACGTGAAAACAATATTCACGATAATATCTGTATCAATACCGAGGATTACGGAGGTGATCTGTTAATCAGCAACGAGGGTATGTACAGTCTTATCCTTGACGGTACACCTGAGCTTTACGTAAATCATCAGACTTATTCTCTCCTTGTTGCCGACCGCGCACCTCTTGACAGTCCCGGATATGAAATCTGGTACGCCACATTCCCCGAGATATACGACTTTAACGTTGATCCCGAAAAAGTTGGCGACCCCGACTGTCTCTTTACTACGATCAACTTTCTTAGAAACAACCTCATCATCGGCTCCGATATGAAGTTCGGTGAGACCTTCGAAAAATTCGGTGTGAATGAGGGTAACGAGGTTTACTCCTTGGACGTAAACGATTGGTTCGTCGATCCCACACACGGTGACTACACTTTCAAGGACGGTTTCTCCTTCGGCGGAATCGATCAGAGCCTGTTCGGCAGACAGTGACGCTTTAATCTTTGTAGCTCTGTCTTTTATAAAAACACTGTAACTTATAAGCTTCAAAAAGCTCTCTGCAAAACAACGCAGAGAGCTTTTTATGGCAGAGGTCAGTATTACAAGGAATTCCCGTTACTTTTTTGTAAGTTTTCCCTCTTTACAACTTGTATCAAAATAGAGTATAATATTATCGTTTAATGTCGAAATAAACTTAAGGAATAATTCTATGACCAAAGAAAACAAAATGGGTACAATGCCCGTCACAAGACTACTTATCACAATGTCTCTGCCTATGATACTTTCCATGCTTGTACAAGCGCTGTACAATGTTGTAGACAGTATTTTTATCGCACGCTTCAGTAAGGATGCCCTTGCAGCTGTATCCTACGCCTTCCCCGCGCAGAATCTCATGATCGGTCTTGCTACGGGTATCGGAGTAGGTATGAACGCACTGCTGTCAAAAAGTCTCGGTGAAGGTAACCGTGACAGAGTAAAAAGATCCGCCGAAAACGGTATTTTCCTTGCTCTTATCGGATTTGTAATCTTCCTCATTTTCGGTCTTTTCTTTTCAGGACCCTTTATCGCGTTCCAGACAAATACCGAATCCGTAATCGCATACGGTAAAACGTATCTTATGATCTGCTGCTGCGCGTCCTTCGGTATCTTCGGCGAGATCATTTTCGAACGTCTCATGCAGTCCACAGGCAAGACCGTGTTCACTCTCGCAACTCAGGGTGTGGGTGCAGTGATCAATATTATCCTTGACCCCATTCTTATTTTCGGTTATCTCGGATTCCCCGCGCTCGGCATCGCAGGCGCGGCTCTTGCTACAGTCATCGGTCAGATCGTGGCTTTTGTTATTGCCATCATCCTCAACCATAAGTACAACAAGGAAGTACCCGTATCACCCCGCACCTTCCGTCCCGACGGCTTCGTTATCGGCAGGATCTGCTCCGTCGGTATCCCCTCGGTCATCATGATGGGTATCGGCTCTGTTATGACTACCACCATGAACATGATCCTCGGCGGATTTTCCGACCTTGCAACCTCGGTCTTCGGCGTATATTTCAAGCTTCAGAGCTTCATATTCATGCCCATTTTCGGTCTTAACAACGGACTTATTCCCATCGTTGCATTTAACTACGGTGCGGGTAAGAGAAAGAGACTCCTCTCAACAGTTAAGGTCGGTGCCGTTATCGCAGTTAGTATAATGATCGTTGGAATACTCATAATGCAGATTCTTCCCGATCAGCTTCTCAAACTCTTTGACGCTGAAGAAGAAATGCTCACGATGGGTCGTGTTGCGCTTCGTACCATCAGCCTCAGCTTTGGCTTTGCCGGAGTGTGCATCGTACTCGGATCTACCTTCCAGGCACTCGGTAAAGGTACTTACTCAATGTTCGTGTCTATGGCACGTCAGCTTGTGGTGCTTATCCCTGCGGCGTATCTTCTCTCCCTTACAGGTAACGTCAACATGGTTTGGTGGGCGTTCCCCATGGCTGAGATCATGTCCCTTGCGGTTACCGTATTCCTGTTTGTAAGGATATATAAAAAGGTGATTTCAAAAATTCCCGAGTAATTTACTTTTCCCCTTGACAAAAGATCTGCTCAGTGGTATAATCAGAAAAAATCATCCTAAAGGAAGCCTTGACAATGTTTATGAGTTTTGTATTTATTAATAATACAAACAAGTCCGAAGCAGCGAATAATTGGTGCGCTGGCGGGCTTACATTGTCGTACCTTTTTAAGAAATGATGGTTTGATTCAGATAGGTATGTTTACAGTGTAAGCTGAACGGTTTCGTTTCTGCTTACACTGTTTTTATTTATCAGTGGACTCGAAACCTTCTCAGCCCGCTAAGTGTACCGAAAAAAACTGCACAGTCAAAACTTTAACGGAGGTAAAAATGAACCCACTTGACTATCTGAAAAACTACTATTCCACTCACGATGAGGATTCACGACTGCTGTCCCGTCACGGTTCCGTTGAATTTCTCACAACCATGCGCTATATCCAAAAATATCTAAAAAAAGGTGATACGGTATTGGAGATCGGTGCCGGTACGGGACGTTACAGTCACGCTATTGCTTCGATGGGCTATAGTGTCGATGCGGTTGAGTTAGTTCCGCATAATATCGAGCTATTCAAAAAGAACATTACTCCCGGTGAAATTGTATCAATTACTGAGGGAAATGCAACGGATCTGTCAGCATTCGCTGATAACACCTATGATATAACTCTTCTTCTCGGACCTATGTATCATCTTTTTACAAAGGAAGAACAGAAAAAAGCACTGTCTGAAGCCATTAGGGTAACAAAAGAAAACGGAGTAATATTCGCGGCATATTGTAATAATGATGCAACCATTATTTCCTTCTATTTTTGTAAGCGAGGCCGCTGTGATGAGCATTACAGAAATCTTATTGATCCTATAACGTTCAAAGCCTCGTCTAATCCTGAGGAAATTTTCGTTCTCTACAGGAAGGAAGACGTAGACGAGTTGATGACCGGTTTTGACGTTTCCCGTCTACACTACGTGGCGACAGACCTTGCTACCAATTTTATCAGAGACACAGTAGATTCAATGAACGACGAGGAGTTCGAAGATTATCTTAATTATCACTTCGCAGTATGCGAAAGAGCAGATATGGTCGGGGCCACTCACCATATGCTCGATGTGTTCAGAAAAACAAATTATTAGTTGCCGGAACAGATATTGTTATTCTCTATCTTTTACTAAGAAATATTCAAAGTTTCCCCACTAATTTTAATAAAAATCGTGTTCCTCGGTTTACAAATGTAAAAAAATGTGATAGAATAATATTATTAAGTATTTTTGTATTTTGAAATGCATTATTTATAAGGAGAATCCACTATGGAGTTAACTTCAATCAGAACTCTCTGGCGCAACCTTGACAGCGTTGACAAAGATAACGTTACAGTCGGCGGTTGGGTAAGAAGCATCAGAGACTCAAAAACATTCGGCTTTATCACACTTGCTGACGGTACATTCCTTGAGCCCGTCCAGATAGTTTACGACAATAATCTTCCGAACTTCGCTGAGATCTGCAAGTATAACGTAGGCTCCGCCATTATCGTCAAAGGCAGAGTTATCCTTACTCCCGAGGCTAAGCAGCCTTTTGAAATTCACGCTGACGAGGTTATCCTTGAGGGTACTTCCACCCCCGATTATCCCCTCCAGAAGAAGCGTCACAGTCCTGAGTACCTCAGAACAATCTCTCACCTCCGTCCCAGAACCAACCTCTTCCAGGCTGTGTTCAGAGTCAGAAGCCTTGCGGCTTTCGCTATCCACAAGTTCTTCCAGGAGAGAAATTTCGTTTACGTTCATACCCCCATCATTACAGGTTCCGACTGTGAGGGTGCAGGTGAAATGTTCCGCGTAACTACAATGGACCTTGACAACCTCCCCGTAGGTGAGGACGGCAAGGTAAACTTCGCTGAAGACTTCTTCGGTAAGAGCACAAACCTCACCGTATCCGGTCAGCTCAACGGCGAGACCTTCGCTATGGCGTTTAAGAACATATACACCTTCGGCCCCACATTCCGCGCCGAGAACTCCAACACCACACGCCATGCGGCTGAGTTCTGGATGATCGAGCCTGAGATCGCTTTCGCGGACCTTAACGACGACATGAACCTTGCTGAAAAAATGATCAAGTACATCATTCGTTACGTTATGGCGAACGCTCCCGAGGAGATGCGTTTCTTCAACAGCTTCGTTGACAAGGGTCTTATCGAACGTCTGACTCACGTGGCTACCTCCGAATTCGGACGTGTAACCTACACCGAAGCTATCAAGCTTCTTGAGAAGAACAACGACAAGTTTGACTACAAGGTATACTGGGGCTGTGACCTCCAGACCGAGCACGAAAGATACCTCACTGAGGAGATCTTCAAGCGTCCCGTATTCGTTACCGATTATCCCAAGGAGATCAAGGCGTTCTACATGAAGCTGAACGAGGACGGCAAGACCGTTGCGGCTATGGACTGTCTCGTTCCCGGTATCGGTGAGATCATCGGCGGCTCACAGCGTGAAGATAACATTGATCTTCTCCGCACACGTATGGCTGAACTCGGTCTTGATGAGGAGTCCTACGACTTCTATCTCGACCTGAGAAAGTACGGTTCCGCACGTCATGCAGGCTTCGGTCTCGGTTTCGAAAGATGTGTAATGTACCTCACAGGTGTTTCAAACATCCGTGACGTTGTTCCCTTCCCCAGAACAGTAGGAAACTGCGAGCTGTAAATAAATTTAATCGGGGGAGGTATACTTTACCTCCCCCAATTTAATTCAGGCAAATAAAAAACATCTGCGGGGATATCAATGCCGCAGACGTTTCTTATCACTTTATCCGCTGTTTATTCAGCGTAATCTTCCTCTAATGTCATTTCTGTCTCAATTGCTTCTTCGCTAAGCGCACGAGCCATTTCCTCGTCATATGCGCGAAGAACCGCTTCCTCAAGAGAAGCGCGGAAGTCCGCATTGATTGGATGAACAATATCACGGTATGTTCCGTCGGGATTCTTTCTGCTGGGCATAACGATGAAATACTTATCTCTAACGTTAATCACTTTAATGTCGTGCAAGGCAAGCTGTCCGTCGAATGTAACAGAGACGATAGCTTTCATGGGACCATCCTCAAAAAGTTTTCTTACTTTGATATCACTTATTTCCATTGCTTTTCTCCAGTCTGGTTGGTAGAATGGTTTCTAAGTATAGTATAACTGCTGATTGTTACTATATTAAAACCATTTCATGTACAAATTATGAATTTTGTCGTATTTTATATTAAAAATTGACTATTTTTTAGTTTAACAATAAACTTTTATCACTCATTTAATCAAATATATTCTATTCAAAACAGTTTTTTTGCTATCAAGCTAATTTCACGCCGAAACGCCCCACAATTTTCCATTTTCGGCTGTTCAAATTTACAATAGTGAAAGGTGCGGTAACACAATGTCACTTGAAAATACACATTTCGGATTTGAAAAAATCAGAGAACTTCTCGGTAACACACCGAAAAAGATATTCTTCTCAGGTGTGGGCGGAATCAGTATGAATTCTCTCGCAAAGGTTTGCGTTTCCCGAGGACATACCGTGTCAGGCTATGACAGGACGAGAAGTCCCATCACAATTTCTCTTGAAGAACTCGGTGTTGAGATGCACTATGAATCTTCCGTCGAGATCGTTCACGGCTACGATGTATTCGTCTATACAGTAGCTATTCCCGAGGACGACCCGGCATACCTTGAGGCGGGAAGAATGGGTATCCCCCGTATTTCGAGAGCAGATTTTCTCGGATATATAATGATGGGGTACGACAGCCGCGTGGGTATTTCCGGTATGCACGGAAAAAGCACCACCACGGGTATCACCGCTTCCGTTTACACAGCTGCGGGACTTGATCCCACAGTATTCGGCGGCGCAACTCTGAACGGCACCTCATCGTCCAATATCCTTGGCGGCAAGGCGGCTTTTATTTTCGAAGCCTGCGAGTACATGGATTCCTTCCTTGACTTCTACCCCACCACCGCTGTGGTGCTGAATATTGAAATGGACCATGTTGACTATTTTCACTCCATGGAGCAGATCAGAAACTCTTTTACTGCTTTTATGGCGAAGGCGGAATTTGCAGTGGTCAACTTTGAAGATGAAGACGTTATGATGGCGGCGCGAAAATCGGGAGCCAAGCTCGTTACCTTCGGCAGCGAAAACAGCGGTGCAGACTATATATCAAGAGGTGTATGCTTTGATCACGGAAGAGCTGAATTTGATATACTGTACAAGGGGGAATTCCTTTGCCACGCAAAGATGAACGTCCCCGGACGTCATCTGGTGATCGATGCTCTCGCAGTTGCGGCGGCTTCTCACAACGACGGTATTTCCGGAGAAGCTATTGGGCGTGGACTTTGTGCTTACGGAGGTATCGGCAGACGCATGGAGCTTAAGGGAAAGACCCCCACAGGCACAGACGTTTTCGATGACTACGCACATCATCCAACCGAGATCAGAACCACACTCAAAACAGCCTGTGAGCTTGGCTATGAGAGGACTGCTTGCGTTTTCCAGCCTCACACATTTTCAAGAACCGCTGAACTTATATGCGGCTTTGCCGACGTGCTTGCGGACAATGCTGTGGATGAAGTGATCCTTGCTCCCATCTACCCCGCAAGAGAGGAAAATATTTACGGAGTATCCTCCGAACAGCTATGCGAAATGATCACAAGCCGCGGCAAAAAGTGCAGAGTTATCGACACCTTCGGTGAGATCGCGGAATACCTCGGAAAAAGCTGCGGCTGCGGTGATGCCGTATTCGTTGTTGGCGCGGGTGACATAAATAAAGTTTCACTTTTGCTTACAAACAATGCATAAGTATACAGCACTGTCTTTGTAGGTCTATAAAGAATATACAATAGAAATCTGCTGTTTTGTTTTTTTATGTAGATTTCGGAGATATTATGAATATACTTCGCATATATTAAAAAAACAAGTTGACATGCAGTCTCAAATGTGGTAAAATGTGTTCATTGTCGACGATGACTTATGTATTTCGTGAAGTATCCGAATACAGAATGTTGTTTCGTACCAATAATATCTAATATACAGCAAAATAAAAGAAAGGTATGGTAACATATCATGAATAAACTCAGAGCAGCAGTCGTAGGCGCTACCGGTATGGTAGGTCAGCGTTTCGTTACACTTTTAGAGAATCACCCCTATTTTCAGCTTACAGCAGTGGTTGCAAGCCCCCGTTCAGCAGGCGTTCCCTATCACGAGGCTGTTGAAGGCAGATGGAAGATGAAGACTCCCATCCCCGCAGAAGCACGTGATATGATCGTTATGGACAGTAACGACATCGAAGCAGTAGGCAAGGTTTGCGACTTCGTATTCTGCGCAGTGGACATGAAGAAGGATCAGATCCTCGCCCTTGAAGAAGCATACGCAAAAGCTGAGATCCCCGTTATCTCCAACAACTCCGCTAACCGTTGGACAAGTGACGTTCCCATGGTTATTCCCGAGATCAACGACAATCACCTTGAGGTTATCAAGTCTCAAAAAGAGCGTCTCGGTACAAAGCGCGGCTTTATCGCTGTTAAGCCCAACTGCTCCATCCAGAGCTACGTTCCGATCCTCACACCCCTTCTCAAGTTCGGTATCAAGGAAGTAGTTGCCACCACTTATCAGGCGATCTCCGGCGCAGGTAAGAATTTTGATTCTTGGCCCGAAATGATTGATAACATCATTCCCTACATCGGCGGTGAAGAGGAAAAGAGCGAGAAGGAACCCCTCAAAATTTGGGGTAACGTTCAGAACGGCGTTATCGTTCCCGCCAAGGCTCCTCTTATCACAACTCAGTGTATCCGCGTTCCCGTAACCGACGGTCACACCGCGGCTGTGTTCGTAAACTTTGAGAATAAGCCTCCCAAGGAAGCTATCATCGAAGCTTGGAAGAGCTTCCGCGGCGCACCTCAGCTTCTTGGTCTCCCCTCCGCACCCGATCAGTTCGTAACCTATTTTGAGGAAGAGAACCGTCCTCAGATCGGTATCGACCGTGATCTCTACCGCGGTATGGGTATTTCCGTAGGCAGACTGAGAGAGGATACAATGTTCGACTATAAGTTCGTTGGTATGTCTCACAACACCCTCAGAGGTGCTGCGGGCGGAGCTGTGCTCATCGCAGAGCTTCTCTACAGACAGGGTTACCTCGCGTAAAATAATTAAGGCAGAGTTTCCAAGCGGAAGCTCTGCCTTTCATGCTTATTTGATAATAAAAAATGCCGCTTTTTGCGGCGGAATGGAGAATAAATATGGCAGTAAAGATCACAGGAATTCATCACATCGCGCTGAAGGCGTGCGGACTTGAGGATTTTGATAAGATGGTAACCTTCTACCGTGACATTCTCGGTCTCCCCGTTGTACGTTCATGGGGCGAGGGTGAAGGCATCGGAATGATGCTTGACACAGGTGCAGGTCTTCTTGAAATCTTCGCAAACGGAGAGAATTATCCCGGTCAGGGTGCGCTCCGTCACCTTGCTTTTGACGTAGAGGACACCGATGCTTGCATCGAAGCTGTACGTGCGGCAGGCTACGAAATCACAATGGAGCCTACCGACATCGTTATCGCGTCCGAGATCCCCTACCCCGCAAGAATCGGCTTCTGCATCGGCCCCGTAGGCGAAGATGTTGAGTTCTTCCAGGTGAAGTGAGAAGTACCTGGTTATTAGATTAAAAAACTAAAAGAAATCCCGTTTACCTTTCGGCAAACGGGATTTCTTTTAGTCTATCATAATTATTCTACATTTCTTATTAATTTTCTTACAATAATCGATAACAAATTTTGTTCCCTTCGAGTTTCCATTCCAAAACGAATATACCTCATCGGCATATTCTACTATTTTTTTGTTTCTCACGATAGGTGCAGCTCTCCCGTATTTATCGTATTCAGGTAAAAACACCGTAAACTTGATACCTCTGCTTTTCGCAAATTCTTCAGCAAGTCTGTCTATACCGTCAGCACCGCCACTCACAATTTCGTCGACATCTCCCGGTATTATTTCGGATAATTCTAAACAATTAATCTTCCTCGACCCGATGACTGCAAGTTTCATTTCAACCTCTTTCGAACGCATTTTAGATATATATTATATCTATTTGCAACATTATACCACAAATCGAGGCTAAAATAAACACATAATAAATAATATGTGAGGTTATTTTATGGCTATCAAAAGCTTGTCTATTCGTATTGATGAAGAAATGCTTGATAAATTACACATAGTTGCGGATTACGAGGGCAGGAGTGCAAACAGCCAGATTCTTATTCTGATTCGTGATTC
>JAFXKJ010000152.1 GCA_017531765.1 Clostridia bacterium
AGAGCTATTTGCTCTGTATGTATTATTTCATCAAGGATATTTTCGCTTTCGTCTTCAATTTCATAGTCGCTGATATCGGAACCGGTTACCGACTCGTTGCGCTTATGCTTTTCCTTTGCCCATACGGAATAACAGTTGCGCGCGATCTGCCATACCCATGCAGAAAAGCTCGTTGGTATCGTGCCTTTATTTAAAGCCGTGATGATCTGAAGTGCAATGTCCTGTGTCATATCTTCGGCTTCAATATGGTTTCCTGTCTTTTTTAAGCAGAAATAAAACAGCTTCTCCATATAATTTTCGGCAAACTCATTGATAAGCCGATCACGCATTTCGTTCGCTTTTTGCATTTTCTCGCCTCCCTTCTGAAAAGTTTTTACTTTTCAACTATATAGTGTGGCGTTTTTGAATTTGGGTGCATTCGTTTATAAAATTATATCATAAATTTGTGAATTAGTCTATAACGACACCACCGAGAGCAACCAAATGGTCACCCTCGGCGATATAATTTCAACCGTCCCAACCATTGGTTGAAATTATTCAACAATCCGGTGTTTGACTTTGTTAAGCCAGTGCTGTATAATATAATCACGGAAGACGCCTACGAATGTAACTAAAAGGAGAAAATATAATGAACATCGGAAACAAGATTCGTGAACTCCGCAGAGCAAGAAATCTCACACAGGAACAGCTTGCGGCATCGCTGAATATCTCTGCACAAGCTGTATCGAAGTGGGAAATGGGTGCTTCGTACCCGGACATGACCATGATCCCCACAATTGCAGCATTTTTTAAGGTGTCTCTCGACGAGCTTTTTGATTTTGACGTTAAGAACATCGATAAAGAAATCGAGGATATCCGCTTGGAATTTAACCGATATTTCTGGAACGATTTCGAAAAAGCGGAGCAGGTGTTACTCGACGGTCTCAAAAAGTATCCCGCATCGATCCAATTAAAAACCGAGCTTTGTGAGCTCTACACCTATAACGTTGACCGCGGTGACGAGGTAGTAAACAAGGCCTTTGAACTTGGAGGTCACATTACCAGTGTTTCACAGGATGTTTTCTGCACCTGCCGCACGAAAGCAAATATAATACACGTCTATAAGTATTTGGAAAAGGAAAAGGGTGAGGAGCACTATGAGGAAATCAAAAAGATCATTGAAACTCTGCCTTATATATACCCATATATGATTCAGGACAGAATGCGTCTTTCAGCTGACCATATTAAAGGTGAGGAAGGTATGAGAGAGGCGATTGATCTTAAAAACATCGAGTGGCAGGAATTTTTCATCGCTTGCCGGCAGATCGGGGTACGTTATTTTGAACTTGAGGATTACGAAAATGCCATGAAATCCTTCAGAGAAAGCGTTGACGTAATTGAACGCTTTATGTATCCCGAAAAACAGGGATATGAAGCATATCCTATTCCCGATACTCATGCAAATCACGCAATAACAATGCTTAAAATTGCCGCGTGTATGTTCCGTCTCGGAAAACTCCATGACATTGACGTGGTGATCGACAAGGCAAAGCACATCTATTTTGATGCTTATGATAATATTGAGCTTTCGAATTATGAAAAGACGATGAAACATATGCTTGAATATTTCCTGAAGGAATATAACAGGCTGAAACTGGATGAATACAAGCCGATTGACCTGAGTGACATTGAAAAGAAAATCAACGCGAAAAGACCATGCTAATAGATGTAACGTATCCCTGCTACAACACCGCCATATGAAAACTCCCGTTCGTATGGTAAATTCAGCAAAGTATGCTACTCTTGGAAAAGACACTTAACGTATTTTTTGTTTGAGATTTGTGAAATGACAGAAAAACACATATACACAAAAAACAGTACCTATCAGAAGTTTGAGGTACTGAAGACCAACCGCAATAAGCGTTACCGATATAATGAGTTCTTGGTAGAAGGCGTACGCAGTCTGAAAGAGGCGGTAAACAATCATTGGAAAATTAAAAATTTTCTGTATAATAAGGATTCCCTGTCTGACTGGGCAAAGGATATGATTCACTCGGTCAAAACGAAGGAAAACTACTGTCTCACAGAGGAGTTATTACGTGAACTCAGCGGTAAAACGGATGGGTCTGAACTAATGGCTGTCATTGAAATGCGTGAAGACCGTCTTGAGAATGTAGAGCTTTCCGAGAATCCGTTTATCGTTTTGTTTGATAGACCCTCCAATAAGGGAAATCTCGGCACCATGATACGCTCCTGTGATGCCCTTGGTGCGGATATGCTCATTATCACCGGCCATTCTGTGGATATCTATGATCCGGACGTTGTTGTGTCTGCTATGGGATCATTTTTCAATATGCCGGTGGTACGTATAGCGGATAATAATCTTTTGTTTGCATTTATTGACAAGATGAAAAAACAGTATATAGGCTTTCAGACAGTCGGTACTACGGCACATAAAGAGAATCCCGTGTACAATGTGAATCTAAAAACACCACTGATGCTGATGATGGGAAATGAAACTATGGGGCTGAATAAGGCTTTCAAGGAGTATTGTGATGTTTTGTGTACGATCCCTATGAGTCCGTATTCATATGCAACTTCATTTAACGTAAGCTGTGCCGCATCTGTCTTGATGTATGAAATTGTAAGACAACGGGTTTTATAGAATAACATCTATTTTGCAGAAATCATCCTGCACAAAGATACTCACTCATAAAAGTAACAGAGGGACTGCACAAAAGAGACAGTCCCTCAATGATTTAGTGCTTATTATTCAATAAAGCATTCGGAATATTCAGCATCGGTCTTGATTCACTCTTTTTATTCATCAGATAGGACTTCTATCCAGCCTTTCCGGAATGCTTTGAAAAACGATGGAAAATTCTCGCTTGGTAAGTCACCTTTACTACCAAAGATGACGTTTACCGGTATTCTCCGGTGCTGTTTATGGACTCATATAGCGATGGTGTTTTTCGTTTTATTTATTTTTGATCATTCACAATCTCCACTAACTCGGCAAATCTTGCCTCATTTGCCAACGACTGAATCCCTTTTTCACTTAACTTGTCAAGTAGCTTTCGCTTAATAGTATCCTTTGTCACCCATGTAACAAGCTCTGTTTCCCTGACGATCGGAGATTTGATGTTACCGCGAGGTGATATTTTTTCTTCCTCATATGCGTTACACAGATCAATATAATACATAACGGATTTTTCTACGGCATCCATCGCCTTGGCGGTGTCTCCTGCGGCAAGATACGCCTCTGCCAATAACAAATAGCAGTCTCCCGAATCGAAATCGTGATAGGAAAGGGGGAGCTCGTCCTTGAAAATTACACGCATGATCTCGAAAAATCTTTCGTATACCGCGATGGCGTCCGCATATTTGCCGTCGTTATAGTATGCTTTACCAAGACGCGCAATGTTATTTTCAAATCCCTGCAGCATATAATCAATATCGGTACACAGTGATTCTGCGGCTCGCTTATAATCCTTCATGTATTCTTTAATGATTGCATGATTTGAGCATGCCGTCAAATCCGTGCGAATCGGAAAATCGCATTCATTTATAGCTAAATCGAATTTTCCTTGACTGCAATACAGATGGATCAAGATCTGACGCGCGAATAATATACTTGGTATATGTTTCGAATTTGCTATAACAAAATTGGCTTGCCGAATCGTTTCCGATGCGATCTCCTTTGCACGTTCTTTTGCGTAGAGCCACCCGTTTTCCGGCAAAGCAAGTGCTATTCCGTGCTGCATACAATTTATCATGACGAACAGATTGCCCGGATATTTCTTTAGAGTGTCAAGCAAAAGATCGTAAGCGGCTAAATACGTTTTAATATTACCGTATTCTTTCATTCTGTCGGCAAGCTTCACGGTTTCCCATACCTCATCCTCTTCGATCGTGTCGGCAACACCAAACAGTACGTCCGTTGTGACCTTGAATATGGATGCAAGGGGGACTATCTGGGAAATGTCGGGCATTCCCGTCCCCGATTCCCATTTTGATACTGCCTGATAGGTTACCCCAAGCCGTTCTGCAAGCTCTTCCTGTGTAAAACCGCTTTTTTTGCGCAGCTCTTTGATTATCTTTCCCATTGTCGATGCCATAATGAACTCCTGTAAATTAAATATCGGTACCGTGATCATATTATAACACAAAGCTTGGTGAATAGGAAGCGACTTGAAAACGAATCCTTCTCAACTTTCCGTTGAGTTTATTATAGCATACAACAGCAAGCGTGTCGAGGTAACGAGACGTATCACCGTAAATTTTCTTGGAAATTATCATTTTTCTCTTGACAACTTCGCCCAAGCTGTATATAATGTATATACACAGTAATCACGGAGGTGAGCGCTTGAATATAATAATCGATAATAAAAGCGGTAGTCCCATATACGATCAGATTTATTCCCAGATCAAGGGACAGATAATAAACGGTACTCTCAGAGAAAACGAACTTTTACCGTCCATCAGAGGACTTGCAAAGGATTTGAAGATCAGCTTTATCACTACCAAGCGGGCTTACGAGGAGCTTGAGAGGGAAGGCTTTATATACACCGTTCCCGCCAAAGGGTGTTACGTAGCTTCGAAAAACGTTGAACTGATCCGTGAAGAAAATCTTAAGCTTATCGAAGAATACATTGAAAAAATAGCCACCCTGTCGGCGGCTTGCTCGCTGAAAACCGAGGATGTGGTGGATATGGTCAAATTCATTATGAAAGAAGAAAACTGAAAGGAGAGACGTACATTATGAATGCAATCGAACTGAGAGGTCTGACGAAAAAATATGATACTTTTACTCTCGATAACATAAATCTGACTTTGCCGTCGGGATGTATTATGGGCCTTGTGGGAGAAAACGGGGCGGGGAAAAGTACCATGATCAAGCTCATAATTAACATGATCAGTCGCGACGGCGGTGATATTACGGTTCTCGGCAAAGATACGGCAAAAGACATTGACTTAATAAAAAACGAGATCGGCATCGTTTTGGACGAGGTAGGTATTCCCGCTTGCCTGAATGCCTGTCAGGTTGAGCGTATAATGCGCCACACCTTCAAAAAATGGGACAGTGAACGTTACCGATGGATTTTAGACCTCTTATCAATAGATACCAAAAAGCCCTTCGGCAAATATTCAAGAGGAATGAAAATGAAGCTTGGCTTAGCCGTTGCAATGTCTCACGGCGCTAAATTGCTGATCCTTGATGAAGCCACCTCAGGTATCGACCCCGTAGACCGTGACCGTATTCTTGAGCTTCTTTGCGATTTCACGAGAGTTGAGCATCACTCGGTACTGATCTCTTCCCACATCGTCAGTGATCTCGAAAAGCTGTGCGACTATATAACGTTTCTTCATAAAGGAAAACTCATGCTATCTGAAGAAAAGGACGCGCTTCTCTCGAATTACGGCATTGTCCGTTTGACGTCGGAGGAGTTTGCAGGCGTTCCGAGGGAAGCGGTGGTGTATAAAAAAGATAATCCGTATTACACCGAGGCGCTGATCCTTCGCGAAAAGCTGAGCTTTGAAGCAAATGTACTTCCCGTCAGTATCGAAGAACTGTTTGTATTCATGGTAAAGGAGGAAGAAAAACTATGAAAGGATTAATACTGAAAGACATTTACGTGCTCTTCAAATACCTCAGACCGTATATGTATATTGTGGCGTTTTTTGTGATTCTGAACTTTATTTCACCTTCCACAAATTTGTTTTTTATTCTCTATCCGTGCAGCTTTTGCAGTATGATCCCCATCGGTTTGGTTAGTTACGATAAAGCCTTCCGCTGGGACGAATACAGTGCGACTCTTCCGTATACTAAGGGTCAGCTGGTGTCTGCAAAATATATTATTGCGCTTTCTTCACAGCTTGCGGCTCTGACTTTGACTTCTGTCGCGTATGCTGTTTCCACAAGTCTTAACGGATTTTTTGAAATCAAGAGCTTCATATTCCTGATGATGACGGTCATGGGCTCGTCTCTCCTTACTTCAGCGGTGAGTCTGCCCCTGATTTTACGCTTCGGTGCTGAAAAAGCAAGAATTATCCTATACGGCATAGTTGGCGTTACTATTGCAATTTGCACTATGGGCAACGGAATGCTTTCGAAGGGAATTCATCTTCATTACCGAGAATACGTGGCGGTGACGGTGGTATTTTGCGCCGTTCTTGTGCTGTATGCTCTCTCGTGGCTCTTATCGGTTCGTATATATAAAAGGAGAGAAACGTGAAACTCTTAAAAAACGCAGATTACGATTATGTCACCAACGGTATAACCGAAGAGAACGGATACACAAAATGGTATGACTGGACAACCGTGAGAAAGCATACCCGCATAATATACATGATTTTAATGTTAATGCTTGTGATCACCGCTTTTGCCTTCCGTAATTTGCTACGAGGTACGGTCGGCGTACGTTCATTTCTTAAAATCATACTCGTCGGAATCTTATTTTGGCTTGCGGTGATAACGCCCCTTCACGAAATCCTGCATTTGCTCCCCCTATCTAAAGGAAAGCTTGACAGCAAGTGTATTATCACCGTTGGAAAGGGGACAGCAAGCGCACTGTATAACGGTCACACAAAGTACTGTGATCATTTGATATCTCTGATTTTGCCGTTTTCCGTTTTCTTTGTTTTGCTCGGTGCCGTAACAGTCTTAACAAAGGGGACTGTGAGCTTCTTCTTTCTGTATTTGTTAATTTTATCCTCTCTGGGAAGCTATACCGACGTTTATATGTTCTTTTATTCAATGAAACATATTGGAAAGAACGATGTGATTTTCGGACTTTATAAAAAAGAGCAGAAACAACTAAAAAACTGATGGAAAATACTGTCGAGGGAAATTAGGCGAAGTTCAAAAAATAATATTGACTTGTCAGGGTAAATGTGATATAATCTTTCCTATATTTCAGTATATATTTTAGTTTTTTGGAGGTCCAAATGAAAAAACTGATTTCAATTATAATTCTGCTTGCAATGCTTGTTTACTCTTTTGGAATTTTCGCTTCCGCAGATGAGCCTGCTGATATCGATGTACCTGAAACAAATGAAGAAAACACGGATGAGGAAACTCAACAGCTCGTTACCTCTTCCGAAGGCCTTCTTCCTTTCGAGGATATTGATCCTGCTTCATGGTATGTAGAGGGACTTACCTTCTGCTACTCCAACGGAATCATTTCCGGTGCGGGAAACACATACACATTTAACCCCAAGGGTGAATTGACCCGAGCTACCTTTGCTGTTATGCTTGCACGTGCCATCGGTGCCGACCTTTCCGTTACGTCATGGAATACCTTCTCCGACTGTGATTACAGCGAGAATTCATGGTACGCTAAGGCTGTTGAATGGGCGGCATTAAACGGCTACATGAACGGTACAGGTGAGGGAGTATTCTCACCTAATGTGACCATGACCCGTGAACAGCTTGCTACGGTGTTCATGCGATTCATGCAGAAGGCTGAATATGAGGTTGAAGTCAGCGAGGACGTTCTCGCTGAATATACCGACGTTTCTGGGATTTCCGACTGGGCTGTTGACGGTGTCAAGTACGCAGTTTCCGCAGGACTTATCTCAAGTACGTCAACCTCCAACAAGGTTGCCTCTCCCAAGATGTCCGTTACCCGCGAGCAGGCGGTAAAGCTCTTTACATCCTTCCTCAGAACGTACTTCTTTGGTAGCTGTGAGCATCAGTTTTCCCAGGCTACCTGCACTGAAGCATCTGTTTGCTCCGAGTGCGGAATGGTAGATATGATGGCAACAGGTCACCTTTGTATCGGTCTTTCATGCAAGGACGGTGCAACCTGCACGGTATGCGCTCTTGAGGTACTTCCCGATGGAGGTCTCCACGTTTATGTTCCCGCCAACTGCACCACTGATGAAACCTGCGGTGTATGCGGTGCTACCCGTCAGGGCGCCTTCGGTCACAAATTCACGGCAGCTACTTGTGTAACTCCCGCTACGTGTACAAGATGCGGCGAGATCGACGGTGAGGTCGCAGGTCATAACGTAGTTAACAAAAAATGTACTGTCTGTTCCTTCAACGCGTTCAGAATTGCAGCAGAAAGACTTACGGAGCTTGAGGGAATCACCTCCGTCACAGACGCCGCAGGTGACAGATTCGAATATATCCTTTGGTACGATGATACAACCGACGAGCTCTGCTTCACACTGTTCCACTACTACTCCTATGGTGACAGCGACGTGGTAATGTTCTCCGTCAACAGCATTGACAACACTTGTCAGTTTGACTATGAGTATTACCTTAACGACGAGGAGCTGTTCTTCGACGGTATGGGTAAGTTTGATTCCACTGTCTTTGATTCCTCAGCGGAAATTTCATTCAGCACATACGAAGGCAATGCAAGCGACGTTGCGACAGCACTTTCCAACGTAAAGATTCTTGGAGATACAATGCTCACCGCCTCCGTGACCCTTGTTCCGCAGTTTATTGCCGACGTTGAGCTTTCAATGCTCGGATTTGCAAAGTATTAAAAATAAAAATCACTTCGCATCTGCAGATTTTGTCTGTGATGCGAAGTGATTTTTTCTTGCACTTTTCTCAGTTTTCAAGTTGCCGTCCAAGGAAGCCTGCCGCCGTTTGAATGAGCTTTACCTCTACGTCCTGTGACAGAGTGTCCCCGTCAGCTTTTTTGAGCGATACTACCGCCCCCGTGATATCACCCTCGGTTATGATCGGCATCATAACGCTGACGGCACCGGCGCCATGATCGGTCAGCTTCAGCTCCTCACCGCCGGAATAAACGTACAGACTTCGCTCGTCGATGAGGTCTTCAAGATCTTTTGACAGCTTTTTGTCCATGAATTCTTTTTTCGGTAACCCTGCACACGCTATGACGGCATCTCTGTCGCAGATCGCCACGGCAAGACCGCAGGTTTTGTAAAGTGTTTCGGCGTATCCCGAAGCGAATTCCGAAAGTTCTCCGATGGGGGAATATTTTTTGAAGATGACCTCGCCCTCGCGGTCGGTGTATATCTCAAGCGGGTCGCCCTCTCTTATTCTCATAGTTCTTCTGATCTCCTTGGGGATAACGACTCTGCCTAAATCATCAATACGGCGTACGATTCCTGTTGCTTTCATATATAAAATCTCCTTTGTGAATTACAAATACATTTGGTAGGGGGACGACGTCACTGTTTGCGAAGCAAACGATACGCCCCGTTATAATTTCAAACCGTGATGTTAGTATCTGTAATTTGTGGAGATTTATACAGCGTGGGATCTGCATATTTTGCAATTTAAGCAATTCAGCCTTTTCAAAAAATCACTTAATTTTCATATTTCTGTCCATAAGGCAACACCAGAATGGAAAGCTTTTTTGCAACACTTAAAAAGGAGCTTATCTATAGGCTACCTGTTTACAGGATGTCTATGGAGAAAGTAAAGAGCCTTGTATTCAGATACGTCTTTGTCTATTATAATCAGATAAGAGTATACACATCGAATCCCGGCGGACTTCCGCCTGCTGTGTACAGAAGGCTCGCATACGAGCGTTATGACAACCGCTCCGCCTG